>BOBG01000017.1 GCA_026002265.1 Spirochaetia bacterium
GGGAATAGGGGAATAGAGGATAGGGAGTGGGGGATAGGGGAATGGGGAATAGAGGATAGGGAATGGGGAGCATGATTTGAAAGCTCGCAGTAATTCCACGGAAGAACCGCCGGTTTTCTTAATCAGCCCCCTCGATCCCTAAAAATAATGGAGGTTTTTATGAAAAGGAAAATGTTTACCGTTGTGTTAATGTTTGTTGTAGCCGGTCTCGTTTTTGCTCAGACGCCAACGGCGTCAGAATTGCTACGAAGGATCGATGAGAACGAAATTTACACCACCATTGAGTACGAGGGAGAGATGATCATCGAGTATCAGAACCGGCGCTATGTAAAGGTGATGAAAGCCTGGTCAAGAGGTGATACCCACAGCTTTATCGAATTTACCAACCCCGAGGACCGGGGCACCAAGTACCTCAAACGGGACGGACGGCTCTACGTGTATTCTCCGGATACCGAGGAAGTGATGCTCATCTCCGGCCACATGCTCAAAGAAAGTATGATGGGGTCCGACCTTTCCTACGAAGACACCATCAATAATGACAGCCTTTCCAGCCGCTACAATCCGGTTCTGTCCGGCACTGAGGTCTGGAACGGGCGCGACTGCTGGGTGCTTGATTTAAGTGCAAAGAAAAAAACCGAGAGCTACCCCAAACAAAAACTCTGGATTGATAAAGAAACGGGCGATCTTCTTCATTATGAAATGTTTGCCCTTTCCGGCGCCAAGCTAAAAGATTTCACCATGATCAAAGTGGATGTGATCGGCGGCCGCCGTTTCCCCGTGGAATACGAGATGCGCGACCTTTTGCGCAAAAACAGCAAAACCACTTTCGTGATGAAGAACGTTATCCTTGATAAGCCCATCGCGGACTCGGTGTTCAGCCAGCGGAATTTGGAACGATAGGGTAAAGGAAGTTTTGGGGGATCTTATGAAAAAAATAATGTTTGCACATGATTGGTTGATCGCCATGGCGCTGATAGTGTTCACCAGCGGCGCTCTGGCTGCCCAGGGGCTTGATTTCTCGGGGACTCTGGACAGCCGCCTTCTTGGCTCGGCGGGGGCAGGAGCGGCACCGGACTTTTCCATGGGCTTTGAAACCTGGGCCAACCTCCGCTTCCAGACAAAACTGCGGGACTACGCCTCAATCTACGGCGCGGTAAACCTTATCGCGGCCACGGGGAATATTGCAGCGGCCGCGGTTTCAACATCCACAGCTTATGTCTCCGGTGAAAACTACGCCGCCGCGCTGGAACTGGAGCGGCTCTACTTCCGCATCCGGGGGGAAGCCCTTCAGCTCGACACGGGACTTTTACGAATCCCCCTGGGTTATAGCCTTGTCTGGGGCCCCACGGATTTCCTCAATCCCCGCAGCCCCCTCCTCCCCGATGCCCGGCCCCGGGGCGTACTGGGAGCATCTTTTTCGGCCTATCCTACAGACACCTTAAAATTTCTTGCCTTTGCCGCGGCCCCGAAAGATCCCCTCATCTCCGATGGCTTCATCGCCGGTGTGGGGGCCGAAAAGCATTGGGACAAGGCCAGCCTCCAGGGCTTCTATGCCTATGAAAGTCCCGAGGATCCCTATACATGGGGTCGTCACCGGATCGGCTTCTCCCTCAAGGCGGATATTGAGCTGGGGTTTGTGGCAGACGCCCTTTACACCTACGACTATGAAGCAAAAACAACGATTGATGGCCTCGCCGCTGCTGTCGGTTTTGACTATTCTTTTTTCAAGGGCGATCTTAGCCTGCTGGCCGAGTACCTTTACAGCGGTGAAAATTCTTCCATCGCCGAAAGCATGGGCCTACAGCACCGGCACTATATTGCAATGACAGCGGTCTACAGTATCAATGATTACACCCGCCTTAATCTCACCGCCATGGCGAGCCTGGAGGATGTTTCTTTTTTGCCGATTTTCGGGGTAGAATATGAACCGTTTCAGGGCATGACGCTGAATCTTTCCTGTCAGGTTCCTCTGGACCGGGACCTTTTTACCGGCCGCGGGAACCACGGCGAATTAGGGCCGGTAAAAACCGGATCCCACGCCCTTATCACCTTAAAGACGCGTCTCAAGTTCTAATTTGTGCGAATTTTCTTGCTTGTTGAGCCTTTCCCAAAACGCGGTCTCTACACTTTGAGGTCCGGGGAAAGGCTTCCAAAAAAATGATACCAGAAGCCCAAACTTTTAGACTTGGGAAGCTCACTTGCCTCTTAATTCCTTTAATGCCGTATTGATTTCTTTTTGTTTTTCCAGTGAAACAGGATTATCGGCAGTAAGACCGGCAAGTCGGCTGAACGCGGCACGTCTTTTTTCAATATCGCTGGAAGAATCTGTTTTATCCATCATATTTTTCACAAAAGCAATGACCGTCATTACTTTTTCATCGCTCATACGGTTGATAAGTTCAACTGCCTGTTCTTTTACATTAGTCATAATGTATCATCCCTCCATTTCCACCCTTCCGTGAGTTTGTCTTTATTAGCCATACACTGCCTCAAGTTTTACCAAAAACTCTCCCGGTAAAACCGTGGGAATAGTTGAGCCGGAAAAATCATCAGTGTTTCGGGTAACAATATAATCGGCACCGATGGATGCGGCACATTCCATCTGCAAGCAATCTTCCAAATCATTAAAATGCTCATTTTCAATTGCATTAATAACATGCTGCTTGGAGATTCCGGCAACATCAATGAATCTGCACAACTTTGACAGCATATCCCTTCTTTCGCTCACAGAAAAATGTTTCTGGAGAATATAAAAAATAGTGGGTACGGTATAAGCCGCAATATACCCGATTATTTCCCCGTTACGGCATTTGTTGAGTATCGCTTTTGCGTTTTGCATAAACGGTTCACGATAGGTTAGGGCATCAATAATCACGTTAGTATCTATCAGAACTACCATACCGTTCCTCCCGATATTCCGCCAATTCTTTTTTGTAGTTAAAATCGGCCGGTAATCGCCCCGTATACTGCATAAAACCCTCAAACGCCGCATTTCTGCGTCTAAGATTATCCGCTTCCACGGCATCACTTTTTCCCGCATATCCTTCAATGTTTTTGAGAATATTCAAAATATACCGCGCTTTTTCATCGCTCATACGGTTGATAAGTTCAACTACCTGTTCTTTTACGTTAGTCATAATGTATCATTCCTCCACTTCCACCTTTACGGGACTTTGCTTTTGTTAGCCATACACTGCCTCAAGTTTTACCAAAAACTCTTCCGGCAAAATTGCAGGAATAGTTGAGCCGGAAAAATCATCAGTGTTTCGGGTAACAATATAATCGGCACCGATGGATGCGGCATATTCAAATTGAAGATAGTCCTCAATGTCATCAAAACTTTCATCCACTAACGATTCAATAAGTTTTTGTTGGTCAATCCCAATGACATTCATTGTACGGCACATATCCAGAAGCATCACCTTTCGTTTATCTGGTGAATAGTCCTTCCGCAAAATATAAAAAATATTCGTGATGCTATGAGCAGCAATATACCCAGTAACCACATGAGTAGAGCATAATTGAATAATTTTGATTGCATCTTTCCGAAATGATTCTCGGTCTTGAAAAAAATCAAGAAGGATATTTGTATCAACGAGGATAACCATATTTCTCATCCCTGCTTTCTGCCCGTTCCTTTTTGTAATCAACATGCCGATGCAATGTCCCAGAATATTTCAAAAGCCGTTGATAGGCTACTTGACTTTCGTCAATGTCTCTTTCCTCATCAGCTCCATGTCTTGTGTCTTCCACAATTTTTTCAACATTTTGTAAAATATTGAAAACAAATGTCATCTTTTCTTCCGGTAATCGCTGTATTATCCCAATAGCCAGCTCTTTTAATTGTGTCATAATCCTCCATTTCCACTCTTCCGCTTGTCATCTTCAAAACAATATCCTTTTCCGTCTCTTTGGTAATAAATGTCATTACTGCACTGCAATCTATCAGCATTTCTATATAAAGCCTCCTGTTTTCATGCCGCAAATAACCTCAATTTTGCTTCGGTCAATAAGGCCTTCGCATTGCCGTCCATATTCAGAGCCTTCATGCCCCCTGCCTTCATCACATCAAAAACCTTAAATAATTCGCTGTTTTCAATGCAATCCGTTCCGCAAATTGCAAATTGGTCTACAATAGCTATTATAACGTCTTTTGTTTCCTGATGCAAAGATGCTAACCATTTACGCTCTTTGGATTGAAAATCCAATACACGCTGCATCTTATTTTTCGCAGTCTTGCCATAGGCAACTTCTATGAGTATATCAAATAAATCATAGTCGCTTAAACCTTCAACCTGCCGCAGTATTTCGGCAGAATAGCCGCTTTGCAGGAGTTCATCAAGGTTCCGCTACTGCGCCCGAAACATACAGGCATGTTATGTGTCGTTTGGGCGTACACCATTATTTTGTTAATTATTATTTTTATTCTATTACTATTTATTAATCTAATCTGTATCTGTTATATCTATAAATATTATTTCGTTTTTTATTTTACCTAATATTATTATAGTAATATCCCATGCAATATCATAAAACCATTCTGCATTTTTTATATTCACTATAAACATATTGTATTCTTCAAACCTATTTCCCAATTCATCTTTTACAAATTTATTTGCCGTATCCCATGCGATTTCAGGTTCCAATTTATAATAGGCACCGCCATAACCCATTATCCTTCCCAAGATACCTGATAATTCATATATATCTGTATAATATTCCAGATATTTAATTTTAATATCATCGTTATTAATTTCTAAGTCATTTCTATATATATTTAAATTATTATTTTTCAAAATAGTTTCTATAAAATTATTTCTTTCCAATGGATTGATTGGTGAAAATAACGCATTATTTGTTGAACTCCATATAATATCTTCAGCACCAATTATTTTATATTTATGTAATTGTATACCTCCATTACAATGTGTGTAATTTATTTTTTCCATTAAGGTATTTGCAGAATTTGTCCAATTATTTAATGGTTCTATTTTTATGTTTTTCCATATATTATTTATATCCTTCAATTATTTCTCCAATATTATTCTACATTATTTCTTATATTTTGTCAATACTGATTCATATAATATTTTACAAAAATTTTAGCTCAAATGACATATAACATATCTTTTCGTTCTTAAGGTGCAATCCATCGGTTCCTAAAATCTTCAAAGGAATTCAAATTTGACAGCAATTTTTGAGCAATACCTTTTTTATAGTCCGCAAGGGTAATACGCTTTATTTGACCGTCAATCTCTGAGACAACATATTGCCCATCGGGAGATATTTCAACTTCAAAACCATCGGCTTCAATAATGGTTGATTTGTCCCTGCCTTCACCGCCTTCACCGCCAGTCCTGGGCGGAATTGGTTTTGATTTGAAGTCATTGCTGAATAACCGGGTTGCGTCGGTATAATCGTAAATCGTGAACATCATTTTATTATCGGCAAGGCGTGTTCCTCTGCCTACCATCTGATGAAATGATATAGGTGATTTGACATATTTGAAAAACATAATATTGCGTACTGCAGGAATGTCTATGCCTGTTGAAAGCAGGTCTACGGTTGTTGCCATAAAATAATCGGTGTTCATGCCTTTCATGTCGGCGATTAGCTGGCTGCCGTCGTTCTCTGACGTGCATTTGAAGGCAAAATGAGGGGCGGATTTTTTACCCTCTCTGATTCAAGAGAAAAAGCCATGCCTTTTTCATAACGTCGTTTTAGTTCATCATGGGTTGGAAATTCGGACATTGGTTTGAAAGATGATATAACACCTGTAAATTTATCGTACTCTACAAATTGGTGCCCGTTGGTAGCAAAAATGAATTTGACGTTCAACCTGTCACATTCGCCGTCCCGCTGGCCCTGCGTAAGCCCTGCGGCGGGGGATTTGTCCTCTGCCTTGGCTTCGATGAGGGCAACGGCCACGGGCTGTGTGTCTTTTGAGATGATGAGGCGTAGGAGGTAGTCAGTGCGGCCTTTGCGCCGTCTGGTTTTACCGTTCTGCACGATGATTCCGCCGGTGGACTTTTCGATCTTGATATGCTCTCTTGTCCAGCCTTTGATTTCCAAGGCGGGGTCTATGAGTTCAAAGCGGGTTTGAGCTTCGTTTCTGGGTATAAGATCCATGATATTATATCATAATAGGCAATTATTCGCCCGTGTCAAGTCGAAGTGAAAATATTCCCTTTTGATGATTAAGCTGCTATTGACAAGCAATAATATATGGAATATTCTACCTGTAGGTGAGAAGCTTAAAGCCAAAAGCAAATACTGCGGAACTGGCACTGATAAAGCCGACCAAAAAACCGTCAACTCTGATTGACTATACCAATATAATGAAGTTTGAATTTTTTGTCAGGCGGGTTGTCTCATCAATGCTTTTTATTTCTTATATATACCTTTTATACATTAAGTCTCTTTTTATACTCCAAAAGAGTCGATTTTGACTCTCCGAGAATGTTTCTTGATTCTCAAGGAGTATTCTTTTACTCTTTGAGAATGTTTCTTGACTGAAAAAGATCCGATTTTGACTTTTATAGAATATTCTTTGATTAAAAAGAGTCGATTTTTACTCTTTGAGAGTGTTCTTTGACTGAAAAAGACCCGGCTTTTATTCTCGGAGAGTATTCTTTGATTCTTTGAGAGCATTCCAAGATCCATGTAAAGCTCACCCCTATCATCATGGAATTGGCTGTGGTTCATTCCATTTTCGTCCCGGTGTCCGTTCCGTCAGAACCGTGCCGCCGCCGGGGAAACGATATAAATTCATGGCATCTTTCCACACCACAAAAAAAAACACTTTAGGCAATGAATGTATAATAAAAAGGCAATGTGAGTAAATTCCACGCGCCAAGGATCTCCTCCCGTGCAAGCGGGTTCTTCAGAGTGGCAACAAGTTTGGGGCAAAAAACTTTAATGCTATTTTTATATTATTCATTAGGTTAAATCGAATGTGGTAAATTTATTTTCATATAGATAGTTTTGAAAATGAAGAAATAATATTTCATTTCTCCTTTTTTCTATTTTTAAATGTTTTAATATTAAATTGCCTTTTGTTTTAAAATAAAGTTTTATATTATATCCATTATCACATAATTCAAATGATGGATAAATATCTAATATATTTCTATATCCAATAGGAATATATCCATTCTTAATTACATGGACTTTATGTTTTTCATAATAGTTTTTTGAACAATTTAATAAGTTAATATTTTCCATAAATTTATTGTTTCTTATAATTAAAATATTATTATCTATTTTGTATTCATTCGATGATTCAATATAAATTTCCTTCATAATTCATTCCCCATAAATATTCTATATAATACTACCATTTTCTGCAAATGGTATTTTATAATAATTTAAATATTCTTTATATGCATCTTGTGCCGATAAACAAGTATCTGTTAAATATCCGGGCGTTTCTTTATATTCTTTTAACCCTTGGTAATAATATAGTTTATGTTCTTCATCAATAATGAATGGTATAATATTATTCTTCAGACACTCTTTAAACATTATTAGTCTGCCTACCCTTCCATTCCCATCCTGAAAAGGATGTATACTTTCAAAATTGTGATGAAATGTTATAATATCTTTGATTGTATAGGCTGTATGAATGCTCTTTTGTCGGTAATTTTCAAGAAGAGCATTCATCTCCTCTGATATTTTTTCCGGTAAGGTAGTTTCTATACCGCCAACCATATTTTCAAGTTTTTTATACTCTCCTATATTAAACCAATCTTTTTGAGAATAGGATGTTCCCGCTTTTAATATTCTATGGTACTCTTTTATAATACATTCATTTAAAGGTTCTTTTGCCGTTTTCAATAAGTATCTAAAACAGGAAAAATGGTTGATTGTTTCAACAATATCGTCAACATGTAATACTTCTCCTTTTTCAGAACTAATCATATTTGTTTCATATAGATACCTCGTCTGATCTTCAGATAATTTGCTACCTTCAATACGATTCGAATTATAACATAATTTTATTTGGGTAATGTGATAAATGCCTCCTTTCAAACTCATATTCATTTCTTCTTTCAGCCTATCTAGCAATGGAGTATTTACTATGGCTATTTTTATCGGCTTTTTCCTATCCATTTTTTAATCATTACATATTCTTTCAAGTATATCAAGGGTGTAGTACCGCCCATTTTCATATATTTCTTTTTATCATCACCATACAGACGATAGTTACTGCAAAACTGATTCCGCCGCTAACCATAAAAAAGAACAATACCCCCCATACTTCCGCCACTGGCCCAGCGATGAGCAGCCCCAACGGCATGGTGAGGCTCATAAGACAGTTCAAAAGAGAAAATGCGCGTCCCTGTTTTTCTGGGGAAATTGTTTCCTGCATATAGGTCATATAGGGGATATTGTACACATTGTTAGCAGCACCCATAATAACACAAACGCCAACACAAAGCCAAAAGCCGATTTGTGTCGGTGGAAGTATACCTAATAAAAACATGGTGATTGAAAAGAGAAAAAGTCCAAACATTGAGAGGGCGATTTTGTTTGTTATCTTTTTTCCCAGCGCTCCGGTAACACCCGCTCCAGCCATCATTCCCGCCCCGTACACAATTTGCACGATGCTCAAATGCCATTCATTTCCACCGAAATGCTCGCTTACCAAGAGCGGATAAAGCGAAGATGATGGCATAATGAATACCATCACTATCATAGATGAAACAGTGAGGAAAAGAAGCTTTTTATCTTCAAGATAAATATATGCCCCTTCTTTTAGTTCGCGGAAAAAATGTTTTTCTTCATGTTCTTTTTTCACAAGTTCCGGTATTTTTACTACGGCAATCGCAAGACAGGCAATAAGCGCCAATGCCATATCGGAAATCAAAATATATTCCATTGGTAATGCCGTGGACATTGCCGCTCCAAGAATAGGTCCCAGCATAAATGTACCAACAAAAATAAATTGATTGATACTGTTTGCCTTGATGAGTTCTTCTTTTGGAACAAGTAAGGTGATTGCCGCTTGTAAGGCCGGGCCATGAAACACACCGCCTATGGCGCGAAGTCCCAATACAACACAGGCCAACCAATACGGCGGCGAGCCAATAAAGAATGCCCCTGCAAAAACAAGTGCGATAAAACCGGTAAACAAGTCGGCGCTTACCATTACGGTTTTACGTTTGAGCCGATCAACCCATACACCGGCGAAGGGGCCGAGGAGGGTTTGCGGTAGAAAAGCGAAAAGACCGGCCAAAGAAAGCATAAGAGCTGATCCTGTTTCCTTGGTAAGCCACCAAATAAGCGCAAATTGTACGGCACTTGAGCCAATGTAAGAGACAGCCTGTCCTGCCGCTATTATATAGAAACGTCTTTTCCAGTGTTTGTTAGATTCGGTTATAATTTCCATAAAATATTATACTATATCTTTCTTTTTTATTCAATTAGGTTTTGCAATATACCCTATTATTTTATAATAAAATGCTGGAACGTGAAAGGTTAACTGTGGTTTTTCGTAGACCGAGGCGCTTTAGCGGCACAACGTAAATTGTTTGTTATATGACATTAGGGCAGAAATCATTTTAAAATGTATCCTCTATTGCTACAAAAAATATAATCGTGTATAGTACCGACTATGGATCAGAAGCATTTAGATCACAAAAGCACGGTAAATCTCGGCAGTTACTATACCCCATCTTGGCTGGTTGATATAGTATATACGCTTATAGAAAAAAATATACCAAATGCCTCGGACTATACCATTCTCGACACCTCTTGCGGGTATGGCGGTTTCTTGCGCGGAGAAAAAACAATCGGCGCAGATATTGATCAAAAAGCGGTAGAAACGGCACAAACAAATTCTCCTGAATCAAAATATTTCAATCACAATAGTCTTTATGAAATATCTCGGCCACACTATGGATTAACAAACGATGCAAAAATAATTATAGTAGGTAATCCGCCATACAATGATACTACTTCCATTATTCGAAATAGCATAAAAAGAAATGAGTTTATGCGGGATTTTGATGTTATGTCACGGGATTTAGGCATATCTTTTTTGCTTTCCTATGATAAACTTACCGCAGATTATGTTTGTGTTTTGCATCCCTTATCCTATCTTATTAAAAAGGCAAATTTTGAAGCTCTTTGGCAATTTAAGAATAATTACAAACTTATTGATTCATTTGTGGTCAGTTCAGGGGTTTTCTCTGCAACGTCTAAAACCACGTCTTTCCCGATAATCGTTGCACTTTATGAGCGTAACCTTTTTGGTATGGAATATAATTATATCGAAAACTATAAATTTATCACAAGCGAGGGAAAAACGTTTTCCTTGCGTCAATATGATACAATCGGTAAATATATCAGTAAATATCCCAATAAGAATAAAGTTAATTCTGACGATACGGTGGCTTATTTTTATACAATGCGTGATGTTAATGCGTTAAAACGAACGGCAACGTTTTTAGATAATGAAACCTATAATTCTATTCGCATAACGGCAGATAAAATGCCGTATTATTGTTATGTTGATATTTTCAAAGAGTATATTCCGCATATTCCCTATTATTTCGGCAATAGCGATGTTATGATAAACAATGACGCATTTACCGAAATGAAGGATTTATTTGTCACCAAGAGTATAAAAAAACATCCAAAACTTTCAGGATGTATTGAAAGTAAGAAAAACTATTCAGACTTTGAACAGCCTGTTAAGATGTATTTTCGGAATTTATTAGGAGAGCATTATGTGGATTCACACGATTGATGCGGACAAAAAAGAACTAGTGATAGCTATTCCGCTTAAAGATTTTCTTCAAAAATTTACTGGAGATGATTTTATTGACAAAAATCCACAGTTGGCAATTGAACGTAATCATCCAGTGCCTATTACGGAATTACAGGTTCAAGCCCCTTTATTGGGTAGAGTTGCCAAATCAAAAGAAACGGCTCAATTTGTCATAAATAAAGATAATATCGATATTTTTATACTGATTTCGTGACTTTGCGGGAGTATTTTTCAATGTTTCTTGTGCCGCCCTTGCCAATGCCCCTACAACTCCTGATGTCCGACCAGTTCCTAAATCAAATTCACTTTCCTTTGTAAGTTTTGAGCCAATTGTCGTAGTTGACAAAAAATAAAATGAAATATATAATTGTTTTATAGGAGAATTTATGACCAAAGAACAGGAAAAAACTGTAGAATTGTTAATAGAAGAAGCAAAAAAAGATAAAAATATCATCGGAATTATTTTATGCGGCTCATTGGCTAAAAATACCGGGAATAAAAACTCGGATGTGGATATATTTGTTATAGTAAATGATATTGAATTTGAAAAAAGAAGAAAGCAAAAGAACTATTTCTGGGGAACAAACTTTGAAACATCAATATATCCTGTAGAAATAGACGGTAAAATTATCAATAAAGATTTTATAAAAAGAATATGGAAAAACGGGAATGAATGTATAAAAAATACATTTAATAAAGTAAGGTTATTATATTCATGTGATGAAGAAATTGGTAAATTATTGGAAAAAAGAAATATAATAAACTTGGAAAAGGAAGAAAACATAAGGAAATTTTACGCATTAATGAAAAGTAATAAATTCAAGGCCGCTGATGATATGGCAAATATTATTCAGATGAAATATTGTGTGTTTAATACAGTATATTTTGCCTGCCGGTTAATATTGGAACATAATAATATTTATTATCCCTGTATAAAAAACCTGGAAAAAGAACTTAATAATTGCATAAATAGGCCGGATGATTTTATAAAAAATATGCATAAAGTATTGGAAGAATATTCGTTAAAAGAATTGGATGAATTTTATAATTCAACTGAAAAATATTTTAAAGAATATAGATTTGATGATAGAATAAGAAAAGGATATGTAATAGAAAATGAAAATTACTGGTTTTTTAATGAAAGACCATATAGTGAAATATAACGGAGACATAAGATGATAATGCAGTTTTTAAGGAAATTTAAAGACCTTGGTATCACAGGTGGTTTTACACGCTGGTATGATAAAAATACCCGTGAAAATAGAATTGCAGAAATGCAGGGCTATGCAAAAAACATTGCAAGTCATCTCAAAGATGGTGCGAAAGTATTGGAAGTTGCGCCGGGACCGGGATATTTGTCTATTGAATTGTCAAAATTGGGCAATTATGATTTAACTGGAATGGATATTAGTCCAGATTTCATAGAAATTTGCAAAGCAAACGCAAAAACGGAAAAAGCAAATATTGATTTTGTGGTTGGCAATGTTTCATCAATGACCTTTGAAAATGATATTTTTGATTTTATTATGTGTACCGCAGCATTTAAAAATTTTAAAGAACCTATTGTCGCATTAAAAGAAATGTACCGGGTTCTTACCGTTGGCGGGATAGCATTCATCGGCGATATGAACAGAAAAGTCTCAGAAAAAGTCTTGGAAGAAGCGGCACGGAGTATAAGTAAATCTAGATTTGAAACATGGTTTATGATGAATACATTTAAAATGCTCAAAAAAAGTGCATACTCAAGAGAAGAATTTGAGAGAATGATCAAGCAGACACCATTTTCACGGCATGAAATATTTGAAGATGGAATAGGGTTTGGAATATATTTGTATAAATAACTCCTTAAGCAATTTAATCGAAAAATAGAGGGTTAGCTTTATAATTTCCATTGATGAAAATGGTTATCCCAATATAAAAGTAATGTTACTGCCGGTAAAACGGGAAGATATCAAAACATTTTATTGGCATATAAAATAGAAACAACTCCAAAGGCGGGAGAGATCCTTGGCGCTAGAATTTTTTTAATTATGTACTTGACACATTTTGAATAATTTTGTAAATTACCCTTGGAAGTATTTTACTACACTACACATTATACCAAAGGGATGTAGAATGAAAATTGTTTTGATGGTTCTTCAGTTTGCCGGATCATTGAGCTTCTTATTATATGGTATGAAAATGATGAGTGATGGTATACAAAAAAGTGCCGGAAAATCATTACATCGTGTATTGGGTTTTATGACCAATAATCGTGTAATGGCGGTCATTACGGGAATGTTTATTACCTGCGTTATACAATCGTCCAGCGCGACAACGGTAATGATTGTTTCATTTGTGAATTCCGGTATTTTAACATTAAATCAGGCAATAGGAACAATATTTGGCGCAAACATAGGAACGACATTTACCGCTAACGTGGGAATTTTCCGCTGCGCTGGTTTTGGGAAGCAATATAGGAACGACAACTGATGTTCTGTTCGCGCAAATCGGAGCTAACGCTAACGCAAAACGCGCGGCAATAGTTCATGTTCTATTCAATGTAACTGGTTCCATTATTGTAGCACTGTTTTTTAATCCGTTTATCGCCCTCGTTGATTTTTTGGTTCCCGGCAATCCAAACGAAAATCTTCCTCTGCATATCTCGATGTTTCACACGGTGTTTAATCTAAGCTGCACCTTATTATTCCTGCCCTTTGTAAACTATATCGCTCAATTTACCACAAAATTAATTAAATCAAAAGATGATGAAACAGCGCAGAAATACTATATGGAATTTAAATCAAGCGGCATGAAAGAGAATGCGGAAGCCCATATCATCCGTGTAGAAAAAGAAATAGCGAATATGGCTCAAATTGCAAGCAGAATGTTCAGCAGGATAAAGCAAGGACTTTTGAATAGAACCGGCACATTTATTGAGGAACATTTTGAAAAGTTTACCGATGAAGAAGCTTATATCGACTAAATGCGTGAAGAAATAACAAAATATTTATTGTGCTGTTATGACTTGCCGCTTGGAATTAGTGAAAAAAATAACATTCATCTTTTGTTGGGTATCGTAAGCGATATAGAGCGGATGAGCGATGATTGTTATACATTTATGATGCTGCTTAAAAAGAGCATAGAAAAAGAAATAATTTTTGAAAATGAGGATATAGATAAATTATTCCCTTACCATGAACTCACCGAACATTCCCTTAGTTTTTTTGTGGAAAACATAAACAAACATTTGTCTCTCTCACAGTTGCAAGAGGCAAACGATATTGAAAATCAAATCGATGAATATAAACGAAACTTGAAGAAAGTGGCAGAACATCGGCTTGAAAAGGGCGCGAATGTAAAAACGGAACTATTGTATATAGATTTAGTACGGAATATAGAAAAGATAGGCGATTGCGCCTTTAGTATTTCTAAAAAACTTGCTCAGAAGATTGTATAAAAATGTAAGATACAATTTTGCGTTATACTGGGCATGTAAAGACTTGTTTCCCCGGTTTTCCCGATTTAGCAAATCTGGCAGTTTTTGAAACAATAGCTGTTTTTCTATTTATTTAATTTTATTTATATTGGTTTTCTGTTTCTATGGGAATAGTGTTATTAATTAGTGGAATATACCGCAAAGAAAACCGCATAAGGATAGTGGGCTAAGGCTCTGTAAGTTCCGGGGACAGCCCCGTAAGTTCCGGAGATAGCTCTGCAAGTCCATGAGATAGCCCTGAAAGTTCCGGGGATATCTCCATAAGTCCGGGAGATAGCCCCATAAGTTCCGGAGACAGCTCTGTAAGTCCGGGAGATAGCCCTGCAAGTTCCAGAGACATCTCTGTAAGCTCCATGGTTCACTCCACCTATATTTTTGTTACTCAGGTCTTTGTTTCGCAAAGCCCTTATTTGGGCAATAAAAACGTCGTAAACCTTTCATATTTCATTTGCAGAGGCCTATAAATTCAATCGTTTAGCTCTTTTTCAAATTGGTAAGTAAGGAGGCTGAAATAAAAAAGAACGTTTTTTTCGTGGGAATGGTGGCAATGGTGCTAGTATTCGGAATGGTTTCTGTTGATTGTGATCTTCCTGATAATATGATGTTTTATCCGAATTTACGGCCATGACTGGTGGACCGACCGCTTACACTGAATGGTGGACACGTACCTATACTGAAAATGCTATAGGTCGGGATTTTAATGGTGAAAGGTTGACTATAACTGTTGCACGCATGGCCCGATTGATGTAGAATTTCATGGTGACAACAGTACATGGACAGTAGTGCAGAGCGACTTTTCTGCCGCTGTTGACGGAGTTTTAACAGTGTCTGGACATAGCAAACGCTAAGAGAATTTATTGTTTTTATGTATATAGGAGACGATTTTGGTTATAAAAAATATTATCGATTCTATAAAAGACATTGAACAAGATAATGCCCAAAAATATAATGCTGATCAAGGCGATTATAAGGGTATAGATACTGGATTAAGCAGAATGGCTGACGATATTGTAAACAGAATAGATTTTACCTCATATTTAATAAGACCCTCTGTTTCTTTTGGGTATGAAGTTAGAAATGTTAATGATGATGATAAAAAACAATGTTTTAAAGTAACCTGTACGGTTAAGATACTTTCAGACAAAGCAATAGTTCAAGGTGAATTTGACGGTAAACCAGTATGTCCAGGGGCAAAATTTATCCAATTAAATATTGGATATTTGATCACGATCAAGTCAGATAGCATTTACCTTTATGGAGGTGTGTTAGATGAAAATGATCAGTTAGATTTTTTCCTTAATTACATAAAAGAATATGAAGCTGAATATAATAAGATTATTGAATCATTTGATCCGTGTGTTACTAAGGGCAAAGAAAACTGTATAATAAAGCAGTATCTTGAAAATGATGTGTTATGTAGTTATGAATTATTTATAAAAGAAGTTATTCACATATTTCAAAACATGAAACCATTTATAGATTTTATCACTGAATCACTAAAAAAACATACAATAGAATTTCAGGAATCTTTATCAGATTTGCCAGATATATAAAACATAAATACACGCCTTCCGCCGTCCATGGTGGCACAAGAAAAAATTACACATAAAAGTATAAAAAATCATTGAGTCATACTTACTGTGTCCTTTATGGTCCTAAGAAACTCAAAAACAACTTCGCTACACCATTCATGAGAGTGGCCTAAGTTTATTTATGAGCGGCCTGAATATCAAATAGTTATTGAAATATGAAGGACTATAAAGCTCTTCATATTTTCTGCTTCTTTTTATGAGTAGCAAAGAAGAAAGGGAGTATCTAGGTGGCTTGAGTATCAATATCTATGATGCCTATTATTTCATCAAGCGTCTTTCCATTTCTCAATAATTCTATAATTTTCCTCTCACCTATTTCGATGCCTTCTTCGATACCTTCTTCTCGAGTAACAGCTAGTGCATCTTCCAAGTTCCATTCTGATGCTAACATATTTACCTCCTCATTGCTGAGTCCTTTCCAAAAATCAACTAAAATATCATGTTTCTTACAATACTCTATCGCTCTTATTATCGCAACCCTAAGCACTTTTTCCCGAATCATACTAGGGTTTTCTTTCTGTAATAACTCCTGATATGTCCTGACCATATCCACAAAGCCTACATATCCGCTTAATGTTTCATTCCTCTCAACTATATACTCATTATGCCCTTTGTTTATATTATACACTTTTACCGTTAATTCCAAGTTTATTTCATCATTCCCTTCCTCTGTTTCAAAGGCAGTTGATAGTCTTAACTCCTTTTTATCAGGATAGCTCTCAATTCCGTTATACAACACTATAAACTCAGGCCGGGGCAGCTTTACTAATTTCTTCCGATAAACCATCGTCTTATCGGTTATGGTATTTTCAAATAAATGAGCAACCGGCAATAAAAACCTATACGGCATATTATTGTTTATGGTTGACTGATGTTCAGTCAATACTATCAATTTCCGGTTAATAATAAAAGAAACATCATTCTTTCCATGGGAAAAGAGCGTTTCCGATAAGGTATTTATGACTAAATCGGTAGTTTCATCGTAGTGCGTGCCTTTAATACTATTGTACAGATCTAGTAGCACCGTTTTTTCGCTGAAGAGCGACCGAAAGAGGCTGTCTTTATAATGATTTCCCACAATGATTCCAGTATAATCGTCTTTTGCGATAATTGCAAGAACAGTTTGATATTTTTTATTTCATTACTATTTAGGTTCATTACTGAGTTAGTAGTAGTACTTGAAACAGCGGGACCCGCAGGTGAAAGAGGATTGAAAATAGCCATACCCTCATTTATAATCAATCATCTTAATTTAAGAGAGGGTATGAAACATGGTTGAGTTCAAAAAGGGTGATACTATCCATATTGAGGGTAGCGTGGATGGAAAGATTGTAGAAGAACTTGGTAGAGGGACGCAGGGTATAGCCTATAAGCTTATGTTGCGTGATCGCCTCTATGCGCTCAAGTGGTTTACAAGCAAAGGAATACTCGACAATGCTGCGTTTAAGGAAAATCTGCGCAAGAACATTGAGGAAAGGAAATCTCCAGACAGCCGCTTTTTGTGGCCGCTCTATATGACCGCTGAACAGAATGGGGCGTATGGATATGTTATGGACCTCAAGCCCTCCGAATATTCCAAATTCCCTGCTATTCTGAACTGCGTTCCCAGTGCGCGTTTCCCCTCGTGGGATGAGCAGATTGTGGCAGCATTGAACTTGGTAAGTGCATTCCGTGCTCTTCACCTTAACGGCCTCAGTTATCAAGATATGAACGACGGGAGCTTTTTTATCAATGTGAAAACCGGGGACATTAAAATATGTGATACTGACAATGTTACTTCAGGGGGAGAGGCTAACAGTTCAGGTGTCAAAGGAACTCCCGGTTATATGGCACCGGAAATTATTGCAAAGCAGGAACACCCCAGTACGGAAACTGACTTTCATTCTCTTGCCGTCGTGTTATTCAAGTTATTTGTACATCATCACCCATTGGAGGGTAAGCGGCTTGCCGATGGGGATGGATTGGCTGACCCAACAGTGTTGCATGGTACTGATCCAGTTTTTATATTTGACCCTGACAACACCTCGAACCGTCCTACACTGGAAGAGCAGGAAAATCCCCGTAATATATGGCCCGGGTTGCCTGAGTATATTCAGAACCTTTTTATTCAAGCTTTTGGTGAAGGGCTTAAAAGCCCGACCAGACGGCCTACTGAACTTGAATGGCAAAAAGCTTTATTGCGTTTCCGTGATGAGGATGTGGTTAATGATACTCACGATGCTGCTCGTTTTTTAATTGGCGATTATTCGATAGCACTCATAGCAGGGAAAGAATTGTACCGTTATCATGTTGAGCCAAAGGCTGACTTCTTGAATATCAATTTTTCATCTTCCATCGGAAAAATCGTTAGCAATAAAACAACTGGACGCATTGCTCTTTTGAACAATTCAGGCGAAGCGTGGATGTTCACAGCTCCTGATGGAACAAAAGGCAAAGTAGAAACGGGCCAAGTAATTGAAGTAAAATGCGGTACGGAACTTACGGTCAACGGTGTGATCGGGCATCTTGCTTTTCAACTAAACACAGATAAGTACAACCTGACTCTTTCTCCCGGTGTGAAACTGTATGCCTATCACACCAACCTTAATGGCACTGACAGGAAGACGGTTACCGGCAAGGTTGTTGCACGCAAAGACAATCCGCAAAAATGGGCCTTACTCAATCTTTCCGATACGACATGGAGGTTTAGGTCCGCTTGGGATGAGGAAGGTGAGGTGGCAAAGGATCAGGTGGTATCACTGGCGCGGGGCTGTGTTATCAATTTTGGAGATATATCCGGCACCATAGCTGGATGATAATAAACAGTATTATACAAGGAGGCTATTATGCCAATGGAACCGGGTGAGATTGTCAGAAGACAATTGGTATTATTTTTTCTGATTGATACGTCAGGAAGTATGGCGGGAGACAAAATTGATGCGGTGAATGCCGTAATGCGGGAAATTATGCCGGAACTGGACAAGTTGTCAAGCAAGGAGGACAACGCAGCCAGTGATATTGAGGTGGCTGTACTGGAATTCAATAATTCTGCAGAATGGAAAACAACAAAACCCATACCAGTAAAGAGCTATCAATGGAGCAACCTTTCCGCTACGGGAGGTACCAATTTGGAAGATGCCTGCCGCAAACTGGCAACAGAAATGCAGCGAGGGCGTTTCCTGCGCGATCATAATCTGTTTGCTCCTATTATGATTCTGATGTCGGATGGGCAGCCGAATGGTGGGTATAAGGAAGGGCTTGCTGAATTAAAAAAGAATCCTTTCTACGCAAATAAAGACAGCAAAGGCGGCTATAAGGAAAAGAGCATTAAGGTTGCTTGCGCTATCGGGCCAGATGCGGACACGGACGTACTGGCTGAGTTTACTGAAAATAAAGAGCTGGTGTTTGAAGCAAAAACCATTCCTGCTTTAAAAAACTGGATAAAGTTTATCGCTGTTCAGACAACGGTGGCAGATATTGCAGGCGGCGGGCCTGAATCACTCACTGAGAAACTTGAAGAATTCAAAGCTCAGGAAGACAAGGTAACCGTTGGTTCTGCTGAAGACTATATGTAGAGCATATAATCATGGGTATGGTTAATAAAGGAGGAATGTGTGTTTAGTGCTTGTAAAGTATCTGTCCGCGGTTCAGATCATACCCGTGATGGTGCTGATGTGCCCTGTCAGGACTATGCAGATTTTGCAGATTTTAAAAATGGAACTGTTGGTATTGCATTGGTCGCAGATGGACATGGCTCCCCCGCCTATTTCCGATCTCATCATGGCTCTAAGCTTGCAGTAGAGTGTGCAAAAGGTGTTATCCATACATACCTAAACACTTCAATGAAGGGGAAAAGCGATTTTTACGCCGCTCAGCTAGATGACGCTAAAATCGAAGCATCGTTAAAAGACCAAGAGCGGTGTATCCTTGAAAAATGGCGCAGTAGGGTATGTGAACACTATAAAGAACACCCGCTTGATGAAAATGAACTACAGCACTGTAATAAATACAAACTACCGACAACAGGCCTTACAGAAGATGCCATAGTTAGAATGTATGGTTCTACACTTCTGGTAACGGTGCTTGCTCCTGAATTTTGGTTTCACATTCAGATAGGCGATGGCTGGACAGTGCTTATTAAGAAACCCGGACAGTCTGAAGGTATTTTCCCTTACGAACATGACCAGGACGGCAGGGCAGATTCTCTCTGTCAGGTGAACGCAATTGAAAGATTTAAGCACCGCTTTGGCCGCGAAAAAGTTCTGGGTGCTATCTCTATGACAGATGGTATTAGTGAATCGTTCCCGCAGCCGCCTCAAGACCTGCTTTACTGGCTCAATAACTCGGTGCTTGATACCTATATTTACGAGTTTGATACGTTTGAAGCACAACTAGAAACTGTATTGCACATACGTGCAAAAAGCTACGGTGATGACTGTTCTCTCGTTATCATGTTTGACAATGCTGAGCGAGACAAGCTGCGTAAAACTGCCGAAAATACAGAGCAGGAAAAAGCAAATGATCAATCTTCTGTAGTGCAAGACACAGAAAAATTAGAGCTTTATGGAGAATTTACAAATGGACGCTCATTTTGAAGCAATCATCAATAAAGCCGTGCAGGAACACGGAGTCGACTTCTTTGCGGACACACGAAATTGTCGAGCTACCCTTGCTGATTACGCAGAAGGCAAGTGTCAGCGTGAAATACGGCGGTTGTGTAGCCTGCTGGAAGCTGGCGCATATAAGCAAATAATAAGTACACAGGATATTGAGTTGACGAAGGACCGTCTCGTACAGGATATGTTTAATCAATACAGCATGGATCGAAATCTAGCACGGGAAATGATAGATTTTCTTGCGTTTGTATGCGGGAAAGGAGCGGCGCCATCGATACCCATTATCACCATACCGCCATCGATACCCATTCCCGTAGCGCAACCAGCGCCTAAACCGAAGCCTACCCCCCAGCCAATACCACCACCTGCGGTACCTCCACCACGTTCATCTCTTTTTATGCGAATACCAGCCGGCACCTTTATGATGGGAAGTCCTGCGTCAGAGCCGGAGCGAAGGGCTGATGAGATCCAGCATCGGGTAACGATAAGCCGTGATTTTTACATGGGTAAGTACGAGGTAACACAGAAAGAATATCAAGAAGTGATGGGGACGAATCCCAGTAATTTCAAAGGAAATAATCTACCGGTAGAGAACGTGAGCTGGTACGATGCCATCGAGTATTGCAATGCGAGAAGCCGGAAGAAAGGGTTGACGCCGGCGTATAGCGGGAGCGGGGCCAGTATAAACTGGAACCGGAATGCCAACGGGTATCGGCTGCCGACCGAGGCAGAGTGGGAATATGCCTGTCGCGGCGGAACCACAACGCCTTTCAGTACCGGCAATAACATCACTACAGACCAAGCGAACTACAATGGGAATTATCCGTATAAAGGAAATGTGAAGGGAATATATAGACAGACTACGACACCGGTAGGAAGTTTTGCGGCGAATTCGTGGGGATTGCATGATATGCATGGGAATGTGTGGGAGTGGTGCTGGGATTGGTATGGTGATTATAGTACTGCTTCGCAGACTGATCCGACTGGTGCCGCTTCTGGCTCGGACCGCGTGTTACGTGGCGGGGGCTGGGGCGGTTTCGCCCAGAGCCTGCGTTCCGCTCTCCGGGTCAACAACACCCCTGCGCACCGTAACAGTAGCTACGGCTTCCGGGTCGTGCTTCCCTGAGTTCTGCCCCTGTCATTTCGACAGGCTCAATGACCGGTTCGGCAGGCTCAATGACCGGGAATAAGTCCCCGAAGTCTGGTGCAAGGCGTTAAGCCGCAAGACGAAGGGGAACGGCACTGTGTCCGGTTTTGTAATTTGGATTAGTATTGAAAGGTGTCGCGAAGCATCAGGTGTTTTGCCCGCGTAGCGGGCTTAAAATTTTTTCCGGCTGGCCAGCAAGTACAGTAGTACAAGACACAAATGGCAAATCCATGCCGATGGAGACTATAGCCACCGACCATACAGTTGCAGCGAAAACGATTTAATTATGGAGAATTGACAAATGGATGTCCAATTTGAAACAATCATCAATAAAGCCATGCAGAAGCATGGACCCGACCTCTTTGCGGACACACGAAATTGTAGAGCTACCCTTGCTGATTACGCAGAAGGCAAGTGTCAGCGTGAAATACGGCGACTGTGTACCCTGTTGGAAGCTGGCGCATATAAACAAATAATAACTACACAAGATATTGAGTTGACGAAGGACCGGCTCGTACAGGATATGTTTAATCAATACAGCATGGATCGAAGCCTTGCACGGGAAATGATAGATTTTCTTGCGTTTGTATGCGGGAAAGGAGCGGTGTCACCTATTCCCATAGCGCAACCAGCGCCTAAACCGAAGCCTACCCCTCAGCCAATACCACCACCTGTGGTACCTCCACCACGTTCATCTCTTTTTATGCGAATACCAGCCGGCACCTTTATGATGGGGAGTCCTGCGCCAGAGGTAAACCGGGTTGGTAATGAAGTTCAGCATAAAGTAACAATTAGCCGTGATTTTTACATGGGCAAATGTGAGGTAACACAGAAAGAATATCAAGAAGTGATGGGGACGAATCCCAGCCATTTCAAAGGAAATAATCTACCGGTAGAAAATGTGAGCTGGTACGATGCCATCGAGTATTGCAATGCGAGAAGCCGGAAGGAAGGGTTGACGCCGGCGTATAGCGGGAGCGGGGCCAGTATAAGCTGGAACCGGAATGCCAATGGGTATCGCTTGCCTACTGAGGCGGAATGGGAATATGCCTGCCGGGCGGGAACGAGTACACCTTATTCAAGCGGAAGCTCGGTAGATAGTGTGGGCTGGGATTGGGGCAATAGTGGTGGGGAGACGCACCCGGTAGGGACGAAGCAGGCGAATGCGTGGGGATTGCATGATATGCATGGGAATGTGTGGGAATGGTGTTGGGATTGGTATGGTGACTATAGTACTTCGTCTCAGACTGATCCTACTGGTGCCGCTTCTGGTACGAACCGCGTCCTACGTGGTGGGAGCTGGTTCAATATCGCCCGGTACCTGCGTTCCGCGAACCGGGGCTACTACACCCCTACGAGCCGTTACTATAACCTCGGCTTCCGGGTTGTGCTTCCCTGAGTTCTGCCCCTGTCATTTCGGCAGGCTCAATGCCGGGAATGAGTCCCCGAAGTATGGTGCAAGGCGTTAAGCCGCAAGACAAAGGGGAACGGCACTGCATCTGGTTTTGTGATTGTGTAATTTTGGATTAGTATTGAAAGGTGTCGTGAAGCATCAGGTGTTTTGCCCGCGTAGCGGGCTTAAAATTTTTTCCGGCTGGCCAGCAAGTACAGTTCGATTAGTGACTACTTACCGGAATATTTCTTTTATGATCCACTATTTCGCACTGGTGTCGCGAAAACGATTTAATTATGGAGAATTTACAATGGATGCTCAATTTGGAACAATCATCAATAAAGCCGTGCAGGAACACGGAGTCGACCTCTTTGCGGACACACGAAATTGTAGAGTTACCCTTGCTGATTACGCAGAAGGCAAGTGTCAGCGTGAAATACGGCGACTGTGTAGCCTGCTGGAAGCTGATGCATATAAGCAAATAATAACTACACAGGATATTGAGTTGACGAAGGACCGGCTCGTACAGGATATGTTTAATCAATACAGCATGGATCGAAATCTAGCACAGGAAATGATAGATTTTCTTGCGTTTGTATGCGGGAAAGGAGCGGCGCCATCGATACCCATTATCACCATACCGCCACCGGTACCCATTCACGTAGCGCAACCAGCGCCTAAACCGAAGCCTACCCCTCAGCCAATACCACCACCTGTGGTACCTCCACCACGTTCATCTCTTTTTATGCGAATACCAGCCGGCACCTTTATGATGGGGAGTCCTGCGTCAGAGGTAGACCGGGCTGGTAATGAAGTTCAGCATAAAGTAACAATTAGCCGTGATTTTTACATGGGCAAGTACGAGGTAACACAGAAAGAATATCAAGAAGTGATGGGGACGAATTCGAGCTACTTCAGGGGAGATAATCTACCGGTAGAAAATGTGAGTTGGTATGATGTGATAGAGTACTGCAATGCGAGAAGCCGGAAGGAAGGGTTGACGCCGGCCTATAGCGGGAGCGGGGCCAGTATAAGCTGGAACCGGAATGCCAACGGGTATCGGCTGCCGACCGAGGCAGAGTGGGAATATGCCTGTCGAGCGGGAACGAGTACACCTTATTCAAGCGGAAGCTCGGTAGATAGTGCGGGCTGGCATTGGGGCAATAGTGGTGAGAAGACGCACCCGGTAGGGACGAAGCAGGCAAACGCGTGGGGTTTGCATGATATGCATGGGAATGTATGGGAGTGGTGCTGGGACTGGTATGGTGACTATAGTACTTCGTCTCAGACTGATCCCACGGGTGCCGCTGTAGGCTCTAACCGCGATCTTCGTGGCGGGAGCTGGGACTGTTACGCCCGGTACCTGCGTTCCGCTTACCGGGACCGCAGCGCCCCTACGTACTGTTACGATAACCTCGGCTTCCGGGTTGTGCTTCCCTGAGTTCTGCACCTGTCATTTCGACAGGCTCAATGACCGGTTCCACGAGATCACTGACGGAAAGCTCCCTTCGACAGGCTCAGGGAGCTTTCCGAAGAGTGTCGAACCACAATGACCGGTTCGGCAGGCTCAATGACCGGGAATGAGTCCCCGAAGTCTGGTGCAAGGCGTTAAGCCGTTTTTTGGTGGTGGTCCCGGCGGCATTGCTACGATAAAGGACCGGGAAGAAGCTATTTTTTGCTGAAAGGAGAGTAGTATTTTGGTGATACCCTTTGTGACAGTTGTAGTTCCTACCCAAACCAAAAATGGGAAAATCACAATTTAAAAATTAAATGCCTCTACTTTTTCCAAAAAGACTCGTAACCGGCCGGATGGGGAAAGGGGTGGGATTGCTCGTAAGAATCCACGATGTTGAAGAGTTTTTCCTCATTAAAAGCACTGCCGAGAAGCTGCATACCAACCGGTAATCCTTCTTCAACTACAGCTGGGAAGGAAAGCGCGGGGAGACCAGCGAGATTGGCACAGCAGGTGTAAAGGTCGGCTGCCTTTTGTACGAAAGGAGAAAGTGTATTTTCACCGCGTTCAAAGGCGCGGGTCGGGAACACTGGCATCAAAATCGCATCCAGACTTTCCAACACTGATTCAAAAGCATTACGGATCGATGCCCGGATCCGCTGCGCCCGTAGGTAGTAGCGATCTTGAAAACCGGAACGGAGCACAAAAGTCCCCAGAAGAATCCGGAGTTTTACCTCTTCGCCGAATCCCGCTCCCCGAGCATGATCGATCAAATCATCAGGATTTTCCGCTTTTTCCGGCCGGACGCCGTAACGGATGCCGTCAAACCGGGCAAGATTCGCACTCGCCTCCGCAGTCGCAATGGTGTAATAAGCCGGCACACCGTACTGAAGCCATGGAATGTCCACTTCAACTAATTCGTAGCCAAGGTTCCGGAGATTTTTTTTCGCGCTTTCAAACGCACGCTGTACTTCCGGCTCAAGCAGAGTCGCTGACGCAGCAGTTTCCACCACAGATCCGCCTTCCGCGGCTAACGCCTTGACCATACTCTCCGGGGAGAGTATCCCGATCCGTCCCGTCTGGGATTTTTTGGTACTCGGCGGCTCTACAGTCGTTTGATCCTGCGGGTCTGCCCCTTTGATTGTTTCAAAAACAGCCCGGCACCGGGCAACACTATCTGCAAGTATTCCAATTGTTTCGAGGCTTGATGCGTAGGCAACCAGCCCAAACCGGGACACAGCTCCATAGCTTGGCTTGAGTCCAACGACTCCGCAAAACGCGGCCGGCTGCCTCACCGATCCTCCGGTATCAGATCCCAGAGCAAAAGGCACCAATCCAGCCGTAACAGCCGCTGCCGATCCTCCGGATGATCCTCCAGCCACACGCCGTTCATCCCATGGATTATTTGTTTGTTTGAGAGCAGAATTATCAGTGGATGAACCCATGCCGAATTCGTCTAAATTGGTTTTGCCGATGACCCGTGCGCCGGCCGCTTCCAATTTTTTGACCGCAGTTGCAGTATAAGGAGATCGGAAGTACTGCAAAAGCCGGGAACCGCAGGTGAGAGAAAAATCTTTTACAGCGATGTTATCTTTTACAGCAAAAGGCAATGCTGCTATTTGTTCAGGAGAAGTTGCAACTGGCTCTCCGATCAATGCAGAGTTCAGCTCAAGGAATGCATGGATTTTAGATTCCCAACGCTCAAAGTAAGACGAAA
>BOBG01000018.1 GCA_026002265.1 Spirochaetia bacterium
AAAGCGAGTCCGTTCTGCCATTGCACCGGAAACGATTGTAGCGGCGGTTGCTGCGAATACACACTGGAAAAACCAATTTTTGTAGAAGTCTGCGTTTTCCGCGTTGATCGCCATCGGCCCTTTGAATAGGTCCGAAATGCTCCAGCCGATGAATCCGCCCGCATGATTTTCACCCCACATAAAGGACCAACCGATTGCCCAGTATGCAATTGAACCGACACAAAAATCCATCAGGTTTTTCATTACAATATTGGTCGCATTTTTTGCGCGGGTCAGTCCGGTTTCAACAAGCGCAAATCCGGCCTGCATCATAAAAACCAGTGCCGCACCGAAGACAAGCCAGACAGTATTTAATGCAGCCTGTATATCAAATTCCTGCGCGAAGAGGGACATTTCTAGACACAAGAACAATAGCGCCGCAATGCATAATTTTTTTCGCATGGATATTCTCCTTGCCGGAAAGGAAAAGCAAAAACTGTGCCAAAATTTACCCGGAACGACTGAATATGGGGTCAGACCTCTGTATTTCTTTATACTACAACGAAATAATAAAAAACGTAAAATCTAAAAATTTTACATGAAGCCCTCTTTCAAGGGTATAATGAATCCGGAAAATATTACTTTTTTGTAGGTTTTGAACTGATCACCTTAGCTATACTACCGGAAAAGTCGGAATTCGGAATTATTCCTTGATTCCGCCAAATTGTAACCGGTATAAATTTGCATAGATGCCGTTTTTTTGAATCAAGGCTTCGTGTGTACCTTCTTCCGCAACTTTTCCACCGGAGAGTACCAAAATCCGGTCCGAATGACGGATCGTAGAGAGCCGGTGCGCGATAACGATGGATGTACGCCCGGCCAACACTTTCTGCATACCCAGTTGAATGAGGCGTTCCGTTTCAGTATCAATGGAACTTGTTGCTTCGTCAAGAATTACAACGGCCGGATTGTGAGCGATGACCCGTGCAAAACTAATCAGCTGCCGCTGACCGGAGGAAATGTTGGTCGCACCTTCCGACAATTTTGTATGATATTGTTCTGGCAGTGCCATGATAAAATCATGTGCGTAGACTGCTTTGGCTGCTGCTTCAACCTGTTCGTCAGAAAGATCCAAACCGAGCCGGATATTATCCGCAACAGAACCGGAAAAAAGGAAGACATCCTGCAACACCGGCAACACTGCCCGGCGCAATTCCGGCAGTTCAATCTCCTGAATCGGCACTCCATCAAGGCTGATGGTCCCGGAATCAATATCCCAGAGCCGTGCCAAAACATTGGTGATCGTAGTTTTTCCTGCGCCGGTTGATCCGACAACCGCGGCCATTTCACCCGGATTCACCGTAAATGTCAAACCTTTAAGGATTTCCTCGCCGGTTTTGTAGGAAAAATGTACATCTTTAAAGTCAATATGCCCACGGGTAAAACCGTCAATTTTTCTCGTGCCGGCGTCGGGAATCTGTTCCTCGGTGTCAAGAATCGCAAAAATGCGTTCTCCCCCAGCCATTGCGCTCTGTAGTAGCGTGTATTTTTCGGCAATATCCATCACCGGGTTGTAAAACATTGCCACAAGATTCACAAATGCGATCGTTGTACCAAGCGAAAGTGTCAGATTCAGCACCATCATTCCGCCGACTGCTATCACCACCGCAGTTGTAACTATCGACAGCCACTCGACAACCGGCCGAAATGTTGCAAAAACGTACATTTCTCCGAGGTTTGCGTCCAGCAATTCCTTATTCCGCACCCCAAATTCCCGGCCGCTTTTCTTCTCACCCCGGAACAATTGCACAACTTGAACACCGGAAAGGCGTTCCGCAAGATAGGCATTGACCCGTGATGAAGCGGTCCGTTGACGCCGAAACGCATCCCGCGCCCGAGTCCGGCTCAACATCGTGATGAGCAGGACCGGTGGAAGCGTAAGAATAGTAACCAGTGCAAGTTCCGATGACAAAATAAATAACGTGATCAATGCACCGGTCATAATCGAAAAATCTTTGAGAAAAGCGATCAAAACCGAGGTAAAAAATTCATTGATCGTTTCGACATCGCTCGTGAGCCGTGTGACGATTCTGCCGACCGGATGCCGTGACAGAAAAGCCGTAGATTGCGAGGCAGTTTTTTTGAAAAGCGCAAGCCGGAGATCCTTCATCACCTGCTGTGCGATCAATGTGGAATTCCATGTTTGAACAAAAGTAAACAAAAAGGTAAGAATCAAAATTCCAATGAGTGCCATCACCCACCGGGTAATAAAGGAAATATCTCCATGCCGCACTGTGGCGATGTCCGGCGTAGAAAACCGGTTGAGATCATCTTTCCGGATCGCAGCATAGTTCCCAGATTCTATAAACAGATCCGGGTTTTTTCCCATAATAGCGCGAGTCGAATCCGGAATCTCCGTAAAAACATACCATGCATCAGGCTCCACGATTCCGGAATCTTTCAGTTCACTTTCAACGTTACCCGGTAAATGTAGCTTTTGATTCTGAGGTACAAAAAGGTAGGATTCAATGGAAGCTGACCGCGGCAAATTTTTCAGACGCTCAAGCTCAAAACGGGTAGCATCGCTCAAGGGGACAGTCGATGCCCGGTCCATACGCAGGGCAAGAAATCTCGCCAGTACCGCATCATCGATCACCCGCTGCTGAATAATTGGTACAAACAATTCGCCGACCGTAGAAATTCCCAGTGCAATCAGTGTTATGATCACCAATTTTTTGTACGGCTTGAGATATGACAAAATCCGTTTTGTTATACCGGAATCGTAACTTTTTACCACTTCTTCGACATCAAAATAATCAGACATTGAATTCCTTCAACTATAACGATTTAACCGCTAATATCGATCACCAAACTCCGCATATCAGCCGGAACCTGCGTGCCGGTCCGTCCATACACTTTACCCTTCCGGTCCGGAAAAGCCTGATCGACAAAAGCCGAAATCGTAATTTTTGCCTCATCAAGATACGTGACGAGTGCATCGCCGGCAAGCCGTATGCCCATCACCTTAAATTTGAGAGTCCGGTACAATTCACTTAGCTGTTTCCGCTCTTCCGGATCCATTACAGCAGTGGCTGCATAAAAATGAGTCTCTTCCGGCGCATATTTCTGCCGTTCCTCTTCCAAAGTCTCGAAAGCTTCCTGCGCTGCACCGAGCGCACTCTGATGGGATTCAAAATCGGTCCATTCACGGGTAATAACCGCGGCCCGCACTTTTTCCTGCAATACTGCTATCGAATCCACCAATTCAATTTCCTGTTTGAGGATGCGTGCGAGCGGTGAATCTTCTTTTTCCTGATCAACTATTCCAACCGGTTCCGGCACATTTTCTTCAGACAAATCTAGTTGTTCCGGATTCCGATCTTTTTGATCGAATTCTTCAGCAGACTCCAGAATAGTATCATTAATCAATACCATTGGGGAAGCCTCCCCCTCGCTACAGACGCCTGCGGCGCCTTCCGCTACCCCCTCTGCGGGGACACCCCGCAACGCCCCGGGGACCAGAGTAGGTTCAGATTCTGAATTCTCCTGATCAATTATCCCGGCAGGTTCCGGCGTGCTTTGCTCTTCCGGCATCAAAAACTCCCATACGATTTTATTGTTTTTAGCCGGTTATAACAACATGGGGACAGACCTCTTTATTTTTTTACAATATATATAGTTACAAAAATTGATCGGTTGTATCAATTTTTCCGGAAAATATTTCGGAACTGGATTCTCATAGATAGGTGTCCAGAGGATTTTTTCTCTGCCATATCTGCTGTGAATCGCTCCTACCAGGAGTCCGGTCAAGATCTATTCTGATGAATCTATGAATCTGACAACCTTTCGATTCAGTTCATGGCTGATCGATACTATAATCCTATTTTTTTTAGGATAAACCACCGGAAAAGCGGTTTTTGAGACTATCCGGCTCCGTTTTTATAAAATTTTCGCCGGGATTTATACTGAAAGCACCGTATTTAGGCTACAATGTGCTAGGGATTAGGGACGGGGGTCTGTCCCCAGTAGCCGGTGCCTCGGCAATCGCTCCAACACCCACTCCGGTGCTGCACTTACTATCCGGGTAATCCCGGCTTGGTGGTGATGCAACCCGCCCCACGGCCAGTCCTCCGGCTTTTCCACGATACCAGCTTTTACCGGATTCTGATCGATATAGTTATAGACTGTTATGAAATCTTCATCGTCCACAATCTCCCGTGAGAAAAACCGGTCACCCCACAAATGGCCGGTTTTTCCATACTTATGATTCCACCGAATCGCGAGTACCATTTTGATCCATTTCATTATCACCGATAGACTTTGTCCAAGTTCCGGTGTGATCAAAAAATGGAAATGATTATCCATGATGCAAAAATTGTGAAGCTCGAACTTATAATTTTTTTTCGTTTTTGCTTCCTCGATAACTTTCAGAAACATTTCCTTATCCTCACTATCCTGCAAATCAAATGCTTTCCGGTTAATTTCCGATGCCACATGGTATGTTTTTCCCTTGCTAGTATCTCCACGCTCTGGACGCGCCATAGATTCCTCCTTTTAACCGCCGGCACTACACAGCGATCAATTAAAGTACGGTTCGAGGTGATACTTTTGATTCAGTTTTCTGGAATTTTTTGCGAATTTTGGGGACAGACCTCTAGCATTTATTTTCAATATATATAGTTACAAGGGGTCAGACCTCGATCTCCTTTTAGATTGTCCATAAACAAACAGACGGGATGGATGCCGCAAAACCAACTGCAAGTGGTATGAGGATGTTATCAACGTCAGCAGCCGGCATTAATTCGGCAATAGTTGCGGCGCAGGCACAGATGAGAGCCGCTGCTACATTATTCAAAACAAGATAAGTTGAAAAAAATGTTACCGCATAACAAGCGAGAGAACCTTCGATACTCTTTCCATGCAAAAAAGCGGGACGGATACGCCCTAAAAATTTTCCAACCATACCGGCACAACTGTCCCCAAAAGCAACCGCATAGATGGCGCTTGCCGCGGCCGGCGCCGGAAAAACTAATATTGTCACCGCCGCTCCCAGTCCAAGGGTACAGGGTCCCCATACAAAATGCTTTTGATCCCGGATTCTAGACGATTTTTCTGTCAAAAAAGAAATAAGCGGGATTCGGATTCCGGATTGACGGCATTTTTCGGCAATTATATACAATGCTGTTCCGGCGAGGAGGATTGCCGCTGTTGCGGGACCGTGTAATGAAGAAAGCGGAACCGCTGCCGCAATAAGAACATGAAGCGATTTTCTCAATAATTCTTGTGAAAATTCCGGCTTTGTAATCAACATTTCCGGACAAATAATAGTCTTTTTTACAAAAAAAAATGAAGGCTTGAATGTTATCAAATATTTTGTTAAACTTTATAAAGTAATATAAGGAAAATACTATTCGTTCTTTACAAAAACTTGGACCATGGTCATTTTACCGTGAAGCGTTGAGCATTGCCTTTCCGGTTATGCTGCAACAACTTATTATGAGTATGGTTTCTTTGATCGACAACTTTATGGTTTCCGGACTCGGGGATCAAAGTATGGGCGCGGTCAATGTTGCCAATCAAATCAATTTTATCTACATTGTTTTTGTTAATACTATATGCGGTGCAGGCGGAATTTACCTCGCACAATTCCGGGGCGCCGGCAATACCGGAGGGATGCAGCATGCATACCGGTTCAAAATCATTTTTTCGCTCGCAGTTTCCCTAATATTTTTAGTACTATACAATACAATTCCCAAACAAATGCTTGCAATGATGACACCCGGCAACAGCGATCAAACGGAAATTATCGCAATCGGCTCGCGCTACCTTTATTTTACATCATTTTCGTTGATTCCCATCGCTATTTCCTCATCTATTGGCTCATCATTCCGGGAAATCGGAAAACCAATCATTCCGTTGATAATTTCAGCCAGTGCAACATTGATCAACACTATCGGCAACTGGTTTTTAATTTACGGCAATATGGGAGCGCCACGGTTGGAAGTTGAAGGTGCGGCCATTGCAACGATTATCGCCCGCGGCTACGAACTTTTGATGTTTTTACTCTATGTGGCGTTCCGGAAAACACACTTTTTTGTAGGTTTTCACCGGGTACTCCATATAAACAAAAAACTCATCCGGGAAATTTTTAGCAAATCATTGATGATGTTTGCCTCAGAATTATCATGGATCAGCTCCGAAACGATCATGAATGCACTCCTCAACGGCCGCGGCGGCGCAGAAACACTCGCGGGCATGGCCGGCGGATTCACCATTGCGAATATTCTCTTTCTCGTGTTCAGCGGCGTATGGACAGCGTCCACAGTCATCATCGGCGGAAGCCTCGGCGCAGGCAAACTGAATGAAGCCCGGATCCGGGGTGAATGGATCAAATCCGGGGCAGTTATCGCGGGAATCGTCATTGCAGGGGCCGGAATCGGTGTGTCAATTGCCATTATCCCCAAAGTTTTTTTCAACCTCACACCTGCGGCTCAGTCGATCAGCCAGGGAATCGTCTTTGTTATCGTTGCCTACCTGCCGTTGTGGGCATTACTCAACGCCCAGTTCGCAATTTCCCGCGCCGGCGGCGACACCGCGATGGGAATGTATGCGGATGTTTCAGTCAATACCATTCTCTTTATACCCGGCGCTTTTCTTTTAGCATATTTTACCGGCATGGGGCCAGTGCCAATGTTCGCGATTCTCAAACTCACCGACATCATAAAATATTTTGTGGCTCGGCATTTTTTCAAAAAAGAACGGTGGCTTAAAAATTTAACAGTATAGTTTTTCACTTGAAAAGTGTCGCAAATGTATATCGAAAAATGGGGACAGACCTCTGTATTTCTTTACAATGTAACGAGATAACTGGGGTCAGACCTCTAGTGAAATTTTTTCAACAACCACCCTCGTTGGGGCTAAAGGGGTCAGACTTCGACCTGATAATCAGAAACCGGCTGATAAAAAACAGGACTCTTCTTAAGAATGAAGAGTAACTGACCGATTAAATTTTTAGGGTAGATCATGATGGAAAAAACCAATCGTGCCGAAAAGATCGATGCAGGACACATGAGGCAGGAAGGGGAAGGCCTGGTTAATGAATTTTTTCAATTAAGTACTGGAAATCCGGTACAATTTTTGGAGGATTCGCTCAAAAATACACCGAAAGATCAGCAGCTGTACCTTAAACGTGAAATTTTAGCTGCGCTTGTGTCCCATATTGTGATTCCAGCGCCTCATGGAAACGGCAAAGAACTTGAACTGGTGGGAAAAGCCTTGTCGCTGCTGATAAAAGATTCACGTTTTCCGGAATTTTACCGGCAGTTTATCCGGATCAGCACCCAATATTTTGAAGAAATCGCCCACTGCGAAGCCGACATCCGGGACCAGTACACCGACAGACTACGCGAAAAAGAAGAGAAACTTTCGCACCAATCCGGCCGGCCCGTTAGGGTGGATCTCTCGACTGATCCTGAATTTGCAGATATATATAACAAAAAAATTAACAGCATACGGGAAGATTACGAATCCATTGCGGAACAGGTGCGGGAACAATCCCTGTTGCTTTTTCCCACATGAAACATTTCAGCTTTTTTCAAAATACACTTGACAGGAGAAAAATTTCTCGTTTTAATGAATAATGATAGGAATAACCCGGAATGGACGGGAACTGACCTGAATATCTTGTTGATGGGAGGAACGTCGTTTTCTGAGAGGCAATGCCTCGCGGCGGTGATTTTCGATGAAACATAAGATAGCGTTGATAACAGTGCTGCTCCTTTGGGGGATGGGTGTCGTGTTTACCCAAAATCCGGACGAGTCTGACGGCGGGGGACTGCGTGCCCAAATTATTGATACCAGTGGAATTCCGGAGGAAGCTCCTGCGGTAGTGATGACTGATGTCACTAACAATGAATTTATCCGGCAGAGTACAGAGCTGAACACGCAAGCGGAGGCGAAGTACGAAGAAGGTGATTACGATGCAGCGGTTGATCTGTTTGACGAAGCTAGCCGGTTCGCAGCACTTTCCGATGCCTTTGTTCAAGAACAGTTGGAAATAAAGGCGAGCAATGATGCCATTTCAAACGCGCGTGAACGTCTTGTATGGGCGGCTGGAGTCGGAGCGGAGGAACGTTACCCGGATGAATACACAAGTGCATTTGGCTACTACACAACCGCGCTTGATGAACGCCGGGCCAGGCAGTGGATTGATGCAAAGAATAACGCGGATAGAGTCGGTATCGCTCTTGCCAATGTCAAAGCGCCGGGCGATGTGATTGCTGAAGTAAAACCGGATGATCCGACTAAACCGGATGACAATACTGGCGGTAGTGCAGGTACTTCCGGTGCAACCACTGGTACCGTGACTCCGGGAGGCGGTGGCTCTAATCGTCCGTCCGGACCAAGCTCGGTGAATCCGCCTTCAGGTACCTATCCAGCACAATACACAGTACGTTCGTGGTATACCACACGAGACTGTCTGTGGAATATCGCCAGTTGGCCATGGGTCTATGGAGATGCGACAAAATGGACTCGTTTGTACAATGCAAACCGGGACAAACTGCCGGAACCGGAGAATCCGGATCTGATTCTTCCGGACATGGTGTTGGATATTCCGTCACTGAAAGGTGAAATTCGCGAGGGAATGTGGAGTGAAAACATTGTTTACCAACCGCTTCCCTAAAATCTAGTGGGTGATGATGTGTCCGGTAGAGCAGCTTTTTTCGGAAGGAAAAAATTTACATGCATCTGCCGGAACTATATTTTTGATATGTTCAATGTAGGCAAATTTTTGTGAATGAACGTCTGAATTCGCTCTTGCAGCGTTATGCGACTGTTCTGATCCTTGTTCAGGATCCGAATCTGGTAAAAGATCAAAGCCAGTACCGGAATGTCATGCGGGAGTATGCTCAACTTGGTGAGATCGCATCTGCCAATGCAGAAATCGAAACATTGACGCTCCAAGCCAACGATGCTCAGGTTCTCTTTCAAGAGGAAAAAGATCCGGATATGCGTGAATTGGCAAAAGAGGAGCTGCATGCGTTGGAATCCCGGCTCGGCGAAGCTGAAAACCGGCTGAAATTACTTTTGATCCCAAGGGATCCGCTTGACGAAAAAAATATTATCATGGAGATCCGTGCCGGCACCGGTGGAGATGAAGCCGCTCTTTTTGTTGCTGATCTATTCCGGGTCTATTCCCGGTTTGCAGAAACAAAGGACTGGAAATTTGAGGTGATGAGCATCAACGAAACAGAACTCGGCGGCATCAAGGAGATCATCTTTTCTATCAGCGGAAATAATGTTTATGAAAATCTCCGTTATGAATCCGGTGTGCACCGGGTTCAACGAGTACCGGTCACGGAATCAGCCGGAAGGATTCACACATCGGCAGTAACGGTGGCGGTTTTGCCGGAAGCTGATGAAACTGAAATTGACATTAAACCGGATGATCTCCGCATCGATGTAATGCGTGCCGGAGGTCCCGGGGGTCAATGCGTTAATACAACTGATTCGGCCGTGAGAATCACTCACCTTCCATCCGGAATCGTTGTCCATTGCCAGGATGAAAAAAGTCAGATAAAAAATAAAGCAAAGGCGATGCGTATTTTACGTGCGCGTGTGTACGAAGCTGAAGCGGCAAAGGCTCAAGCTGAACGTGCGGAAGCCCGAAAGAATCAAGTTGGATCCGGCGACCGTTCAGAGCGGATCCGTACCTATAATTTTCCTCAAAACCGGCTCACGGATCACAGGATCAATCTTACTCTTTACAAACTCGATCTTATTATGCAAGGTGATATAGCGGAACTTTTTGATGCGCTGAAACTTTCTGCGCGGGAAGATTTGCTCCGTGCAACTGCTTCATAGCAGTCTTTTGAGTCTCTTGCATGAGACAGTTTTTTATGCTAGGCTGCTTCTGTGAAAAACGTGGCGCGACTCATATTGTTTTTCAGTGTTAGCTTTATTGTAATTTTTCTCTTCGCAGTTCTTTGCCGAACTCTTGTAACCTTGTCAATATCGGTACAGAGCGTACCGGTTTCGCGGCAGTCTTTTCTTGGCGAATGTGTACGCTCACTACCTCACATCCTTCCCATTGCTTTTTATATAAGCCTTTTTGCCGGATTCCAGTTCGTAGTACTTCATTCAATAAATGGAATTAGCTCTTTTTTGTGTTTATTGATACTTTCTACGCTGTACAGCACTGGAGCTACATGGGGAATCAGTACATTTTTTCTTCCGTCATCAAGCAACAAAGAGAACCGTTTTGAATATCCGGGTACTGTTTTCGTTGATTCCACTATAATAAAAGTTGCATTTAACGATTATGCTCAAGCTGCTGTATATCGATCCTTTGAATACCGGCAAGAGCTTCCCAAACCGCTCGATGTAACGTTTCAAATTGATGGATTCCATGATATTTCCGGTGATATGGACCGAGTTGCCCTTCAAATCGACCGGTACCGGCATGCAGGTCTTGTTTTTCTGGCCGGATACTTTGGTGCGCTTAGTTTTTTCCTTTTGTCTCTTGCATTTGCCTTCCGGATTCGAAAATGGCCCGTGGCAACTCTCATATTAAGTGCCGCAGCGTTCCGGGGAGTCTTAGTCCTTGAAGGAGTGATCCTATCTGAAAAAGTTCAAAACGTCCTCAATCCGGTTTTACAGAATCGTGTGCCAGAATTATTCCGCGTTCTTCTCATTTTTTGCGGACTCGGCATCTTGATCATGTTGTATGTCTTTTTCATCAATATAGGAAGGGGCAAAAAATCGAATATCCATACACGAAAAAGGGTGCATTCATGAGCAAAAAGATTTATTCACTGATCTTTTTTTGTGCGGTTATTTTTGCGGCTGCAGTTTTAATTATAATATTCCGGTTTATTTTTCCTGTAGAGGAGAGAGCGCCGCTTCCGAGCTCTTTTTTCCTATGGCATCTGAACCAAGGTATTCTCGAAGTTGTGCGGTTTTTCCCAGCTGTAGCGCTGTCGGGTTTACTTATAACCGTCAGCATTCTCTACCGTAATGATTCGCATCGATTTGTTGAAATTATTGAGGGGCCTTTATTAAGCGCGCTCGTTGCCTCGCTTATATATGTAGCTCTGCTGCTTGTGGTGAATCCGGTTGTCTATACTGCGCTGGATACTATGCGATTCAAGAGACAGCTTTTTGACCATTCTTTGGAACGGGCAAGACAGTACAGCGCCGAGCAGCAATGGAATAATGTGCCGTCATTGCTCGCTGTGTGTAATTGGATCTGGCCGGAAAATCCTGAAGTTAAAGCGTTACAGGACAAACAATCCAGTTTTTATATGCAAAATGCTGGCCAATCAACGCGGCGCCCGGCACCGGGAAGCATTATGCCGGGTATGGAGATGACTGTGTCCGAGGCATTGACCGCATCGAGAACAGCCTTCGATAATGAACAATATTCCGAGTCCCATTGGTTTGCAACATTTGCCGGCAAGATCGCCCGGGTAGAAAGCCCGGAAGCCGATCAAGCGCAGGAATACGCAAATAAAGCCTGGGAGAAAATAGCATTAGTAGAACCGGCCAGAATGGAACGCGAGATTGCCGAGCGGTATCAACGTAAACAGGAAGGTTACGGAGCAGCGATCAATGGAAATTGGGTTGATGCCTACTATATTTTTCAGGAACTGAGTAAAACAATTCCTAATGATAGAGATGTTGTTGAATATCTCGCAAAAAGTGAAGAAACTCTTGCACAAAAAGCTTTTTTTATTGATGAAGTGGACCAGAGATTTGGAATTCCTCTGCTCGATTTAGAGTTTTCATTACCGCTCCAGAGTGAGGGAGACGTTAAAGAGCCAAGACATGCGGTATTGTATATTTCTTCTTTATTAACATTTTCCGATTTTTCTCTTGGAACTACAGTTAAAATCGTAGTATATAATCAAAGAGGGAATGCTCTTTACCGGATCTCTACACCGTATATGAAAATACTGCCATCGAGTCAAGATTCGAGATCAAAGACGGTCCTTTTGCTTCAGGCTGTAAACCGGTCATACAAAGACGAACGTCTGGATCCATTTTGGGAAGGGGCGGAACGACCCGCGCCTCTTCCAGCCTCACTCACCTTGGATATGTCGTACCAAGATTTTCTTTTACTTTCCCAGCTCCAGCGCCATGTCGAACAACTATTTTTAGGCGAATTGGTTGCAAGTGCATGGCGTTTTGATTCGAAAGAGGTGCAGGCTGAATTACTCTACCGGATTATAGATACAGCGATTTTTATGATTCTGGCAGTCCTTGCAGTCGGCATTGGTTTCCGGTTCCGGAGCCGCACATCTTCTGTACCGTATTGGCTTTTTCCGATCATAACTGCTGTACTTGTGTTACTCCTTTATGAAGGAGTCACGTTGTACCGGATGCTGTTACATTCTCTCGGAATATTGAGTATCGTTTCGCTCGGTTTTCCGGTGACAATTATATTGTTTAGTGTAGGAGTTATTGTACTTCTCACACTATCGCTTAACAGTGCGGTTGCGTAACGAGAGCTAAATTTCTGCGCTTATTCTGCCGTTAAATAAAAGAGGAGCAAATTTTGGTACGAAGTTTATGGACCGGGGCATCCGGTATGATTGGGCAGCAGGCAAATATTGACACGATTTCAAATAACTTGGCGAATGTAAATACAACTGGTTTTAAGCGAATGCGTGCGGACTTTGAGGACCTGCTCTATCAGACGGTAAAAACGGCCGGTACGCCGGCAACCGAGGATACGGTCGTTCCGGTTGGAGTGCAGATGGGACACGGTGTCAAGCTCGCGGATACACAACGAAACTTTGGTCAAGGTTCGCCGCAAAATACTGAAGTCCCCACGGATATGGCGATCATCGGGGACGGCTTTTTCCGGATTCAACTGTACGACGGCAGTTACGGTTATACCCGGAACGGCGCCTTTGAAGTGGATTCAGACGGCAGAATGGTGACTTCAAATGGGTACTGGCTTTTGCCGGATATTATTATGCCAGAACATTTTCTTCCCCAAACTATCAACGTTTCGCAAGACGGACGAGTGTCGGTGATGGTTCCGGAAATTGATCCAGAGGAACCGATTCAGGTCGGCCAGTTGGAACTCTACCGGTTTCCGAATCCGGTTGGTCTGAGCGCGATCGGTGACAATCTCTTTAAAATCAGTCAAGCTTCCGGTGATCCGATTCCGGGACGTCCCGGTTATGACGGCATGGGCAAAATTTACCACAAATTTTTGGAAATGTCCAATGTGTCGGTTGTCCGGGAAATGGTTGACCTGATCGTCGCACAGCGTGCCTACGAATTTAACTCTAAAACGATACAAACGAGTGATAATATGCTCGGTACAGCAACGCAACTCAAACGGTAGTAAGGAAAAAGGAGATTGTATGGATATTGCAGCACTTGGATCGTTTTATGCAGGAGAGTCCCGGTTCACAGTGCCGGAAGGGATTCAAAAAAAGGCAGAAACCGGATTTGATGCAGTGCTTGAGCAGGCTTCTTCAGCCACTCTAAAGAAGCCGGTTATTGATAAAAGTGACAAGCTTTACGAACAGTGCGAAGCTCTTGAAACCTTTCTTATTAAGAATTTACTCACCGGTTTAAGAAATACAGTACAAAAATCCGGTCTCATAGACGAAGGTTTTGCCGGAAAGATGTATGAAGATATGTTGTACGATGAATATGCGAAAGATTTTACGAAGAATGCGGATTTCGGCTTTGCCGAATTAGCTTATCTTGAATTAACTGGGCAGCGCGGAACGAAAATCGACCGGAATGCCTGAATCTATATTTATAATCCTTTTTAGGAATGGTTCGACAAATGGGTGTTTTAACGAGTCAAAAGGTCTCTGCGCTTTATACGCAATTCTCTCGGACTGAATTAGTCTTTACCAAAGAAATTGTCCAGGGTACTGGACTAGTCACGCAACAAATTGCTCTCAAATCTCAAGGAGATCTGTTTCCATGTGTTATCTATTCATCATCATTACAAGGTGCACGGGTTCTAACAAATGCTAAAGCTCAGTTGATTCAGAATCTCCAAGAATCTAACAATCTTGTTAGTCTCCGGTTTTGTTTTAAAAAAGAAGAAGACAATCCGATTACTTTTTTCGTCTCCACGAGATCCGTGGGATATGCACCGTACACCGGTTCACCGGATACCGCAATGTTTACTCTGGAATTCATTCAGCGTCCTCCGGATGATTTGATCGAAATTATGGGTAGAATTATGGAGGCAAACGAAACCGCAGTTAAAAAATCTCGTGAACGTATTATTATAAATGAATCTACACAGAAGCGTCTCTCTATTTCTTCAAAAGATACTGCTGTTTTTATACAGGGAGTTCCCCGGCGCTGTATGCTTCGTGAACTTTCTTTTAGCGGTGCAAAAGTTATTATGATGGGGATTGCTAAATTTTTGGTCAATAAAGAGGCGGGAATCAAGATAGAATTTGAGAGTCCACATGAGGGATTTTTCATCCGGGGTAAATTTTCCAGCTCTGAAGCAGTTGACGGCCGGAAGGATTTGGTAGCACTCGCTATACGTTTCACCGATGCTAATGTTCCTATCGCTTATAAATTGCGTATCAGCGAATATATTAATGCATACCGGGTTGAGGATCGTATGGAACAGGCCACTACAAAAGCCGACCAGCTCGCTTCGATAGGAGCAAGGATAAATGGTACGGCACAAACTGATATAAAACCGGTATGGTGACAAAGCGCATCGTGTTTATACCCGCGACAGAATGTGGAATCTTTACGGTGCCGGGTTTTTCCTTGGATCCTGTTATTCCACTGCCGGTAGAACTTGACGAAGATGCTTCGCTCGCGGATCTTTCGTTGGAAATGATACTCTCCGGAATGTTGAGGGTCATAGCCAAAGAGCCGGGCACCTTGGAAAGTGAATATTACCGGAATTTTCTACGTGCTGCCCGGCCGGGACTACTGGAAGAATTAGGCGGAGCTGCGCTTTTCAAAGCGCGTAATGGGGATCCCCAGTTGGCCCGGGAGATTATTGGCCTTTTGCAGGTATCATTTCCAGATTCTCCAGAATTCCTTTTGTACAAAGCCCTTGTTTGTGAAGAAACCGGAAGTGATGCAACGGATGCATACCGTCAAGCCCTTGCTCATGATTCTCCTGTTGATGACGCATTTTTTTATGCGGGTCGTTTTTTTATGAAAAACCGGAATTTTACCAAAGCCTCGGACTATTTCCGGTTGTACCTTTCTTTTCATATAGAATCAGAAAAAAATATTCAAGCTGAACAATATTTGAAGGAAATTGATCATGCGGATCTCATGGATCGTCATTTTCAGGAAGCCTATCAACAAGTTATTGCCGGTGATGAAGATAAGGCTTTAGAATCTATCCGGATTTTTCTTCAGCAGCATCCAGCTGTGTGGCATGGGTGGTTTTTATTGGGGTGGGCGTTGCGCCGGCTGGGACGTTTTGAAGATGGGCGGGCTGCGTTTGCCGCCGCGTTGGAATATGGCGGGGATACTGCGGATACTCACAATGAGTTGGCAATCTGCTGCATGGAAATAGGCGATTATGCACGGGCACGGACCGAGCTAGAAAAAGCCCTCCGTCACGATGCTGAAAATATTAAGATCATTTCGAATATGGGTGTACTTGCACTCAAAATCAAAAAATATGCCGAAGCTGAATCCTTTTTCCGGATTGTTTTGGAACTGGATCCGGAAGATCCGGTTGCAAACGAGTATATTCAAAAAATGGAACAGGACGACCTCGATTGACTACAGGTTAAGAATAAGAATCCTGTTATAATTATCCTTATCAGATTTATGGAACGAAAACCGAGATTTAGATTTTGGGGACAGACCTCTTGCATTTTTTTACAGTATATATATTTACACGGGGTCAGACCTCGATCCCGGTTTCCGGATAAAACTTTCAATTACGAGGGGGGTGCCGGAAAGCCCGTTCCCTGAGTTTATCGAAGGGCGGGCTTGGAGGCAGGGGGAGGACACCCCCTCATGATTCTGGATTCTTTATACTCGCTGCATATAAGCTATTTAAAAGTCCCAAAAATGCGGAGAGTGCAAAAAGTACTTCGATTCCGGTTACTTGCCAAATCCAGCCGCCCAATAATGCTATAAAAATTGATATAACATGATTAACAGAAATTCCGGTGCTTAATGTTGCTGTGATTTCTTCCGAATTGTCTGCTATAGATTGCACATATACGTTAGTTGCCATACTTGCCAGCGAAATAATTGAATCCAGTACATAATTGACACATACAATAATAAAGGCAATATTGTGCGGGAAAAACCGGTGTGAAAAACCATAAAAAAAGCAGACAATGATAAGAATCAGCGTATCAGTTACCATGATGAATTTGTAACCGAGTTTGTCTATGAGTTTTCCAATTAACGGCGAAAAAATCGTACCGCAGATCGCACAAATACCGAGAAGTAAAGCAATAAGCGAAGTGTCTGCTCCGTATTCCCGGATCAAAACGAGCGGGGCAAACGTGATAAAAATTTGTTTCCGGGCTCCGTAAAATACTTCCAGCATATAATATTTGGAGAATTTTTTTGCAAAATAGAAACGCCGCCGGCTAACACTGATAGCAGATTCATGCATGGAGAATGCTACGAGAGTCGCACCGAGCATGAGCGCAATAGCAATTGCAAATATCACCTTGAATTGAGCCGTATCTGTGCGTGCAAAACCAAGCCGGCCGAAAACGAAAAAGATTACGGAAACGACAAGATAACCCGCGATATTCCCTAAATTGCCGATCGTACTCGTGATTCCAAGTGATGCCCCGCTCCGTTCCCGCCGGGCAAGATCCAGAGAAATCGTACTTTTAACCGGCATGATGATGTGTTCGCCGAAGCTAAATACAACCATGAAAAGGACTACGGTTACTTTACCTGTTGAAGAGCCTCCATCTGGATTTCCCAGCATTAAACCAACGACACCAGCTAGCATAATGGCGATTCCGATTTTAAATATCCGGGATTCGCTAAACCGGTACATCGCTGCGAGGATCAGTACTACAAGGAGTCCCGGAATTTCCCGGAAAAATTCCACTACTCCTCGCTCAAAAGGTTTGATATTGAGAATTTCCACCAGATAATTATCCTGAACGCCTTTGTAGAGTCCATAGGCAATTCCGGAAAGAATAAGCGCGGTGAGAAAACGCATCGGTTTTGCAGCGTCACGGTAAATTGAATGTAATTGCGGAATCATATTACTTGTACTAATGGAAAAAGGAAGCTGAATCAAGTACAAATATTTCCCTTGCCCTTTTCACAGTACAATACCGGAAAAATAATTTTGAGGTTGTTTCCGGATTATTTCTAGGCCGGAATGTAGTCGATTTTACTGGTACAGTGACGGAAGTGGGGTGAGGAGGCCGGGGATTAGGGACGGGGGTCTGTCCCCAGTAGCCGGTGCCACGGCAACCGCTCCAGTACCCACTCCGGCGCTGCACTCACTATCCGGGTAATCCCGGCTTGGTGGTGGTGCAATCCACCCCACGGCCAGTCCTCCGGTTTCTCCACAATCCCTGCTTTTACCGGATTCTGATCGATGTAATTGTAGACTGTGATGAAATCTTCATCGTCTATAATTTCCCGGGAAAAAAATCGGTCACCCCACAAATGTCCGGTTTTTCCATACTTATGATTCCAACGAATTGCGAGAACCATTTTGATCCATTTCATTAGCACAGATAAACTTTGGCCAAGCTCTGGGGTAATTAAAAAGTGGAAATGATTATCCATAATACAGAAGTTGTGAAGCTCGAACTTATAGTTTTTCTTAGCTTTCGCCTCCTCAATAACTTTCAAAAACATCTCTTTGTCCTCATCATCCTGTAGATCAAAAGCCTTCCGGTTGATTTCTGAGGCAACATGATAGGTTTTTCCTTCACTCGTATCTCCACGATCTGGCCGTGCCATAGATTCCTCCTCGATCGCACTGTGCGATCAATAAGATCATGGGATGAAGTGATACTTTTGATTCAGTTTTTCGAAATTTTGGGGACAGACCTCCGTCGCTGTAAACACCGGTTATTTGCACTCACCAAGCCGCTAGTCTTTGACTCCGCTTGCTGTAACGCCGGAAATAATATAATGTGACATACACGCGTAAAAAATTAGTATAGGCACGATGGATATCGCGATGCCAAGATAAATACTGCCGTATTCAGTGCGATAGATGTCGCCGCGGAGCGACTGAACTAACATCGGTAGTGTGTACTTTTTTGAGACAAAATTAAGTACAAATGGCGTAAAAAAGTTATTCCACGAAGCTACAAATGCAAAAATTGCCTAAACCGACAGTGCTGGAGTTAGTACTGGCAGCACAATTATGTTAAAAATTTTAAACTCGCCTGTACCGTCGATGCGTCCCGCGTCAATCAATTCTTTCTTCAAAAATTATTTTTGTGATTCCCTATCATCAATCGCTCATGTCTGATCCGGAACTATAGTGCCTCTTGCAAAGTGCCTCATATTTCGGTGTAAAAAAAATACAGCTAGAGGTCTGACCCCATTTTTCAAATCTTTAGATTTTATCAAATTTTTACTATTTTATTGTATTATAAAGAAATACAGAGGTCTGTCCCCATTTTGGAATACACGGTGATTGCCGCTCGCTTTTTTTCAAAAAAAACTTGACAGTTTTCTAAACGCCTTGTTATATTAAATCACTCTATTTTTTGGGGGAGGTTTTTATGAAAAAAGCATTGTTTATGCTTATTTCGCTCTCGTTTTTCGCCGGATCTGTGTTTGCAAATGGGCAGAATCAAGGCAGACCGGTGAGCACGGATCCGAATTCTCCGATCACCATTTCGATCTACACGCAACAGCCCCGGCAGCAGCCGCCGGCTGACAACAAGATCGACAGGTGGATCAAGGAAAAGTACAACGTCAGCTTTTCATGGGATATTCTCGTTGGAGATAGTATCCAAAAGCGTGGACTTATGATCGCGGGCCGGGATTATCCGGACATGATCGAGATAAACGAAACTGCGTTTATTGATGCAGGCGCGTGTATTCCGCTCGAAGACTTGATCGAACAGTATGGACCGAATATCAAACGGCACTATGCATCTGTCTGGGAGCAGATGAAATCGCCGGACGGCCACATTTATTATCTGATCAACTGGGGCGTTTACGAAGGTCTCAACCAGAGTCCCTACTACGGCGACTCCGCGCTGTGGGTTCAGAAGGAAGTTCTCAAGGATGCCGGCTATCCAAAAGTCGTGACGATGGATCAATATTTTGATCTGCTCATCAATTATGCGAGGAAGTACCCGACCATCAACGGTATGCCGACCATTCCGTTCACGATTCTCACCTATGATTGGCACGCATTTTGTCTGTGGAATCCGCCGAATTTCCTCGCCGGCTACCCTAACGATGGAAACGGTACGGTGGATCCGAGAACGTATCAGTACAAAAACTTCTTCACGCAGGATATTTCCAAACGTTGGTTCAAAAAATTGAACGAGCTCAACGCGCAGGGTTATATTGACCGGTCGGCATTTGTTGATAATTACGATCAATATCTTGCAAAAATCGCTTCCGGCCGGGTCCTCGGTCTCCACGATCAGCGCTGGCAATTCCAGCAGGCCGATGATTCTCTACGGGATCAAGGTATATACAACCGGACAATGGCTCCGTTACCGATAGTTTTTGATTCTACGATCCGGCCACGCTACCGGAATATTCCGATCCCCAATATCGGCCGTGGCATTGGAATCAGCATCAACGCCAAGAATCCGGTTCGGATTATCCAATTTATCAATGAACTTCTGTCAGAAGATTTCCAGCGGACAATGGAATGGGGTATTGAAGGTCAGGATTGGCAGCGCAACGCACAGGGACAGCCCTACCGGACTCCCCAGCAGCGGGCAAATTGGCAGGATCAGGTGTGGGAACTCCACAACCGGAATGTGCTGCTCCGTGAAGTTATGCCTACATGGGAAGGCTCGTTTAGTGACGGCTACCCCACAGTGTTGGACGATTATTTCCCGGAACGTGAAGCCCTCACCCGTGCCGAAGACAAGGAACTCTGGGCCGCTTATGGTGTAACGAGTAATGCAGAATTGATGGACAAAAATCCGCCGGCCAACTCCGTGTGGTTCCCGACTTGGAGTATGCCCAATCCGCCGGATGGATCTGATGCACAGATGGCGCTTCAGCGTGCTGAGCAAGTGATGCGTCAATATTTGCCGAGGGCCATTCTCGCTCCGCCGGCTCAATTTGAAAGTATCTGGGCAGAGTATGTCCGGGAAATGAACAGTGCCGGAATTGCCAGGTATGAAGCGTATATGCAGGAACAATTAAACATCCGTATCAAGGCGTGGAGTAAGTAATTTTTAGAGAGGACTGATATGAATAAGCAGCAGCCTGTACTGAACCGTCCAAAGACTTTTACTGAGAAATTGTTCATTCAACGACAGTTAGTGTTCATGTCGGTCCCCATTGTTTTGTATATAATTCTTTTTTCGTACGTTCCAATCTGGGGCTGGACCATGGCCTTTCAGAATTTCCGGCCGGCCCGGACCTTTTTTCAACAAGAATGGGTCGGCTTTAAATGGTTCGTCTTTCTCTTTACTGACAAAATATTTCTACGGACAATCCGGAATACCCTTGCCATGAGTCTGATCAACACGGCCCTTGGTTATATCACCGCGATTGGTTTCGCGTTGCTGTTAAACGAAGTTAAAAATGTCCTCTTTAAACGCACCATTCAAACAATTTCGTACCTTCCGCATTTTCTTTCATGGGTTATAGTTACCGGTTTAGTTTCGAGTATGCTTGCCGTGGAAAACGGTACGATCAACGATATTCTTTTATTTTTTCACCTTATTGACGAGCCGCTTTTGTGGTTGAGCAAGCCGAATTATTTTTGGGGAATCATCGGTGGAACCTATGTGTGGAAAGAAGTTGGTTGGAATACGATCATTTATTTAGCAGCAATGGTCGGCATCGATCCGACTCTTTACGAAGCTGCCGAAATTGATGGATGCAACCGGTACCATAAAATGTGGCATATTACCCTTCCCGGCATTAAACCGACCATTATTATTATGTTAATTATGAGTATCGGCCACATTCTCGACGCCGGATTCGAGATGCAATACCTGCTCCGGAATGGACTTATTCAAGATGTGGCGGACACCATCGATATTTATGTTCTTATGTACGGCTTGCAGCACTCGAATTATTCTATGGCAACTGCTGCCGGAATGTTCAAAAATGTGGTCAATATCAGCCTTATTTTTATTGCAAATTCAATAGCCAAACGTGCCGGCGAGGAGCGTTTAATATGAAAATCGGTACTGCATCAAAGATCGAAAATATTGTTTTTAACAGCGTAAATGTGCTCATTATGATCCTCGTAATGATCTGTACGATCTATCCGTTTTGGAATACCATCGCAATTTCATTTAACGAAGCCACCGACACGATCCGGGGCGGCGTTAATTTTTTCCCCCGGAAATTCTCCATGCAGAATTACAAAGCAGTGTTCGCATCCGGAACAATTTACAATGCATTTTTCGTTTCAGTTATCCGGACCATTATCAACACAGTTACGAGCGTTTTTTTTACCGCAATGGTCGCCTTTGCATTATCCCGGCGTGAGTTTGTTCTGAATAAAACCCTTACGACGATCATTATTCTTTCGATGTATTTAAATGCCGGTTTAATCCCAACGTATTTTTTAATGCGCGGACTCCATCTGACCAACACCTTCCTCGTGTATGTAATTCCGGGAATTGTCAATGCGTTCAATTTTGTCGTTATCCGGACCTATATGCGCTCGCTTCCGGAGAGCATTATCGAGTCAGCCCGGATTGACGGGTGCGGTGATTTTTGGATATTTCTCCGGATTATTCTGCCCCTAAGCTTGCCGGTTCTTGCGACCATTGCCCTTTTTGTGGCGGTCGGTGCGTGGAACTCGTGGTTTGACACGATGATCTACAATTCCGGCCGGGCCTATCTCCACACCCTCCAGTATAAATTGATGGAATATTTGCAGGCGAGCCAGAGTCAGGCAAAAACGGCCGCAGATGTCGGCTCAATGAGTCTGTCCGGAAACACTTCCAGTATGGTTACCCCGGTGAGTATCCGGGCGGCGATCACCGTAGTTGCAGCACTGCCGATTCTGGTCGTGTATCCCTTTATGCAGCGGTATTTTGTCGTAGGTTTGAATGTCGGTGGAGTTAAAGAATAAGAGAAGTTAGTAGGGGGTGTACTCCCCCTGCCTCTATCTCGCCAGGCTCGATACCCGGGCATCGAGCCTGGCGAGATGCCGGCACCCCCCTCCCTAAGTGAGAGCGTTCCCTGAGCCTGTCGAAGGGAACACCGGAAGAAGTCCACGAATACACACGAATATCCACGAATGAATACTTCTTACTAATTATTTTTCTTATTCGTGTACATTCGTGACATTCGTGGATCCTATTTAAAAATTCAGATCGAGGTCTGACCCCAAATATCTCATTATGTTGTAAAGAAATATGGAGGTCTGTCCCCACACAAAGGTTTTTATAAACAATCTTGCATAGCAGCTTTTTTTGAGCTATGATTAATGAATGGCGCAGAATAAGCGGAAAGAATCGATCATTAAACTGCTCTCGTTATTGATTCTAGCTATCATTGCAGTATTGATTCTTATATATGTTTTGCCGGAACTGCCGGTTGAACCGCCGGAACCGGGTCCGCTACCGGCCGAGACGGATAGTATCCGGATATATTCGTTTAATATACAAATATTCGGCGCTTCAAAAATAGCTAAAACGGAAGTTGTTGAAATTTTAACTGACATTGTTTCCGGAGCAGATCTCATTGCTATTCAAGAAGTTCGTTCTGCAACAATAGATCCGGTTGAACAATTTATGGCTCTTCTCCCGGCTCATTATGACTATGTTCTCGGCCCCCGGGAGGGGAGAACAAATTCAAAAGAGCAATATTGGATCATTTATGACACAAATAAATTACAGGTTTTAGCCCAAGAAACATGGGCGGATCCTCAAGATCTGTTTGAAAGAAATCCTTTAGCTGTATACTTTAAGACGACCGGAAACTTTGATTTTATTGTAATAAATAACCACATTCAGCCCTCATCTGCCCGGACAGAAATTAGCGTTTTGCCGGAAGTTATCGCCTATTATCAAGAATTATGGAACGAATCCGATGTACTCGTAATGGGTGATTTTAACGCTGACGGCTCTTATTTCAACGAATCTACGCTGGCGGATATTTTCCCGGATCATGCATACCAAATCGTCATAACCAATGATTTTGACACAACAGTTGCAGCCGGCGATAACACGTACGACCGGTTTATTATCACTGCAACAGCACGCGAAGATTACACCGAAAATTGCGGAGTCATCCGCTTTGATGAAATTTACGATTTTTCACAAAAACAGATTTTACCGAGGAATGTCAGCGATCATTATCCAATATGGGCAGAATTTTCTCTCTACAACGACACAGATTAAATCAAATTCCGATCCGGCTGAAAAGCCGGATTCTTAATGTTCAGTCTGGATTCCCATTCTTTTGAATTGTTCTTCTTCTTCCTTTTGGTCAACATAATCATGGTACTTTCCATTCGCTTTTATGGCTGCATTTTGCAGCGCAGTTAATTCCGGTTTAATACCGCGTACCCTGTCCCGGTCATTTTTATCAACATTTGTTTTAAAATAATCGTCAAGTGCAACAAGCGTTTTGTGCAAATTTTGTATGTCCTTGACGGTTTTTTGCAAAAAGGTGATGAGTTGATCCTCCGGCATACTTTCCAATTTTGCCGCTGCCTGAGGACGGAGGCTTATTTCGGAAAGATTTTTTATTCTTTTTTCTAAATCCGCCCGAAAAACCCCAAAATCAAGTTTTTCCCGGACGACTTCACTTTTTTCCGGATCCGTGTACATCAATTCGTACACAGTCAATTCCGGATCTTTATTCATCATTTGCATGAGTATCCGTTTCACTTTAATCCACATACTCACTCGTTTATGTTCAAGCAGTATCTCATTTTCATCAATCTTTGCCGCTATTTCAGTGAGTGGATTCGATCCGGCCGCGGCTGCAAGAATCCCATCAACCAAATATATTTTTTTTGAAGCGGTCACTTTAACTGATTTTGCCTTAGGTTCCGGGATACCCAGAGAATCCAATACCTTTTTCCGGAGCACCGGACCATCCGGACCATAATCTTCTTTTATACACTCCTCGACTAATTCCGGGTAAAAAACCTTCCCGGACGACACAGATGCCAATTTTTGTTTGATTTGTGCAACGGTCGGCGCGCTTTGGTACGAATCTTCCTCGCCGATGCGCCGGACATCGAGTTTATAGGATTCACGGTGAAAATCACTCAGTGTCTTGAGTCGATTCATAATGGATCCGGTCATTTTATGTAATGCACCGAGAGCGCCGCTGACGATTGTTACACTGACCGCATCGCTTCCGGCGCGTATTTGTTGGGTGATTCCCGCTACAGCCCGAGTGGTAGGACTCGAAGAATCTGCCGAAAGATGGAGCCAATCAATGTATTTTATGAGAGCAAGGAGTTGTTTGATCCGGTCAATCGTGAGAAAACCCACCGAAAATTGGTAAAAATTAACGAGAAAATCAAGCTGACTGTCATAATTTGATAACCTGACGCTAAGTTGTTTCGTTTTTTCAGATTCTGAAATAGGACCCATTTCCGGCACTACTATATCGGTTATTTTCATTTCTTCTTTATACGGATCTTCGTTGATGAGACCTTTTTTAAGATACAGCGTATACAGTGCGACAAATGAGGACTGGAAAGATCTCAAATCATTTTTCATGACATCCAATTCTGAGTTTTCAAGCCATGCTTGCCGTGCAGTCAATGCAGCGGAGAGCTTGTTCTGATAGTCAGCATCCATACATCACCTCAACAAATCTTATCATTTCCTTAAGTATGCACTGAATTAGCGTTATTGACAAGGTACAAATAACCCGGATTCAGCTGTATAGAATCCGGATTCAAGCTCTTGTTCCGGAAAAAAGGAGGATGCCGCTTATTTTCCGGGGATAAACTTGGAAATTGTTTGTGCAAAAACAGAAAGGGGCAGAGTCTGGAGCCAAAGTGAACCGGGGCCGGTTACGAGGGTGTTGAACAAACCTTCGCCGCCCGCGACAATATTGCCAATACCTTTAATCATCTGTACATCAACGGTAATACTTGATTCAGCAAACGCAAAGGCACCGGTGTCAAGGATCATCTGTTCGCCGGCTCTGAGGGAGTATTTTACAGTCGTGCCGTCAATGGAAAGAAGTACGGTTCCGTAACCGGTAAATTTTTGGAGAATAAAGCCCTCACCTCCGAAGAAGCTGGCTCCTAATTTTTTTTGGAGGGTGATTTCCGACTGTACACTCAGTTCAGATGCGAGAAATGCGCCTTTTTGTGCGATGATGCTCTGTTTTGAAACATCAATCGGGACAATTTCGCCGGGTGCAGTGGTGCCGAATGCGATCATTCCGGGACCGCCTTCAGCAGTATAGGTATTTTGGAATAAACCTTCACCGGAAATGGCCCGGGAGAATATCTTTCCGATTCCTCCTCCTGTGCCGGTATTCATTTTCATATTAGTGGACATCCAGAGCATAGCGCCGCTCTGACAGGTCACCTGCTCGCCCGATTCCAGATAACAAATTGCGACCGGGTATGTTGATCCTTTAATTTCATATTTCATAAAAGCCTCTTATTTGTGAGTATAGCACACACAAAGGAAGCATGAAAACCCTGCCATTAGTCGCCGCCGGTACAGCAATTTTCAGCTTTTCGTCATTGGGCTTCGGTGATTCCGGAAAATTTTTAAAGAAGGTACTTGACAAGATGGGGG
>BOBG01000019.1 GCA_026002265.1 Spirochaetia bacterium
GCAATATTGGCAAGTACGATGTTTGCATCTTCCAAGACCGCAGAATGTTCTGCTACCCTGACAAGGGATTCCGAAAGCAGTTCCAGCTTCTTCCTACCGGCTTTCGAGGCATCACTCAAATGTTCCGCATTTATCTGCGCCTGACCGGTAATCGAGCGCACACTGTCAATATCAGTCACGAGATGGCTAATAGAATCGCCCGACCGTCCCAGATGAGTGTCCTGCGCTTCGACCGTCAGCTCCAATGACCGGATGCGCCCAGCAATGCCTTCAACAGAAATAAAGGTTTGCTTGACGGAATCTCGTTGTACCTCTGCCTTTTGTTTAACGGATTCTATGCTGCTGCTGATGAGTATCAACCCTTCGGACGAATCTTTTATGGCGTTGTTCAAACTGTGGCTGATGTTTAACTGTTTTGCGAGCTGTTCGTTTGAAATTGAGAACATTTTTTTCTGCAAATTATCCCGGATAGTAAATAAGGCATGCTGCATAGTGCCGATTTCATCTTTCCTGAACTTAGAAAAACTGATGTCAAAGTCCAGATTTGAAAGGGTATATGCGATGTGTGCAATTTCTTTTATGGGCTTAGTGATAGACGAAGCAATAAAAAAAGCCAAGATCCCGGCAAAAATAATTGCCAAGCTAAGTGTAATAGCCAGCGCAAGGTACGCGTTGCTCTGTAAATCTTTTACAAAAGATACGTCATAATCAATACAAAGAATGGTCGATATTTTTCCATTTTGAGAAAGCGGTGTAAAAAGTGAAATAAAAGTACCCCATTCATCAGTATAGGGATCTTTTGTTATTTGAACGGCACCTGTGTTAAATGCATCATCAATTTCTTCCGGATAGTCTTCGTACAATAAAAATAATGTGTCCGATATTGCTATATCAAAATCACTAGAATCACTACTATCAAGCAAGCTCCAATAGCCTTCCGGCTTTTTTTCTAAAATATAAATATACGCAAGATTGAAAATATCACAAATATCTTGCATATCTACTAATAATTTCTGGTAAGTGTCAGACTGTATGGTAGCTTCTCTAGTAAGATACTCACGATCAGCAATCACCGGGAATTGTTTTTCTACCAGCGCGGCAACATGGTTTAGGGTTTCTTGGTAGCTATGTTTAATATAATTGTTATATTGAATATACATGACTATTCCTACACCGAAAGCAATAAGAAAGGCCAGTCCGTCAAAAAATAGAAAAAATTGCAACTTGAGACTTTTCATAATAAAGAATTATATACTGAATCATTGCATTAGGTAAAGTCAAAAAAAAATAGCAGTAAGAAAGCGGATCATGCATTGGTAAATGAGTGTATCAAAGCAATTGAAGTGCAGTAACCGGCTGATCCATCTCTTAACTCTATTGAAGGAAAGTCTGTCATTCCCGCTGACATCCGGGCAGGCACTCGTCTTCTGTGTAGGAGTAGGTGAAAATGGTGGGGCAGGCGCCATATATTCCTAGTCAGCCGCCTCAATATACTAAATTAAGGAATAGTCGCTTCAACAATATTGCTCCGAGGACCATCTTCACCTTTAGCATGTTCATAAAAAACTTTTTTACCGCGCTCACTATCAGGATAATCAAATATTTCGCTGACTTCCCTGCGGAAGATCGAATGTTCCAAATCATCAGCGTTAATCGGTAAAGAGATGGGTCTTTTTTGTAAAGAGCATTGACTTGCCATAGGCATCCCCTTCTTTTTGTATTGTATTAACGGGTCACTCTATAATGCTCGGCTTCCCAATTATTGATAAAGTCAATTTTATCGGAATCCATAAAAAGCGGTCCGCCAAAGGCTTGTGCGTAAGATGCCACTTTTACCGCATCAGTAAAAAGTAACAGCGCAAGGGAAGCTGCTTTCTCTGTCGCACCAATACCGAAAAGCCCAACATCTTGAACTGCAACGATATGAGGAGATCGTCCTGTCTTTATACTGTGGTTTTTCCACGCTTTAGCAATATGTTCTTCGATAGTGCCTTCCGGCTTTTCGATAAAAAGCGGATCACTGCCGGAGTAAACAATATGATCCGGAGTAAATGCCGAAGAAACCGGAGTAAATGTACTACGATCTTTTATCAGCGGTGCAAAGCCTTTATTCAGCGCAAAAAGCACCGTATTTCCGCTTATTGCAGCAAGTGCCGCATTGATTCCAGCTTGGTCCGCAGGGACAGGTAATGGGGAAAAATCCGGACATATTGTTATATGTCCATTGATTGTTTCCATGATTTTATGGTAAAGCGCATCAATTTCAGTAACGCTATCTGCACCCACAAAAACACCATGATTTTGCAGAAAAATAATTGCCTTATTTCCATTATTGGAAAGAGCATCTTTTACAGCAAGCGCCAGAGTATACCCCGGATTTATTGACGGTATCCATATATGCTCACCGGAAAATAATTCCTGCGCGCATTTTTCACCATTGCGGGAACAAGTAAGTCCATTTACCAACGCCGGATGCAGATGAACGACCACTTTAAATGGAAGCAGGTCATGTAACAATGTTTCAACACTCGGCCTCTTGTGTTCTTCACCCGGAAGCCGTGCAGCAAGCATATCCGCAAGTACAGCCGCTTCCCTATCATTTGCATTAGCAGGATAAGTCTTTTGCCAGATTGATGCTAACTGTGTACGATCCATTTTAACAAAGCCAACTTCCGTCATTTCAGCAAGCGGCGCGCCCGATCCTTTTATATAAAGAATTCCATTTTCTTTAAGCGAAGTATTTCCTCCGCCAGCAATAACATACTCTGTATCCGCACCGTAACGCCGCGATATTTCCACTAATTCCTTCAAACTCATGTTTTAACCCCTTTTGAGCAGGACTTCTTTTTCATATTGTCCGACAATATTAAACCATGCATCACGGACCGGGACATTGTTTATTTCGCAAAAATGATCCCAAATATCGGCAAAAGGCATTGATTTAAATTCCTCCATCGTTACCAATATCCGGGTAAAATCGCTTTTTTCCTGCAATTCAGCGAGAGTTTTATTCGGTAAAAGAAGTGCGTATAAAAGAGCTTTTTGCATATTCCGCATACCAATAACCCACGCAGCAATCCGGTTAATACTTGCATCAAAAAAATCTAATCCGATAAAAACCCGGTTTAATGCATCACACCGGACAAGTTCCTTGGCGATTTCCTTGAGTTCATCGTCAAAAATAACCACATGATCGCTGTCCCACCGGACGGGACGGGAAACATGCAGTGCGATTTTTTCAGAAAAAAGCAGTAGCGTAGGTATTTTGTCTGAAACAAATTCCGTGGGGTGAAAATGTCCAGTATCAAGCAGACAGAGAATATTATTTTTTGCCGCATAATTCATATAAAATTCATGCGAACCGACTGTATAGGATTCCAAACCAAGACCAAAAACTTTTCCTTCGATGCTGTCAGCAAGCCATTTTTTATCCAGCTTTTCTGCATAAATCTCGTCAAGGGAATCTTTTAGCCGGAGCCGGGGTGTGTAGCGATCAGCCGGAATATCTTTAAATCCATCAGGCACCCAGATATTATTGAGCGCTTGAATTCCAAGGGTTTTTCCGCAATATTCAGCAATTCGCCGTGCAGCTTTTCCATGCTCAACCCAAAAATGCCGTATTGCCGGATCCGGATTAGACAGAGTCAAATTATCAGCAGCCTTTGGATGAGAAAAAAAGGTCGGATTAAAATCGATTCCAAGGTTCCGGCTTTTTGCAAAATCAATCCACACCTGAAAATGACGAGGTTCAAGTTTGTCCCGGTCAACCGGTTTACCATTCATAACCGCATAACTGGCATGGAGGTTTATTTTATGTTTTCCCGGAATTAAGCTTAAAGCTTTATCAATATCAGCCATTAATTCTTCCGGATTCCGTGCTTTTCCCGGGTAATTTCCAATTGCAGCAATGCCGCCGGAAAGACTGCCGCTGTTTTCAAAACCGCACACATCATCTCCCTGCCAACAATGCATGGAAATCCGGATTCCGGCGAGCGTTTGTAACGCATTTTCAACATCAACATCGTACAAATTGTACAACTCTTTTGCACTTTCAAAGCGTGACATTATATTTTCCTTATCATTAATACTAGAATATAGTATTTTAAGGTAAAATATTTTTGATGTCAATTAAAAAATCATCATGGCCCCTCTCCTACTGTACCAAGTCTGCCGAAAATGTTCTTCTATCAAAGCGAATCGGATACGAGCCGGCACTTATCATGATCCGGGTTGATCTGCGGGTCATTCCGGTTCTTGACGGCAGTCGAATATTGTTGTTCCCCAATTCCTTTTCTTTCTGTATATTATCTTTATGTTACTTTTTTATACTGGGTTGAGTCCGCAGGCATTTGCCCAGACGAATTTTTCTAAAAATATGAGACGTGTCGGCTATCTTGTTACCCAGAATGGTATTGTTAATCCATGGTATATATCCGGCACGACAGAACACAATGGGACAGTGGCACTGCATGGGGACGATTTTACTGGGAAACGCTTTGACCTTATTCTGAACGAGGAGCCGGATCGTGCGCTTGATGCGTTCCGTGCGTGGATTCGTGCGCGCCTTTGTCTTGGCGAGCGGACTCCGGAAGTGGCTGCGTATCCGGCAGGCGCCATTGTGAATGAGAATGGGGACATTCTTTTTCCGCCGGAGTGGCTGGTACAACTGGATTGTAAAGCGGGAGGGCTGTGGCGTACGGGCGCTGAACAATGGATTCATCCGGATCGATTTGGTGAATCTGCCGATGTTTTTGCGGCGGCTGCAATTGCCTACCGGATTTTTTGTAAAAGTGCGCCTTTTAGGGGTGATTCTACACTGCTTCAGGATATTCGTGAAGCGGTTTTTCTTCCGCCGGAGCTGGCCGCGCCCGGTTTAGATTCCCGGCTCACTGTATGTATTAACGATGTATTTGCCGGAAAAGCAGTTAAACTTGTGGATTTTCAGGAAATTCTTGGGAATTCCGGATCCACTGCATCTTTTTTTCAGCCGGTAGCTGAATCCCATGAAATTATCATGCAGCGCGAGCATTTTCTCAAGAAACAGTACGCTTCCGTCAAAAGAAAACGTTTTTTCAAAAAAAATCGCTCGATTATCGTTGGAATTGCTGTTGCTGCCGCAGTACTTATGGTTTCTGCCGGAACTTTTATCAATGATCGCTCACATGCACCGAATGTCCGGGGCTTGAGTCCGGAGGAAGTTGTTAGTACATATTATAATGCGTTGTCATCTATGGATCATGCCGTCATGGACGCCTGCCTTCTCGACCGTCACCGGGATAAAACCGGAAAAAATGATATTGATATGGTCAGCGGGATTTTTGTGATTACGAAGATGCGTCAATCTTATGAAGTCACTACACCACCGATTCTTATGCCGGCTCAGGATTATGCTGATAACGGTGCGCCGGATATTCCGAAGGATCGTCTGATCGTGTTCGGTGTTTCTGATTTTGTGTGTCAGGTTGAAGATGCCGATGAACGAGACGCCACTGTTTCGTTCCGGACGCGTTACCGGCTTTGGAATCCGAGTTATTCTGATGAGGATCCGGATTCGCCTGTTGCGACTCCGGTTAATTGTGAAGATGAATTGACTCTTGTCCGGTATAAAGATATGTGGCAAATCGCGGTGATAAACCGGATAATTGATGAGGATATCCATGAATATAATAAATATTAATTTTTTTATTAGTGACATTCGCGAAGCATTTTTATAGTACTATGTTTTTAAAGGAGAGGAAAATCTATGGTTATTGTAAAATTCGGCGGGACTTCGGTTGGAAGTTCAGATGCCATAAAAGAAGTAATCAGTATAATGAAAGAAAAATCCGGAGCAGTACTGGTGGTATCTGCATTATCCGGTGTAACTGATACGTTGATTCAATGTGCGGACATGGCTGCGGCCGGAAATGAACTATATAAAGAAAAATTGACTGCATTGTGGCTCCGGCATCTCACTATAGCAGATGATTTTTTATCCGGACATAACCGGCAAAGTATTATTGATGCGTTGGGCCGGACTTATGACGAATTGCAGCAACTCCTTAACGGTATTGCCATTATCCGGGAACTCTCTGCCCGTTCTCGCGATGCAGTGGCGAGTTTTGGAGAGCAGTTTTCTGCACGGTTGATCGCGGGGATTTTAAGCGGCGCCACGGCTCCGGCCGCGTTTCTCGATACCCGGAATCTCATCGTGACTGATGCTTCCTACGGCCGCGCACATATTATACTGGAACTGAGTTATGCTAATATAAAAAAGTTTTTCAACAATATCCCGGATCCTGCTCCATTGTATGTTGCAACTGGATTTATCGCCCGGTCCGTTGATGGTGCTGTAACGACACTCGGCCGAGGCGGTTCTGATTTAACTGCGGCTATTTTCGCTGCGGCACTTGACGCGGAGGAAGTGGAAATTTGGACTGATGTTGATGGGATTCTCACTGCCGATCCCCGGATGGTCAAGAATGCGTTCAGTATTCCGGCGATTTCCTATGCTGAAGCTATGGAATTGTCACATTTTGGGGCAAAAGTCATCTACCCGCCCACAATCAGACCGGCCCTCAAAAAAGGCATTCCGATCCGGATCCGGAATACCTTTAATCCCACTGGGCCAAGTACGATGATTACGAGAAATGTACCCAAAAGTGATTATCCGATCCGAGGCATTAGTTCTCATTCCGGTGTGGTGCTGATGCGGGTGCAGGGATCCGGTATGGTTGGGGTGGCGGGTTTTTCGTCACGGCTTTTCGGTGCGCTTGCCCGCCGGAACATCAATATTATGCTGATTAGCCAGAGTTCAAGCGAATATTCGATCTGTTTTGCGATTCTCCCACAGGATCGGGCTGAAGCTGAAGCCGTGATCAAAGAAGAATTTGTCCACGAAATTGGGTGCGGAGTCATTGACGAGCCAGTCAGTCAGCCGGATTGTACGATTATTGCAGTTGTCGGAATCCGAATGCAAAAAAGTGCGGGGGTTTCCGGAAAAGTTTTTCATGCCCTCGGCCGGAATGGAATTTCTGTGATCGCCATTGCTCAGGGTTCTTCTGAATTGAATATTTCCGCGGTCATCGCTGATTATAACGAGGCAAAAGCTCTGAATGCGATTCACGAGGCATTTTTCCTTTCGACTGTCCGGTCCGTCAATCTTTTCTTGATCGGGGCTGGACTTATCGGCGGGACATTATTGGAACAACTTGCAGATCAGCAGAAGATTCTCGAGGCGAATTACCATATCCGGATCAATCTGGCAGGAGCCGGTGATGTCAGAGGAATGATGTTCCAGCCGGAGGGACTCGATCCTCGTTATGTCCGGAAGGTGCTGCGCGGAGAGGTAAATTCACCAGAAATACCGGTTGAACAATTCGATCTGCCGGCATTTATTGAAAAAATGAAATCGTTTAATCTGCCGAACACTGCATTTTGTGATTGTACTGCCAGTGCTGATCTTGCAGCGCAGTATGAAACTATACTCCGGGCATCAATTGCTGTTGTTACCCCCAATAAAAAGGCGAATTCCGGATCCTATGATTATTACAAACGGCTTACTGGCTATTCCCGTGACCGGGGTATTCCTTATCTTTATGAGACAACGGTTTGTGCAGGGCTGCCGGTTCTTTCGTCTCTGCGTGACCTTTTCCTCTCCGGTGACCATGTCCGGAAAATCGAGGCGGTTGTCTCTGGAACTTTGAGTTTTATTTTCAACAATTTTGACGGCTCGAAGCCCTTTTCAGCGCTTGTCCGTGAGGCAAAAACCAAAGGTTACACAGAACCGGATCCTCGTGACGATCTCAATGCGATGGACGCTGCCCGGAAAGCGTTGATTCTCGCGCGCGAGTGCGGGATTCCTCTGGAATTTTCTGCGGTATCTATCGAGCCGATTCTGCCGGTCGCTTGTTTTGAGGCTCCGGATGTCGAGGCATTTTTTACGGAATTGGAAAAGTCTGACGCCGACTTTGAATCGAAGCGCGCCGCGGCTGAATCCGAAGGTAAATCCTTACGCTATGTGGTCATTGTTGAAGATGGCTACGCAAGCATCAAGCTCCGGGCTGAAAAGCCGGAGAGTCCCTTCCGGTCGCTCGTGGATTCTGACAATATTGTAGTTATTACCACTGACCGGTACTCGAAACTCCCCATGGTGATCAAGGGTCCAGGCGCGGGTGCACAAGTGACGGCCGGCGGAGTATTTGCTGATATTGTCCGGCTTTCTAGGACGCTGGTGTAAGTGAGGAGCTGATCAACAATAGCCGATTTTTTGGAAATGCTTGACAAAAAGGTGCCTGTAGGATATTCCTGCGGGCAGTGGGAGATAGCTCCTTGGAGTCCGTTTGGACTCTGTGTATGTCCTGAAGATTGGCTACGGAATCACGGCTTTATTTCGCTTTTATCACGGGAAAAAAATTACCGATCAAGTATTTTAACAGTGTAGATCAACCTATTTGATCACACCGATCAAGCGTTTCATCAGCATAGATCAACCTATTTGATTGCACCAATAAAGCGTTTCATCAGTATAGATCAACCTATTTGATCGCATTGATCAAGTGTTTCATCAGCATAAATCAATCAATTCGACCACATTGATCAAGCGTTTCATCAGTATAGATCAACTAATTCGACCACATTGATCAAGCGTTTCATCAGTATAGATCAACTAATTTGATCGCATTGATCAAGCGTTTCATCAGTATAGATCAACTAATTTGATCGCATTGATCAAACGTTTCATCAGTATAGATCAATCAATTCGACCACACCGATCAAGCGTTTCATCAGCATAGATCAACCTATTTGATTGCACTGATCAAGCACTTTTTCAGCATAGATCAATCAATTTTATCACACCAATCAAAAAATGAAAAAAAACAGAGGTGCCATTTTCACTTGATATATTTTATGTTTTAGTATATCCTATATTACTAGGAGTTATATCTTATGATAAGAACTGTTGTTACACCGGATAGTCAACAGATAACCTTAGCAATTCAAGAGAAATATCTAGGAAAAGAACTAGAAATGCTCATTTTTCCCATGAAAGACGCTGATTCTGTTTCTCTTCTTCCTAATAAAGAAGCCGCTTTTCGGCTATGTCAAAGATAAATTTAGAATGGCAGACGATTGTGATGCTCCACTAGAAGGCTTTAGAGAATATATGACTCTACCCTATTGATAGCAGGTGGTGAACATAATGGACACGGCAAACGGGCAAAGCTTGAAAAGCCGTGCAGATGGCATATCAAGGAGGTTTTTATGAAAATTGCAGGGAAACTAACTGAACTTATCGGAAATACACCGCTCTTGGAACTTTCCAGCTACGCTAAAGCTGTAGGCGTGCGGGGGCGGCTTGTAGCGAAGCTCGAATACTTTAACCCGCTTGGCAGCGTAAAGGATCGGATTGCACTGGCAATGATCGAGGATGCAGAGACGAGGGGACGCATCACGAAGGAGAGTGTGATCATAGAGCCGACCAGCGGAAATACCGGTATTGGACTCGCATTTGTTGCCGCATCAAAAGGTTATCGGATTATTTTGGTTATGCCGGAGACCATGAGTGTAGAGCGCCGGAAACTGCTATCCGCGCTGAATGCTGAACTGGTACTCACGCCGGGGAAAGACGGCATGAAGGGTGCGATCAGAAAGGCTGAAGAACTCAATGCACAGATTCCCGGATCCTTTATTCCGCAACAATTTAACAATCCAGCTAACCCGGCAATTCACCGAAAGACGACTGCCGAGGAAATCTGGCGTGATACTGATGGGGCAGTTGCAGCTTTTGTGGCTGGGATCGGCACCGGTGGAACCATAACCGGCGTTGGGGAATTCCTCAAGGAACAGAACCCGGATATAAAGATCATTGCGGTCGAGCCTTATGATTCTGCGGTACTCTCCGGTTCTGCACCCGGACCCCACAAGATTCAGGGTATTGGTGCAGGTTTTGTACCGAATGTGCTGAACACTGCCATTTACGATGAGATTTACAAAGTGCGGACAGAGGATGCTTTCTTAAGCGCACAGCGGCTTGCAGCTATTGAAGGACTCCTTGTAGGTATCTCCTCCGGTGCGGCAGTGTTTGCTGCCTCTCAGATAGCCCGGCGGCCCGCGTTTGAAAATAAGATCGTAGTTGCGCTGCTTCCCGATACCGGAGAGCGTTACCTGTCAACAGCATTGTTCGATTCTCTTGAACGGAAGGCATAAGTGTGAAGGGCATTTTTTGCAGGCTCAATGACCGGCGTTTCGGTATCATTCATCTTTGGTTATTTTTCCTTTTCTCTTGGGCCTTAAAGTTGTATATTATTGGTATACAATTTCTTAGGAGGCATTATGCTCAACTATACCTTAGTTGATAATAAGTTGACGGCGGAAGAATCTAATATGCATGCGAGACCGGTTAATGTACCGCGCCATACGCAGCAGGATTTGTTTAATGAGATGCTGAATATCGGCGCTGGGTTGACCATGAGTGACATCAGTTCGGTATGGGAGGCGCTCAAAAAGGTAGTATCCACATGGGTCGCGGCTGGCGATGGTTTTGATACGGAGTTGTTTAACGGCAATCCCAGCATCCAGGGAGTATTTCCATCAAGCAGTGACACGGTGGAGAGTGTGGGCGCTCAACCGCGTTATAACGTCAATTCCGGGGTAGCTATTAGGAGGGCGTCAAAAGAGATCAAGACAAAAAAGGTAGCTTATACTGCGATTGGTACGCTGATTGAACGGGTGCGTGATATTAGTTCAAAAACAATTAACGATAAGATCACGAGCGGGGGTCAGCTTGTTATTTCCGGTAGACACATTGCGGCAACTGGAGACGATGCGCGAGTCGGATATTATCTTATCGATGAATCCGATGCGGAAACCCGTATTGCTCCGGATACTTTTGCGTTGAACAAGCCGTCTGAAGTGATCTTTGTTGTCCCGCATCTGGTAACCGGTGAAAAATACCGGTTGAAAGTGCTAACACAGTACAGCGGCGGCGGTAAGTTACACACAATACCAACATCGCACATATTTGAACGGGAATTTACTGCGGTTGCTACTCCGTCAGCAGGCGACTAGCCATTAGTCAGCACTGATCGATATACTTGATCAGTGCGATCAAAGTGTTTGATCAGCGTGATCAATGCCCACCTGCTTAGTATTCCCAATATTGGATAGAGTGGGTGAACCTTAAGCCATCAAGGAGGAAAGAATGCCGTTATCATTCAATGAAATTCGCACTCGTGCTGCTTCTTTCGTAAATGACTGGAAGGGCAGCCAGACCGTCCGTGAAAAGGCCGAGGCACAGACCTTTGAGGCCGGGTTCCTTAACGTCTTTGGGGTAGACCGTAGAAAGGTTGCCCTCTTTGAACATGAAGTTCACTTCGGCACTGATGAGGGTGATCTTTTTGATGGTGCTAGTGGGGGTGGTGGACGCGGTTACATCGATCTTTTGTGGAAAGGGCATATCATTATCGAAATGAAAACTCCTGGAAAGGATTTGAATAAAGCCTTTGAACAGGCAAAAGCCTACACGCTAACCTTGCCGCAAAAGGAAATGCCAAAGGCTATACTCACCAGCGATTTTCTTAATTTCCAGTATTATGACCTTGAAGATAATGCCAAGCTGTATCAGTTCACGCTTGAAGAATTACCAGATCATATCGAATTATTCAGCTTTCTTGCTGGATATAAAGATGTTGTGTACAAGCCTATCGACCCGGTTAATATCGAGGCGGCTGAACGCATGGGTAGACTCCATGACCGGCTCAGGGACATCGGTTACAGCGGACATCAGTTGGAAATGTACCTGGTCCGGCTGCTCTTTTGTCTCTTTGCCGATGATACCGGTATTTTCGACCAGCATAAAATTTTCTTGAAATATATTATCGAGCGTACCAATCCAGACGGCAGCGACCTTGCTCTGCACCTTCACAAAATCTTTGAAACCCTTAATCGACCAGCCGATAAACGCCTGAAAATCATTGATGAACAGTTGAATCGCTTCCAGTACATAGATGGAGGAATTTTTGATGAGCAGCTGGCGACTGCCGATTTTGATGCAAAGATGCGTGACACGCTCATAGAATGTTGCAAACTTGACTGGTCAAAAATATCTCCGGCAATCTTTGGTGCGATGTTTCAAAGTGTGATGAATAAAGAGGCTCGGCACGAGATCGGCGCGCACTACACGAGCGAGGAGAATATTCTCAAGGTGATTCACCCGCTTTTTTTGGATGCCCTATGGGAAGAATTTGCCAAGATCAAAAGGTATACCTCGGAGCTACGTACAGAACAGCTCGCTACATTTCATGAAAAGATCGCTACTCTCACGTTCCTTGATCCAGCCTGCGGCTGCGGAAACTTCCTTGTGATAAGTTACCGGGAACTACGGCTCTTGGAGATGGAAGTTATTAAAGAGCTGCTCGCTGGCACCAAGCTTCTTGACGTTGACCAGTACATAAAAGTCAATGTCAACCAGTTCTACGGTATTGAGATAGAGGAATTTCCTGCTCGAATCGCGCAAACTGCCCTCTGGCTCACCGATCACCAGATGAATATGCATGTCCGTGAACACTTCGGGCAGTACTTTATCCGGATTCCGCTGACCGCTTCTGCAACCATCATCAACGGAAACGCCCTCACCATCAACTGGGAAAACATCATTCAGCCGGCACAGCTTTCCTACATTCTCGGCAATCCTCCGTTTTTAGGTTACAGCGTAATGAATAAAGATCAGAAGAAAGAGGTTGAACAGGTCTTTGCAGGCAAACGAGATTCTGGCGTACTCGATTATGTAACCTGCTGGTACAAAAAGGCTGCGGAGTATATTCAAGGGACTTCGATAGAGGTTGCTTTTGTATCCACAAATAGCATCTGTCAGGGTGATCAGGTACCGATTCTGTGGCCGGAACTGCTGAATAAGCACGGAATCAAAGTTAATTTCGCACATCAGACTTTCAAGTGGACCAACGAGGCAAAGGGAAACGCCCAAGTTTTCTGCATCATCATAGGCTTTAGCCTGAACGACCGTACGGAGAAGAAACTCTATCTCTACGAAACCGTGAAGAGTCGGCCGGTTGAAAGTGCGGTTAAACGAATTAACGCATATCTAGTTGACGCTCCTACAATATTCATTGAACGCCGGGCAAATCCACTCTGTCCTGTTTCACCGATGCTACTGGGCAATTTACCGAGAGACGATGGTAATTTCTTTTTGGATCAAGCAGAAAAGGACGCGCTTATAGCACAAGATCCGGTACTTGCAGAAGTGATTCTGCCCTTTCTCGGTGCAAGAGAGTTTTTACACAACATTCCCCGGTATTGCCTATGGCTAAAAGGCATTTCTCCGGCAAAGTATACTAAATCAAAAGTTATTATGGAGCGAATAGCACAGGTGCGCTTATTTCGTGAAAAGAGTACCCGTGAAGCAACCCGTACATTGGCGGACTTTCCTACACTCTTTGCTGAGATACGGCAGCCGGATACTGATTATTTGCTTATACCAAGGGTTTCATCGGAAACCCGGAAATACATCCCTATCGGTTTCATACCAAAAGATGTTATTTGCGGTGATGCCAATTCAATAATTCCCAATGCCACCTTCTACGAGTTTGGAGTGATTACTTCGACTATGCACATGGCGTGGATGCGTGCAGTCTGCGGCAGGCTGAAAAGTGATTACCGGTATTCAGGGGTTATCGTCTACAATAATTTTCCGTGGCCGCAGGAACTAACCGGCAAGCAGAAAGCTGCTATTGAATCAGCCGCGCAGGAAGTCTTAAATGCCCGCATGATTTTCCCTGACATCACTCTTGCTGACCTTTATGATAACGACACAATGCTGCCAGAACTGAAGCGAGCCCACCAGAAACTTGATAAAGCCGTTGAAGTTGCATATAATCGTACCTTTGCCAATGATGCCGAGCGGGTGGCCTACTTGTTTGAACTCTACCAAAAACTTGCCGGTGAAATGTTTATAGACATCAAGAAGCGTGGGAAGGGCCGGAAAATTGCAACCACAGAGAAAGCAGAGATACACGAAAGATAAAGAAAAAAGTAGGGAATGATAGGATTGATTGCGGTGATCAAGGTGTTTATCAGCAGGAACCTAGAGGATAGTCAGCACTGGTTTAGTTGTTTGATCAGTGCGATCAAGATGTTTGATCGGTAGATAGGAATCAAGAAAATGCGCTTTGTATGGGATCCGAAAAAGAATGAAGAACATATCCGGAAGCATAGCGTTAGTTTTGAACAAGCGCTATACGTTTATAGTGATCCGAATAGATTAACGTTATATGATTCGGTGCATAGCTTCGATGAAAATCGTTGGGTTCTTATAGGCAACGCAAATGGACACATTCTTTTCGTTATCGAAGCAGAAGCTAATGAAGATGATACGGTACTGATTGTTTCTGCACGAAAGGCGATAAAAAGGGAGCAAGAACAATATGTCAATAGTTGAATATGACAGCAGCAATCTACCCGAAATTAGTCCGGAGGAATGGGAACGAGTTGATAAGCTCAAGGATGAGGATATTGATTGCTCAGACATACCTGAACTAACCGATTTCTCAGGTTTTACACGGCATAGAGAAAGAATAACAACAGCACTCCGGAATAACCTGGATCAGGATGTGTTTGCGCGGCTTACTCAGAATGGAAGTAAATACAAAGTGCAGATCAATGCTAGTTTGAGGCACGTGATGGAAACTGTGAAGCAGCAATAAACAAGGTACATAGAGGAGTTAGATTTATAAATCAGCAGGCGACTAACTGTTAGTCAGCAGAGATCAAGTTACTTGATCAGTGCGATCAAATAATTTTATTAGCGCTAGTAATGTGTTTGATCAGTGCGATCAAGCTGTACTCTACGTTTTGAAATGAGAGTTATCAAGAAGAAGAGGGAGGATTTATGTCTAAATTTGTTGACCGGCCCAGGTATAGTTGCGCTCTGGGCGGAGCGGTCGGTATGTTGCGGGCAATGCCTCGGACCATTGCCATTGTACATGGTTCGGCTGGATGCGGCGGTAACATTAATGCGGCGATCAATGCAGGCGCCGGATATTTGGGGGGCGGTTATTGCGGGGGTTCTGCGCTGCCGAGTTCCAATGTGGTCGAGCGTGATGTGGTGTTCGGCGGTGAAACCCGTTTGCGTGAACAGATTAAATCCAGCTTGGAAATCCTTGACGGGGACCTTTTTGTAGTGGTTACCGGCTGTATGGTGGATATGATCGGTGATGATACGGTGTCAGTCGTTGCAGAGTTCGCGGACTCTGAAAAGCCGGTTATCGCAGTGCCGACACCGAGTTTTAAGGGAAGTGCGTTTACCGGCTACGAATTGCTGTTTAAAGGATTGATACAGAGATATATCGAGAAATCGGCCGAAAAGGACCCCTTTGCCGTGAATGTACTCGGTATTGTGCCGGCTCAAGATGTCTTTTGGAAGGGAAATCTCCGGGAGATTAAACGGTTGCTGGAGAAATTTGGTCTGCACGTCAATACGTTTTTCGGTGAAGGGGAAACGCTTGACAACTTCAAAAAGGCTGGGAAAGCAGCGTTTACTATTGTCGTGTCAAATAATTTCGGTATTGAAAGCGCACGCTATTTTGAGGAAGTGCATGGTATTCCATACATCGTAACTGGCTTTCCTATCGGTGCGATTGCTGGAGAAACTTTCCTCAAAACGGTAGGAAATGCCCTGCACATAGCGCCGGCACGGGTTGAACAGACGCTCGCGGAAGAAAAGAGTATCTATTACGATTATTTTGAACGCATTTCGGACCTTTACAACGATATCGATCTTCAACGTTATGCGGTGGTGGTCGGGGATTCCAACTATGCGCCCGCACTTACCCGTTTCCTGTCGGACGAACTTGGATGGCTGCCGGAACTTGCTGTAATCACCGACTTGTTGAATGAACAACAGCAGCAGGTTACCGTTGCACAGTTTGCCGGCTTGAACTCCGGCATTTCGCCCCAAATTCATTTTGACAGTGATACCTCTTCGGTGAAAAAGCACCTCCGTGATCTGTGGCCGCGTAACCGGAATAACCGGTACTACGATGCTTTTGGTCCGGCGGTCATACTCGGCAGCTCTTTTGAGCGGGAGCTGGCTCAAGAATTCGGGTTTCCGTTGGTGCCGGTGTCGTTTCCGCTCACGGGCCGGTGCGTCATGAACCGGGCTTATGCCGGCTTTAACGGCGGCTTGTCATTGACCGAAGATATTATATCTTACCTTGTGGCGGGTAGATAGAGTGCAACCACAGAGAAAAAGGAGCTACGCAGATGAATTGGGGGTAGTTGTCTACTCCACATGCCGGTACCTTTCCAGCTCCAGAAGATGTACTGCGGGAGGATCGGGATAGATGATACTTCTTGATGCAAACGCGGCGCTAGAAATTGTCTTGAAAAAGGGATTGATATAGTGAAAAAAGCATGGATATGCTAATAAACCCGGCTGATCAATAAGCGATTAGCGCACATGGTGCCATGTTGTCTGCATGATCATATAAAGGTTCGCAAACAAGAACATTCTCTGAACTTACTAAGGAACTTGTCAGCCAGCAGTGATCAAAAGGATAGTCAGCACTGATCAAGAGACTAGATCAGCGCGATCAAAGTATTTGTTTGGGTATGTAACTTAAGATAGGAGGATTACATTGAACTTTTTAGACGCTAAATCAGCTCCCCCGCGAGAGGATCGGCTGCATGCAAGCATTGCATTCGGTGGAAAATGCGCGCAGGTACGCACATGTGAGCGAGCGCTGGCAAATGGCTGTACGAACCTTTCCGCCAGATCTTTCTCAATGGCACAGGGTTGCCAGTTCACCCTGAGCCTTGCGATTCTCAACACACTCCGGAACGCGGTGGTGATTATGCATGGTCCAATCGGCTGCGGAATCTGTTCGACCGGAAACATCGGGACGAACAAAAGCTTCAAGCAGATTCGCGATCCAAGTGCCGAAGGTTTGATCTGGCTCTCAACTAATCTGGACGAGTCAGACGTGATCAACGGTGGCGAGAAAAAGTTACAGGAAGCTGTGATCTTTGCTGACCGGGAATTCCGTCCGGACACGATCATCGTCTGCAATAGTTGTGTACCGGCCCTCATTGGAGATGACATTGACAGCATTATTCAGGAACTTCAGCAGGAGTGTGCGGCGATCATAATGCCGGTTCACTGCGAGGGATTCAAGACAAAGCTGATGGCAACGGCTTACGATGCAGTCTATCACGGCATTCTCAAGAAATATATCCGGCGTCCTGACCTTAAGATTCCCATCTGGGAAAGTGATGTTGACAAATTCCGGGAAACCTACAAACGCAGCCGGAATGTCAATATTCTCAACGTGGGTTCGATGAGCCGGGCAGACGAGGTGGAGCTGTGCCGGCTGCTGGAGGCGCTCGGTCTTAACGTCACATTTATTCCCTGTTACGCGGAGCCGGAGGACTTTCAGTATGCGCTGGAGACGAGTCTCAACGTGAGTATCTGCGGCACGCATGACGATTACTTTGTGGGGCATCTTGAGGAGAAGTATAACATTCCCTTTGTGGTGGATACGATTCCCATTGGCCGAAAGAATACGGACCGTTGGATCCGGAAGATCGCCGCACATTTTGACCTACAGACGCAGGCTGACCGGCTTATCGAGGCGGAAAACGTAGTGCTGTCCGAAGCGCTCGAGCCTTTCAGGAAAGTCCTTTCTGGAAAACGTGCGTACCTCGCGGGCGGAGAAGTCAGGATTTTGGCAACCGCAGAGATACTTCAGGACCTGGGCATGGAGGTCGTGGGATTCAAGGCGCACCACTACGATAAATTTGCAGAGCCAATCTTTGATGCACTGGAAAATATCGATGAAGTACAGTTCAGCGTTGCCACGAATCAGCCTTTTGAAATGTCTAATATCATCAATCGGCTGAAGCCGGATCTGCTTATCACACATACCGGCGGTAACAATATTGCTGCCCGGCACGGGCTGCCGTTGCTGCCGCTTTTCGGGCCGACTTACAATTACTGCGGATACTCGGGCGTGTTTGAGGTTGCGCGCCGGCTCAACAAAATAATGCGGAACTTCGAGTTCAACCGGCAGATTTCACTCAATAGCCCGCTGCCCTTCAAAAAAGAATGGTACGAAAAGGACCCGTTTGCATATATCAAGTACGATAAGTGAGACATTATAATATAGAAAAAAGTAGTGAAAAATAAGGAAAGAGTGAAAAGATGAAAGCAATACTTTCATACCGGACACTCTTTCTTTTTTCCGGATTCTCCGTAATAATAAATCCGGAGTTGACAATGTTTGACGAGATACTCGCTGCTGCCCCTGCTTTTCTCCTCATCGCAGTGCGGGCATTGGCGATGATCGAAACCGCGCCCTTACTTTCCTCTGATTCGATCCCGCAGGTGGCAAAAATCGCCCTGGCTGGATTCACCGCGTACGCAGCTTTTCCGAGCGCACTTGTCTCCGGCTGGGAGATTCCCCCATACGGTTTTGAATTTCTGCTGTTAGTTGTCGGCGAAGGAATTATCGGAGTCATCACCGGATTCTTTTTGACGATGATCTTTTCCACATTTACCACAGCCGGGCAATTCTTTTCGCTGCAAATGGGATTCGGTGCTTCGGAAACCTTTGATCCCTTGTCTCAAGTGGAAAATCCTCTGCTGGGTCAATTTTTAAACCTTGTGGCCATGCTGGTATTTCTTTCCGTTGACGGCTTTCAGACTCTGTTCCTCGGCGGTTTTTTGCGTTCTGTGCAATCAATTAATATTATCCGGATTGTTGAAGGGCGTGAATCCGTAGTTATGTTATTCCGGACCGGATTATCGAGGCTTTTTTTTGATGCACTCATTATCTCCATGCCGATTTTAGGAACGCTTTTTTTAATATCTCTTAGCACCGGCTTAATTTCCAAAGCTGCCCCGCAGATTAATATTTTATCGGAAGGTTTTCCTATTTCGATCATGGTGGCTTTTATTATGATTTTTGCAACGATGCCTTTTATGGTTGAATCGTTTAGCCGGTTGATCAATGCGGGCTTCCGGAGTCTTGAAGATCTATTCCGGATGATTGGCGAACAGATTCCGTAGGCATTTATCTCATAAAGGAGTGTATATGGCAAAATCAACAACTCCACGCACTGCAAGGGATTACAATGTGCGGGGACAACATCATGTACAGCATGGCCAATTTGATCTTGCACTTAAAGATTTTAATAAAGTCATAGAACTCGAACCGGATAATCCGGAGGGATATTATTACCGGGGCTCGCTTCACTGTATCCGGCTTGATGCTAAACAGGATTTTGAGGCCGGAATTGCTGATTTTACTACAGTTGTCAGCATGGGTGCGGCTGACGCTGTGATTTATAATCACCGGAGTTTTGCCTATAGGATGCTTGAAAAATATCCGGAGGCATTTGCTGATCTCAATATAGCGATAAAACTTGAGCCGAATAATCCTCAACAATATCTGGATCGCGGTTCTCTGTACGCGGATCAGGGGGATTTTCAAAACGCGCTCCATGATTTAAATAAATCCATTGCATTAGATCCGGGAGCTTCTGACGCATATACTCAGCGTGCCGGAGTATTTCTTGCACTTGGGCAGAATGACAAGGCAATAGCTGATTGTACAAAAGCAATTGCGATTGATCCGGAGGATGATGAAGCTTTTTCGATCCGGGGCGATGCGTATTGTTTTCACGAAAATCCGGATTATTACCGGGCAGTGAGGGAATATTCCCAGGCCATTGCTCTGGAGCCGGATTTTGTTCAGTATTATATTGACAGAAGTTACGCACATCTGATGACTCATAATCCAAAAAAAGCATTGCATGATCTCAAGACGGCGCTTGAACTTGAGCCGGATACTGCTGAAATTTATACAAGCCGCGCCCAAATATACAGCGAAACGAATCAGTACGATCAAGCGATAGCTGATTGTACAAAAGCACTTAAGCTGGATCCCCAGAGCGATGAAGCTTTTCAAATCCGGGGAAATGCCTATTGTTTTCAGGAATATCCGGAGTATGAACGCGCAATAGAAGATTATCGTCAAGCCATACAAATAAATCCGGAACAATCGTTATATTATTTTGAACGGGCCTTTGCCTATCAAATGTGTGAAAAATATCCGGAAGCGTTGGCAGATTTAAATAAAGCGATTAAACTTGATCCGAAACGCCCTGAATTACACCGAGCACATGCTGAGGTATTGCTTGAACTGAAACGATATGATCAGGCGGTAAAGGAATGTGAAAAAGGCTTAACATTAAATCCTAAAGACGATAATTTACTGGCAACTATGGGTAGTGTATATTTTTTCAAGGAAAATCCGGATTATAGAAAAGCCGTAGAATATTACGATAAAGCCATTGATATACAATTTACCCAGGGCCGGTATTACTATGCACGGGCTTTTGCACACCTTAAACTTAATGAAGATGATGATGCGTTAGATGATTTTAGCAAAGCGATTATGTTTAAATGCGGATCGGGCGATGTGTATATCCGGCGCAGTCAAATTTTCAGTAAAAAGGGCCGGTACGATGATGCGATTGCAGAATTGGACAAAGCGATTGAGCTTGAGCCGAATAACGGCGTTGCATTTGCTTACCGGGGAAAGATTTACGCCCAGCTCAATGATTTTGAAAATATGCAGTTGGATTATGAACACGCCGCACTCCGGGGGGTAAAAATCGATCCGGAAAGTTATATGCTTCCAGCACCGGAATTTAAAAAAAATTCCAATATTATTACACCGGATCCGAGTGTATGGAGAAAAAAGTGAGGATCAGCCTGTGAGCAAATTGCAATTTTCCTCTCCTCTGGTACTCGGTTTGCATGAAAAAATGATTCCGGTTATCGATCTTCAGTGGTTTGCGGCCGAGGATGAGGGCCGGACTGAGGAACCTTCCGAGTACAAGATCCGGAAAGCCCGTGAGGAAGAGGGCCGAGTCGCGAAGAGTCAGGAGCTGATCAGCGCGGTTGGATTGCTGTTTCCGGGTCTGATGCTCATTTTTTTGGCACCGTCAATGGTGCGGAATTGTACGGAACTGATCCGTTTTTTTTTCCTACGGGCAACAACCTTGGATCCGACCAAAGACCGAATGATTCTAGGCACTTGTTTATTGTACTTTATCCGAATCGTGTGGCCTATTATCGCAGTGGCTGTGGTTGCCGCGCTTTTTTCAAATATCGTGCAGGTCGGGCTTTTGTTCACGACTCAACCGCTCGCACCGAAATTTTCCCGGATCATTCCCCGGTTTGGAAAATTTTTTGGGCGTGCCTTTTCTGTCGAAGGACTCTTTAATTTTTTTAAATCTCTTGTTAAAATGGGAATCATCGGAGTTGTTGCGTATACTATCATCCGGTCCAACATTCAGAAACTGTCGAGCCTGCAAACGGCTGATTTGTGGTCCAGCGTGAGTTTTATCGCTTTGCTCGCTGCGCAGTTGCTGATCATTTCCGCGCTGCTGCTTATGGTGCTGTCGATTCCGGATTATATGTTTCAACGCTGGCAGTACCGGGAATCTTTGAAGATGTCAAAGGAAGAGGTCAAGGAAGAGCGGAAAATGTACGAGGGCGATCCGCAGATCCGGGCGCGGCTCAAGGCGCGGATGCGGGAAATCCTCCGGTCGAACATGGCGATCAACGTGCCAAAGGCTGATGTGGTGATAACGAACCCGACTCACTTCGCCATCGCGCTCGAATATGACCGGAACCAGATGATTGCGCCGCAGGTGACCGCAAAAGGTGAGGACGAAATGGCATTCAGGATCCGGCGTCTCGCTCAGGATTCCGGCGTACCGATTGTGGAAAATAAACCGCTGGCGCGGGCATTGTATAAAGAGGTTGAGGTTGGAGATTTTATTCCGGAACAATATTGGGAAGTGGTGGCGCTTGTGTTGAGTAAAGTCTCGAAGATAAACGAGGATCGTAAACGAGCTAGAGCAATATAGAGGTACAGTTTTCCGGGAGGGAATATGTCAAAGGTAATTGTGATAAATGGGGCGATTGGACAACAGATTATTCCTCTTTCTTCGGTTTATTCTGTTATGGCGGCGGCAGATAGTGAAGCAATGCAAATTTGGACGGTAAAGGATTCATCATTCACAGCGAATGTTGATCGCCCAGGACAGACTCCATTAGAATGGCTTAAAGCACATACAGTAGATATATAGGAATGTATGCCGAATGTAGATAAACTGATAAAAAAAATGAAGAATCAGCCGAATGGAATCCGTATGTCTGAAGCTGATAACGTATTAACTGCAAAAGGCTACCGTTTTGCACGCCAAAAAGGTTCGCACCGGCAGTATATTAATAAAAATGGAGATGTTACTACGATTAAAGATAAAAGTCCTTTAGCCGCTGTTTATGTAAAAGATATTTTAAGCCGGATATAGAGGAATATTATGGATGTTAAGGACTATATGAAGTTGCCCTACACCTATATCATTAAACCGATAGTAGATGAGAGCGGGTTTTATTATCATGCAACGGTATTGGAACTTGATGGGTGCCAGAGTACTGGGGATACTTTTCAAGAAGCTTCGAACGGGTTGATGGAAGCTATGGAAGGCTGGATAGAAACGAAGTTGGAATACGGTTTTCCGGTGCCTCTTCCGCTCAGTACAAGTGTTCCAGCGCTAAAAGTATGAAAGCGCTTTTTTATGGGGATCTCAAGAACAGGATCGCAAGACTATTAAGAAGATCAATGAATTATTAACCGGAATGGAATTGGAAAACCAAAGGCAGAAATGCTAAGTACAGCCGCCGGATCGATGATAAAAACCGGTTTTACTCCGGTGATGGTAATAAATGTCCGGATTCTTTCCTGCGAAGGACAGTATGATGATTGATATAAGGGGACGAAATGGCAGATACAGCGACGGCAAAAGCACCGAGTAGAGCAGCTAATGTGTTAGGGAATTCGCGCGATCTCTTTATTGCACTTGGCGTTGTACTTGTAGTGATTATGCTGATAATTCCCTTGCCCACGGTACTGCTTGACACTTTTATGGCGTTGAATCTTGTGCTGGCGCTGCTCGTTTTACTGATCGTTTTATACACGAAAAGAGCCACTGACTTCAGCGTTTTCCCCACGATTCTCCTTGTGATAACGGTATTTAGCCTTGCGCTTAACGTGTCTTCAACCCGGCTTATTTTAACCAAAGGCGCAGCATTTGACGGCCGGATGATCCGGGCATTTTCTTCTTTTGTGGTCGGGTCCGGCGGGACGCAGGGTTTGGTTGTCGGATTTATTATTTTTATTGCGATTATCGCAGTGCAGGTAGTCGTTATTACAAAAGGCGCAACCCGGATCGCAGAAGTTGCAGCCCGGTTTGCTCTGGACGCTATGCCGGGTAAGCAGATGTCCATTGACGCGGAGTACAGTTCCGGTGCGATCACCGAAGAGGAAGCACGCATCCGGAAACGGGACCTCCAGCAGGAAGTCGATTTTTACGGTGCGATGGACGGATCGAGTAAATTCATATCCGGTAACGTTAAAATCGGTATTTTTATCACGGTAATTAACGTCCTCGGCGGCATCATCATCGGCGTTGCAATCCACGGCGAACCAATCAGTGCAGCAGTCGGTACCTACATCGCCTTTTCCATCGGAGATGGTTTACTTTCACAATTTCCGGCATTGCTCATTTCAACTGCAACCGGCATTGTGGTAACGAGATCCGTTTCAAACGGCACCTTGGGTGAGGATATTTCGACTCAATTTACCCGTGATGCCCGGATTTACTGGATCAGTGCATTTGTGCTGGCCGGTTTTGCGCTTCTGCCCGGTTTTCCGTGGTATGTGCTTTTCCCGATGGCCTTTCTCCTTGGTTGGTTTGCATTTACCCTCGGACGGACTCAGCAGAAGAAAAGAAAATTTGAAACGATGCTGGCAACAAAACCAGATACCGCAAAGAAAAAGGAAGAAGCGGAAATGTCCCCAATAGTGCCGCTCGATGCACTTTCTTTGGAACTCGGTTACGGGCTAATTCCTTTGGTGGACAGGGACAAGGGGGCGGAACTTTTGGAGCGGGTACAGGGAATCCGGCGTCAATCAGCGCTTGACCTTGGGCTGGTGATTCCCAAAATCCGGATTATTGATAATATGATGCTGGAGCCGTCTGAATACTGTCTGAAAATCCGGGGCGTAGATGTGGGCAGGGGGAAGATTCGGATGAATTGTTACCTCTGCATAAAATCCGGCTCGGTGCGTGAGGAAATTGCGGGTGAAAAAACCAGAGATCCGACGTTTGGATTGCCGGCTGTGTGGATTAGCGAAGAGCGCCGGGACGAAGCTGAACGGGCCGGCTACACGGTGGTTGACCCGCCGTCCATTATCGCCACGCATCTAACTGACATAATCAAGCACCATGCGGCTGAGATTCTCGGCCGGCAGGAGACGCAGGCA
>BOBG01000020.1 GCA_026002265.1 Spirochaetia bacterium
GAAAAACTCAGCACCTTCCGGGCCTGATAGAACGCGAACAGAAGCGCCAGGATCGAACCCGCCGGCACCAGAAAGAAAAGCCTCTCTAACATAGAATCCTCCTTAAACTGTAATAATAAATATGAAAGTGATCATATATGAAGCGCAAAAAACATGAAAAGCCTCGTTATATGATGGCCATATTTTATTTTTTTGATAACAATATAAATATACCAATACTTGTTATGAATGCCATTATTCCACCAAATATAAAAGGCATTCACTGTCCCATTAAATCCCATAAAACACCTGCAATTATTGAAGCGGGTAACAGCCCTAACCCGACTAGCGCCGAATATAAACCCAGCGAACTTGCCTTTTGTGTTTCCGGTACAATTTCCACAATAAGAGCCCGTTCTATTCCTGTCGTGCTGCCCCATTTGCCGCGGACACGGCGGGCACCGAAATAAAACTCGTCAAGCTCATAGTCACCCGAGCCGGTTTCATCCTCAAGCAGTGCCAGTCTAAAAACTATTCTGTGCAACTGTCCATAATACAGATTCACCGCTTTCCGGTTTATTCCGATGATTTTCACAGCCGATGTGGCGTTTATAACTTCGCAAAAACATCGAATAATTTTATTCACTTTCTGTGTACTTAATCTACTGTATCTCATTGATTTAACCCTACACCTCTTTTGAGATGATGGTCAAGAGCCTTTTAATAACACTATTCTTATTTAATATTTTTATACAATATAATGTTTTGGGTATTGGTTTGCCCCATTCCAATTTCTCTGGAAGTTGCATTCCTAGTAGCTGAAATATCGCTCAGGACACCGCTATTATGTCGCCAGTGCGCCGTAGCTTCCTCCAGATACTGCCATCCACTGGAATAATCACCTTTATCGTAAAAAATAATTCCGCCTGCCGGTCCAGCATCACCTATTTGTATACCCTATTTGACGATCTTGTAGAAAATCGCCCCGCCGTATCATCGCCGGTATTTCCGGTTTCTGTACCCACACTACTCGCACAACCGATGACAAGCATAGCTAACAAAACAACTGAAAACACGCCTTTTTTACAATTACTCTCCTAATGGTAAAAAAACAATAAGAGTTAAGTGTTAGATTTCACAAAATCTGCCTTAGCCAAGCCACTACTGCGGCGTAGTGTAAACTGTATGTTATGCGCCGTTATGCTGTCACTGGCTTTCGGACTACGATCTTTGGAATATAATTTTTTACATAATAATTTTGTGCCGTAGGCGCACCCCCATTATTTTATAATAATTATTTATACAACAAATCTTAAAAATTATTTTGCCCCTATAAACAACCGCCCCCTCGCCATGGACGGCGGAGTACACCATTATTTTTTTATTTATTTAAAATGAATATCCTAATCTAAATACAAGGCGTAAATCAAACGGTAAATTGAAAAAATGCCATTCATCTTCCACACGATATTTCCCTTTATTATTTTGAAATGGTATTATCCATGTTTTACTAATTCCTCCGCCTAATTGTATGGTAAAACCATTTTTTAAAATCCATTGATAACCTGATAATAAACCAAATCCCAAATGGGTAAAAGTATCATCTAAATCTTTTGTCGATACATATGTCCATCCAATAGTTGGATATATGCTGACATACATTCCTTTAAGCCGTGTTCTAAAGGGACGGTACATAAAAGCAGGCATTAAAAGAAATTGAAACTGCTGACCATAATCTCTGTTATACCTCCCTCCACTATCTTCAAAATAACTGCTTAAATAATTTTCAAAGAAAAGCGTATTTACAATTGAAATATTAAAATACTGGTTTATTGCGTATTGAAATTCAACGTCTGTTGCAATAGAAAATGTTTTACTGTTATTGTCCATAAATAGATATGCTATATCTGCCGCATATAGTAAGGGGCTTCCCTGTATAGAAAATGTTTTTTCATTTTCTTCGGGAAATACCGCTAAAGACAAATATAAGAACAAAACGCTAAAAAAATATTTCTTTTTCATTTTCACGCCTTATTGTCGATAATGTAAATAGTATTTTTATGGAAAAGCCCCATATTAAAACCTACCTTAAAATACCATTCCATATTTTCATAACATTCATACCGTGTTGCCCGTATAAAATCTTTTATTGTATAAGTCTCTTCATAACCATAAGGGTTTTGCACAATGATTTTATTGCCGCTAAAATCCATTGCGGTTACAATACCAAAATGAAGAGTCCATTCACCGGACGTGTTTTTTGCGGCAAATTCAACCGGTGAAGGAAATCCGTTTCCAAGAGAAGCATATATTCCTTTAAGGAGTTCTGTATTAGTTATATTTACACATCGAACGGTTTTCCATTCCGGAAATTGGCGGGTCATTTCATTAAGAAAACCAGAACCCATAGAAGTTGTAATTTCACCGTTGTTTTGTGAGTATAAAGACTGTTCGGTTATTGTTTTACCTTTCCAATTTGCGAGCATTTCAATACAGGCATATCCACAGGATATTTCCTGCGTTATTGCATTGAGTCCTGTTATTCCTACATACGGATATGCGCTATTATTTATTAATTCTGAATAATCATCATCATAATAGACCCTGAATTCTGCCGGAAAGCCAACAGGGTCTCTACACGTTATACAAATTAAACTGACAAAAAGAATTATGGTTAATTGTAAAGTCCAAAATAATGTTTTCTTCATTTTATGCATTCCTTTTATCCTAAAAAGTGCCAGGTACCATTGCGTTTACAATAACTCCGACATCAATTTAACACCCATAACAACAGCGGGAATACCATCATTTGGAGACAGATTTGATAAAATCACTACACCTATCTGTTTTGCTTTATTAAACGCGATATAACTGTTAAAGTTTGTCGTTCCGCCATTGTGCCAGATAAGATTATTTTTTTTATCCAGTATCCAACCGATACCGGCGCTATCCATACGTATTCCCAATTCCGCATATTGTTTTGTAATCGCATTTATTTCTGTGATTTCTGTATGCCCCAAGGCAAGATAGGGAATACTTCCGGTCATGTGCGTCTTAACATATTGCATCATATCACTTATCGTAGAAACAATGCCGCCCGCGGGAAGATACGCATCATCAGCATTCCATTTCCAATAGCCGCTTAAATCGCCTGTTCCATCTGATATTTTTGTATGAGTAAGCCCTAATTCAGATACAATAAAATTATTCATTACGGTTACAAAATCATTTCTGTATATGGCGGCTAAAGCGCTCCCGACAGTCGATATGCCAAAGTTTGAATAGAGATATGAATATGATTTATCGATAAGCAAATGATTGCCTATTTGTGAGTTAAGTCTGGCTGTATTTATACCGTAAAATGAATTTCCATTTCCCTTTTTGCTGTTTGTTGCGTCAAGCAAATCGAAATAATAATCCTTATACCCGGACGTATGAGTAACAAGCCGCTTAAATGTCGGGTAATATTGATTGCCAGAAAGATTAAAATGCGATTTTATTGAATCGTCAAGCGAAACCTTGTTTTCATGTATTGCCTTACAAAATAATGAGGTGGTAAAAGTTTTTGTGATAGAGCCAATTTCATAGATATATTCTTTTTGTGGAAGAATTGAGCCATTTTCGCCATAAACGATATATTCCATTGTCCCATTTTTTACAATGCCTACTGAAATACGTGTGCCCGGATTATTTCTTGTAGTCTTTGCGATCATTTTCAAAAAACTATCAGGCAAGTCTAATTCCATCCTACAGCAAATAAAAAATGAGGAGCAGATTATCGAAAAGATAATTATACGAATGATTTTATTTTTCATAATCGTACCGTCAGCCCCAATCCGCCGCCAAAAAGTATATAATCATGCATTACTCCGCCGGCGAATAGTAATAAGGCGCTTATGCCGATATTTCTTGTAAAAAAATATCCTCCATCTGCCTTTACACCAATCAGTATATCTGTATTTCCATCAGGAACAAATAGTAATGAGCCTCCGACATGGAATTTTTCTTTGAGAAAATGGTAGCCGAGACCAAAATATAGATTTTGATACACACCATTCTCAATACTGACGTTCACCAAGTCACCAAATGTTAATTGCAATCCTTCTTTGGAAATCAAATTAACATCAAATCCGGTACATACAAATCCGACATCATAGCCATCACTCGAAATCATTGAGCCGCCGATGATAGTGTTTCCAATTATTGAACCGGTTTTTTTCTCTTGTGAGAATACGGTGGTTCCCAAAAGCAATGTCAATAGTACTGTGAAGCCAAATTTTACTTTTTTCATAGCGCACTCCTCAAATGGCGGGATTTTTGCGCTTTATAATTTTTTTAATTTTATATTGAACAAATGACCATATATTTAGTATATGCTATTTTTGGTGCATAGTCAAGTAGCCCTGCGAAAAAATGTGAAAAAAGGCATAAAGGGCAGGCGTTTGGCGCCTGACGCCCGTTTCTCTTTTCCCATACCCTTATTATATCATTCTATAAGTTAGAGAACAAGTCTAATTCTATTGGTGGAATATTAACTTCATCAAAAATAATATGTAAAGACTGTAATTCAAAATTTGGCTCATCTTTTGATGCAGAATTATCTAAACAATTGAATTTTTATGCTAATTTTTTAATGATAAAACGTGAACGTGGAAATCCGCCACCTGTTTTAATGGTTAATGAAAAAACCAGAGAAAAATATTATATCGATCATGAAGGTATGCCTATTATTGAAAAATCTACAGTAAAGCAAGAACAATCTGATGATAAGGTTGAAATATCTATAACCGCACGAAACATATTAAATGGATTATCAAAAAAGTATAAAAACTTGAATGTTGAAGATGCCTTAAAACAAGCGGTACATGTAGAAAAACAAATTACAGAGCCACTTTCAATAAAATTGACCGTCGGTGGAAAAGAGTCTATGCCTGCAATATTAAAAATGGCAATAAATTATTATGTTGAAAAAACTGGCGATATTGAATCAGTTTCATATGCAATAGAAGAATTAAAAAAGAATGCTACAATCAAAGTTGAGCCTATAATTTTTGAAAGACGATTATATGATTTGGAGGCGGAAGAAGTATCACATAGCATATTTTTATCAGAGTCACATGCCGAAAAGAAATTATATGCAATAATAGAGCTATTCAATGTTGTCAGTTTTATAGTAAAATTATCTGATAATTATAATCGAAATGATTTTGATGATTTGTATGTCTTGAAGTATGAGAAAAGGCCAAAACACTTAACTATAAACCGACATATGACAGATATTCATTTTTGAATATCCAAAATCAAAGCCAAATTTTCAAATTATGGAAGATGCGACAAGTAGAATATTAAAAATTGCAATGGAAAGGCAAATGTCTTCTTTATAATAAAAGATTGATAGAAAAGGCATGGGATGAAACAATAAGTAAAATTATTCCAGAGGGCGGTATTATTACTCTAGAAGCGTCAAATGAATTTGCATCTAGAGTAGCACAAGATTTTGTAAAATTTAATTATAGGATTTAAGAAAAAAATTGTAGTAGTAGCAAGGGCATTTCGCATAACATGCGTTATGCGAAATGCCTGAACGAATTTATGGAATGCACCGCATCCATGCGGCGCAAATAGAATAATAGCGAATTAGGTTTATTCGTAATGTGTCCACATTCTGATAATCTTTACAGTTTTTTCATCTTCATAAATTTGGTAAATTAATCTGTGCTGTATATTAATTCTCCTAGAATAGGAACCAAGTAAATCGCCCAGCAATTTTTCATACGGTGGCGGATTTTGATAGGGATTATTATGTAGTATTTCAATAAGTTTCATAACATTATTTTTGAGACCAGCTCTGTTTATCTTTTTTGCGTCTTTCTTTACCTGAGAAGAATATATTATTTGGTACATTTTACCATTCTATCTCTCTGGAACAATTTTCGATTTTTTCTTGCATACCAGCAATAATTGACTCTTTCATTCCTGGTATAGAGTTTAGATAAAGCGTTTCTTCAACGGAACGCCATACATCTGCGGAAACTAATACCGCCGATGAATTTGTACCGGCAATAGTTATTGGTTCAAACGTATTTTGGACATCATCCAAAACCGTATCTAAATTTTCTTTTATCCTTGAGACGCTTAATACAGTCATTTTATCCCCAAAAAATACTTGTTAATAACAAGATAATTGTTAAAAATAGTTTTGTCAAGACTAAAAAATGACATTTTTTGAATTTTTCTTCAAAAACTGGAAAAATTAAAATATAAGCCCGCCCAAACATCCGTGTTTGGACACTTCGTAGGTTCGGGCGCATCGCATAACATGCGCTATACGCTGCGCCGCAGTAGCGGGCTTGGCCGGAGAAAAACCACACAAAGGGCGTAGCCCGACTGGGGTTTTTCTCCGGCACATTTTTGCAGCTGCTGGAAACCTATTTGAAACATACTATAATGAACAGATGAACGGAATACGCAATGTTATTGTAGCGGAAATGGAGGAAGATACGGCAGGTTATATCACCTTAATCAAATCGGCAGAAGAAGGTCCTTTTTGTGGAAAAAATATCCCTGAAATCTTGGTTTCATGGTCAAATAACGGGGAAAATCAGATTGATATTTTACTAGATACTATAATATAATAAACAATGACTCAATAATAGCAATAAGTCATAATAAAATTCAGAAAGTAAATAGTGGAAAATACAAAACAATTGAAAAAATACAATCAGAATATGAAAATAGATATTAGACTTGTTCGATAACTGAAGATATGATATAGTGAAAGAATGGGATAGGGAAAAAAGGCCAAAGACGCCAAAGAGGTTGTATTTAATAGGAGCCGATTACGGAGTCAGCAGAAGCACAGTATGCGAAACGATACAATGGGTAGAAGATACTCTGTCTAAAGACAAAACTTTCAAACTGCCCGGCAAGAAGGTTCTTAAGAAAGTAGCGGACGAGATTCAGTATATAGTGGTAGATATGACGGACGGAAAGTCCAATACAACGCCCTAAAAAAAACAGAAAGAGTATTATTCGGGGAAAAAGCATACTATAAAAACGGCGGTTGATCCATCAATCCTGATACAGGCGGATCTTGGGTATCTGGGAATAGAGGGGCTTCATGCGAACAGTCAGATAGCGAAAAAAGCAAGTAAATATCATTATCATGAATTGAACAAACGGGAATTGGCGTATAACAAACGGCTTGCTAAAAAAAGAGTAGCCATTGAACATATCAATGCCAAAATAAAAACTTGTAAAAGCATGGCATATCCTTACCGAAATCATTGTAGGAGGCATTTGCTCAGGATATTTCTCATTTGTGGTATCATTAATTTCGAGCTACAAATTTAGACTTATCGAACAAGTCTATTATACCTTCAAATAAAATTAAGGCCTCTTCAAAAGATATTTTCCAATCCTGAGCCAAGGTTTCTATCGCTTTATCCATAATTTTATCTCCTTATATTGAATTGAACAAACTGAACTTATAATATATTCACAAATATGTCAAGGTGTATTTCACATAACGTTCCGGCTGTATATGACATTTTTGCAAGCCCGCTACTGCGGCGTAGCGTATAGCGTATGTTATGCGACGTAGCCCATTATTTATTTTTTACTGGTATTCTTAAAACTGTTTTCATTTTTTCAGATTTTACTTTCCTAAAATCAGATAAATATATTTCATGATGCCATCTTTCCTTGTTTATATCATTCATTAAATTATTTTGCTCTATATATTTATCTATCAATTTTATTGTTTTTGGTTCATCATCAAACGGGCCAATATGCATACATTGAACACATAAACCTTCGTTTATTTTTACGTATTTTGCTTTTTCCGTATTTATTTTTTTATTCTTTACTACTTCATCACAAGCCCATTCAAATATTTTCTTATCAACAAATTCTGGCAAACGTATTACGATTGTCCATATATATTTTGATTTATTTCCAATATCATTTTTATCATCAACCCACCAAAAACCTTCAAGAGGAGGCACAACATAATCAAAATATCCCTCTGGAATATCATTCTTCTTTTTACTCATTTTTATTGTATATTGAATACTATATAAAACAGAGATTCCTTCATTAAATTCTCCATTTTCATCATTTGGATTCCCTTTTCCATCAATTGCCACATAATTCATTTCTGGAACATTTATTATTCCGGGGGTGGTTTTAGGCAAATATAATTCCTTGTTTTCTTTTTTATAATCTATTACATTAACCATTGTTTTCTCCTTCATTATTTAATGATACATTCACAAAATATTTTTGTCAAGGATTTTTTATAATATTTACAAAAAGTTTAGGAGCTATGTCGCATAACTCCCTTATATACGAACTACTAAGCGATCGTAAAACTTGTATAGAAAATCTTAGCGCCACCGGGTCCCGTATCCCCAATCTTATGGGTTGCCGGAATATTGCCGCTGGTTTCATTTGAGCTACGTTGCTTCCCACCGTGCTACCCCTGAGACAAGCAAAGTCTCTATCCGCGTACTTATAGCACCTGTACCCAGCATTTTTCCGATTTCCTTTGCCGATTTGTCGTCTACTTGTCCTGAAAGCCCTGTTCTTCACGAATCCTGGCCAGATTAGCGCGATCTAGCACAATGAGTTTGCCATCGTCCACCAGTGCTGCTTCAAGCCGCCACACTAACAATACGTCCGTTTTAAAAAATATAAAAATAGCATCAATCAACAAAAAATGCTATTTCTATAATCAGAACCATTATATAAATTTCCTGAATAATCTCTATAGTGTTCATAATTGAAATTTTTAATATCTTGTTTCATTATTCTTTTTGTATGTCCAAAGAAACTAATTATATTATCAAGTTCTTCAATACTTATATACATACTTTTTCAGATAATTCCAATAATTTATTTTTTTCATAGCTGGTGGTTCCCCGTCCGCTGCGGAGGAGGCTGCCACTCACCCAGAGGCTTATACGGTGTTTGCAGAAAACCGGGAAAGTTCGGGGGATAATACCGGATAAGAACTGCAGGTACCGGGATGTAGGATTTGATGGGTGTCATCAAGATCAGGTCTTAAACTTGGCTATTTCATCGTCCAATGCGCTGATGTGTTCCTTGTTACTCATGCTAATTTCGTTTATCTGGTTAATGGCCTGATTTATCTGCCCCACTCCGGAAACCATTTCGCCCATGCCGTTGAGGACTTCACTGCTGATACGGTTAAGGTTGCCACTTTCCTGGACCACGGAGTCCGAATCGGCGGCCATTTCGGTGGAGCCTTTTTTTACTTTACCGGTAATCTCGTTCAGCCGGTTGATGGATTCCATAATCTGTCGACCCCCGGCTTCCTGGGCCCCTATATCAGTACGTATGGTATTCTCTTTCTCCGATACGAGTTTTACCCCGTCATCAATGGCTTCAAACCGGGTAAGCACATCCTGAGACTGGCGGGTAATAGTATCAATACTAGCCTTTATTTTTTTGAGCATCGCCATGGTGGTTTTGGATTGCTCGCTGGAGGATTCGGCCAGTTTGCGGATTTCGTTGGCCACCACTGCAAACCCCTTGCCCGCTTCCCCGGCGTGGGCAGCTTCTATGGCGGCGTTCATGGAAAGCAGGTTCGTCTGGCTGGCAATATTTTCCATGACGGCATTGATTTCCAGAAGCCCCTCGGATTCCCTGGCGATCCCCTGAATGTCATTGGAGACGGCTTCAAGCCCGGTGCGGCCATTCCCGGAAGCTTCCATGAGAGAGTTCATATTGACGGCGTTGTTTGCCAAAATTTGATTAACCTCATTGATTTGTCCTATCATATCCTTCACCGCCTGGGCGGATACCTCCACACTGGAGGATTGTTCCTCTATAAGGCGGTTAAGGGCTTCTATGTTTACATTGATACGGCCTATTGCGGCGGCTGTTTCTTCAACCCCTGAAACCTGGCGGTTTATCTGGTCCTTGCTGTTGTTGATAGTGGCATCTATCTGGTGCATTGCGGCGGCGGTCCCGTTCATATTGAACGCTAATTCCTGGCCAATCTTCTCAAGCCCATGGGTTTTGCCTTGGATTACCGTAACCAGAGTTTTGATATTCGCAAAGGTTTGGTTAAAGAAACCGGCCATAATGCCGATTTCATTGTTTGTTTTAAGCTCGACACGCCGGGTAAGGTCGGTTTTTCCGTCGGTAAAAATGCTTTTAAGGCCGGTAATCACCGTGGATAGGGGGGAAAGGACCTGGTGCTGCATATAGATAAAGTTAAAGACCATAAGAGACAGCACCAGGGCGATGGAGAGTGCGACAATTACTGCCGATACCGACTGAGCCTGGAGCATTTTTTCCATAAAGGCCTCGGTACGGCGGTTTACCATCTGCTCAAATTGGCCCATAGGAGCCATAATTTTTGCGATTTCGTTTTCATAGGCGTCACTAAAGACCAGGGATATGGCTTTTTCTCTATCCGGTTCCCTCTGAACCGTATAGTTCCCCTGGGTGTCCTTAAAAATGCCCTTCACAGCGTTCATGGCTTCCACTTCCAAGGGTACTAGGGCCTCAGAAAGGGCGTTAGCTTGGTCCACAAGGGCAAATTCAGCATCGGTAACACCGTATTCCTTCATTAACTCAAGGAGTACCCGCTTTTGGCCCGGAGCAATTTGGGAATTCGCGGACCGTGGTTCCTCGCCGCCCATTACCGCCAGCACCTTATTGTAGGCACTTTCTGCTTTTGCTAAGCCGGTGACCACATAGTTGCGTACTTGTTTGGTCAGTTCATCAGAGCCGGCACGAAGCTCGTCCACCAGGAGCATACTATAAAAGCGTTGATCCGCCGCGTTCCGGACCTGGCGGTTATGCTGGATAAGGTACGCCAGCATAGCGGCGGTGGCAAGGCTTGCAATCAGGATAATAGTATCAATAACGATTACCGCTTTCTTAATAGTCATGGAACAACCCTTCTTTTTAGCAGGCAGTTATCAGCAGGAGCGTGAAAAAAGCTTCCGACTCTCCACTGACAAGAATATACAAAAAAAGCAATAATTGTTTAGTTTTGCTTATGCTGGTTGACATAATAATCAGGTTGATTTCTCATGTCAAGAGAAGATAGGGGAAAAGTCCACGGATTTAATAGGGGTTCGTTTGCACCTTTGCACTCTCACTTTTTTACTTTACGGTGAAAAATTCCTCATTACCACCCTCTTCCCTTACTCAACCTTGAACCGCGAAACTTCCTGTACCAGAATACCGATGTTCTCCTTGTTGCGGCCGCTCAACTCGTTGACACTATTCACTGCCACGTTGATCTGATCTGCACCGGTGGCCATCTCGTTCATGCCACCACTAATTTCCTGTGTCATTTTTTCCAGATTTTTGCTTTCCTGGATAACTTCTTTGCTGCCTTCAAGCATTTCCATGGAACCGCCCTTCACCTGCTGGGTAACTTCATTAAGCCGGCTGATGGCTTCAAGGATCTGCTTGCTTCCCGCGCCTTGTTCTTCCATGGCATTGCGGATATTTTCTTCCTGATTTGCCACCGTTCTCACGCCACCGTCGATGGCCTCAAACTTGTTCAACACCGAATCAGTAGATGTGGTGATCTTGTCAATAGAAGTTTTGATTTTTTTAAGTACGGTGTTGATGGTCTTTGACTGCTCAGAGGAGCTTTCCGCCAGTTTACGGATCTCGTCGGCGACTACCGCGAAGCCCTTGCCCGCTTCTCCGGCGTGAGCCGCTTCAATGGCGGCGTTCATGGAAAGGAGGTTGGTCTGGCTTGCGATGTTTTCCATAACCGCGTTGATTTCCATGAGTCCCTCGGATTCGCGGGCAATTTCCCGAATGTCCGCGGCCACATCCTGTAAACCCTGCCGTCCTACCCCGGCGGCTTCGGAAAGCTCGTGTACGTTATCGCCGTTCTTGACCAGGGTTTGGGTAACAGACTGAATGTTGGCCAGCATTTCTTCAATGGCCGACGAGGAGCGAGATACGCTTGAACTTTGTTTCTCGATATGGCTGTTGAGTTTGCCGATGTTGGCCGTCATCTGTTCCATTGTGGAGTTGGTTTCGGTAACGCTGGCGCTCTGGTTGGTCACGCGGGCTTTGATGCTCTGAATGTTAGCGGTGATCTCGTTGATCGCCGCGGCGGTTTCGGTCATGTTGGCGGAAAGATTGTTGCCGATGTCAGAGAGGGCCGCGGACTGTTTTTTGATGGTAAGAATCAGGTTTTTGATTTTTTTCAGGGTCGAATTAAAGTATTTGGCAAGGTCGCCTATTTCATCCTTGGACTTGATGTCAACCGTCTTGGTCAGATCTCCCTCTCCTTCGGATATGTCTTTTAAGGTTAGAGCGACATTGACAATAGGTTTGGTAACGCCTCCGGAAACCAGGAAAATGATGATTGCCGCAATGATAATCGCCCCTATTGCAATTCCTATGGTAAATAGGGTAAGGTTATTCACATCCTGAAGTATCAAATTCCTGTCGATTCCGATCATAACCCCCCAGTTTACCCCGGTGGCACCGATACTAAAGGGATACACGACTATTTCAAGGTTGGTATCGATAGCCACCGAATATTTCCGGAGCTTAATGATTTCTCCCCGCTGCAGCGCCGAAACAACTAAATTGACATCATTCCCATAGAGCGGACGCTGGGCATCGGTTAGCAGCTTACCGTTTTGGGCAGGAACACCGCTGGCGATAATGGTGCCGTTATTGGTATATACAGACATAGCAGTAATATCTGCGTTGCCTTTGATAGCGGTGTCTACAACGGGCTGGAGGTAGGCTGTATCAACCCGCATTGCCACCCGGCCTACTACCTGACCGCTTGCGCGGTGAATTATCGGAGCGCTGATCTTAATGGTGTAGGTATCTTTACCGTTAATATTCTCGGGTACCGCATCGTATATCATTTCTTTCCGTGCGTTAGGCCCGTTTATGGTCTGCATTTCACCCTCTACATCGTTATAAGTGAGATGTTCTATTGTCCCGGAGCTCCGGGTAAACCAGTCGGCGTATTGGCCGGTAGAGGTGTTTCCTGGTTCACCAATAAAACTGGCGTCTATGCCCTTATCGATAGTATCTGGCTTGAATACCACCGTGATATCTTCTATACGTTCCTGGGCTGTGATAGTAGATTCCAAAATTTCAGTGAAAGTGTAACGCTGATAGCCTATGCTTCTTTTATCATAATCCGCCAGCATGTCTGCAAGATCATTTAACGTGCGCAGATAAAGTTCGTAGCGCGCCTGAATGTTTCGCGCCTGTTCGGCCACAAAGCGTTCCTGGCTTTGTGCAGACTTCGCCAATTGCATAGAGGACGCCTGACTGAGCAGAATGATGGAAATGCCGGCTATAACTACCACAAGGATTGTGATGACAATAATACTGAGTCTGAATTTAAGTTTCATATATGCACACCTCCAGAATATCTAAAAACAAAACTGAAAAGCTGTATACACCCTAGTAAACCTATCGGTGGTGGGTGGGGGTAAGAATTTTATAAGGACAAACCACATGGATCTTTACAACCTCTTATATAGTATTTTAGCAACACTTGCTTAGGTAGTGTCGTCAAAAGAGTCCGGCAAAGAGGATAATGCAACGGAGGTAAAGAGCGGATAAGGCAGCACTTTTCGTATACCGAGTCGCAATCCCGCGCCACTGTTTTAACGCTAAAATCACATTCTCTATCAGGTGTCGCTCTTTATATAACTCTTTATCATAGTCCCGCTGCACCTTCCGATTCCGTTTCGGCGGTATTACTACCTTTGTTCCGGATTTAACCGCTTGTTCTACAATCATATCTGTATCATATCCTCGGTCTGCAAGCAATACATTTCCATTCCAGCTATCAAGTCCACTGCAGAGCAGCAATCTGCCTCCGGACCGGCAGGTACGATTATTCCACCGGACATCCACGTTTATCAATGGCGAGGTGTGTTTTGGTGTTCAGCCCCATCCGGTTATTCCCACCTCGTGTACCGCAGGCATCCGGGTGTACTTTCCTGTGTGTTGCATTTATCATCACCCATTCCAGATCCGGTCCGCCGATGGCCTGTTCAGCCACGTTCTGCCAGATGCCCTTTTTTGACGATACCACCTAGTTGACATGGCAGATCGAGGTCTGACCCCATGTAAGTATATATATTGAAATGGGATACCGGAGGTCTGTCCCCAAAATTCAAAAAAATTCCGGCAAACTGAATCAAAACTATAACTTCATCCCATGATCTTATTGATCGCCACAAACCGGCGATCAAAGGGAGGAGTTTATGGCGCGTCCAGAACGTGGGGATACGAGCACAGGAAAAACATATCATGTAGCTTCGGAGATCAACCGGAAAGCTTTTGATTTGCAGGATGATGAGGACAAGGAAATGTTCCTGAAAGTGATCGAGGAGGCGAAAGCGAAAAAGAACTATAAATTCGAGCTTCACAACTTCTGCATCATGGATAATCATTTTCACTTTTTAATTACCCCGGAGTTTGGCCAAAGCCTATCCATCATAATGAAATGGATCAAAATGGTTCTCGCCATTCGGTGGAACCATAAGTATGGAAAAACCGGACATTTATGGGGAGATCGATTCTTCTCGCGGGAGATCATTGACGATGAAGATTTCATCACAGTCTACAATTACATCGATCAAAACCCGGTAAAAGCTGGTATCGTGGAGAAGCCGGAGGATTGGCCGTGGGGTGGGTTGCATCATCACCAAGTCGGAGATACCCGGATAGTGAATGCTGCGCCGGAGTGGGTGTTGGAGCGGCTGCCGTGGCACCGGCAACTGGGGACAGACCTCCGTCCTAATCCGGCACTTTACCCACAAAATCAACTACATTCCGGAGGAATTTTCAACAAAAATAACTCGGATAGTCTCATCAATCATTTTTCCGGCGATTCACTGCGAAAAAGGTGAAGGTTTTATACTCTTGAAATAATAGAAAAAATATGTTCAGATTCCGAAAAATGAAAATGTTGTAGTAAGTATGGAGAGAGAATGAAAAAAGCATGGTCAGTTGTCGTTATAGGATTTGCTATTTCCGCCGGACTTTTTGCAGGAGGAGTGAAAGAACGAGGTGGGCAATCATATTGGAAATCCTTGACATCAGTGCAGTACATCTACTCATTTATACAATCCGGATTTTTTGAAGATGAAGAATCACTGCATGCAAACGATGATTCCGGCAAAACCTTCAAAAATGGTGTATGGTACTGGGCCGGACTCGCGGAAACTCAGGAATCTGGAAATTTACACGAGGGAACGGTGATTCATTTCCGGGCTAGTGAAACTGACGAAAATAATAATCCCTTTAACTGGCTTTCTGCAACCTATACCGGAGAACGGGTTAATGTTCCTATGGAACCGGCTTTTATTCTATACGGAACCCTTAATTTTATAAACCGGAAGGCCGTCATAGAAATACAGTACATAGACACATACGATAAAGAAGTTGATCAATATGAATTGGTCGGTATGACAAAAGAAGAATATTCCGCTACATCTTTGAGACAGCTTGATGAAAATAATTTTAAGTGGGATACTGTTTTAGACAGTGCTTTACTCGACGCGGCGGATTATCAAAAAGATGGACTTTACGATGTTTATGTCGGGGGAAATCTGTGGTATAATTCTCGTACACTCGGTGTGTACTGGAAAAACGGTGAACTGCTGCCGCTTGCACCCGGAAATTCAGCCCATTCATTAGTCACCGGCATTACTGTTTCCGGAAAAGATGTCTGCACGGCCGGCTGGAGGCACATTGATTCTTCGACACATGGCGGAATCTGGATCAACGGTCAATGGAACTATTACAGCGATTCAACTATTACCGGAATGTTTATTGATGGCGCAGATGTCTACTTATCCGGTTATGTACTAACAGAATCCGGGACGCGCCGCTGTGCCGCATATTGGAAAAACGCTGAAATGATCCGGTTGACAGACGGTTCCGTTGATACTTATGCTTCCGACATTTTTGTATACTATGGTAATGTGTTCGTTGCTGGAAGCGTTGCCGTAGATTCGTTTCACACTCAAGCTGTATATTGGGAAAACGGTGTGCAAGTCACGCTGCCGTATGGTGAAACCGCAGAATCGATTTTTGTTTCCAACTCTGATGTGTATGTTACCGGTTCGACTGGCGGCGCACAGGCATTCCGGGGCGATGCGGTTTACTGGAAAAATGTCGTGCAAACGAAATTATCCGGTGCGACTACCTATGAAAAAAATTCCGGTTATGCTATTTTTGTAGACGGCGGTAATGTGTATGTTGCCGGCATGTACGATAACGATCCGGTATACTGGAAAAATGACGAACTGGTGCCGCTTGAAGGCGGACATGGTGGTGTCGCAAATGCAGTGTACGTAACCGGCAGTGACGTTTTTGCGGCCGGATGCTTGGGGGAAACAGCGGTTTTATGGAAGAATAGTAAAAAGATGGATTTACCGAGCGGGGGACTGCCAGTTGCTGGTGTTACCAGCATTGCAATTATAAAAAAATAAACCGGAAATTTTGAATCCACACACTTTTTTATTAATCCCTCTTTTTCAAGAAATTAAGGAGTATTTATGAAATTAAGGAACATTGGAATCAGTGCCCATATTGATTCCGGAAAAACAACTCTTTCAGAACGTATTTTATTTTACACAAATAAGATTCATGCGATTCATGAAGTACGGGGAAAGGACGGTGTCGGCGCCACAATGGATCACATGGAATTAGAGCGTGAACGGGGCATTACGATTCAGTCGGCTGCAACGCAGGTTGAATGGAAAGATTACACGATAAATTTGATCGATACACCCGGACATATTGATTTTACGATTGAAGTTGAGCGGAGTCTCCGGGTTCTTGACGGAGCCATTCTCGTGCTGTGTGCGGTCGGCGGCGTGCAGTCTCAATCAATTACCGTGGACCGGCAGCTCAAGCGCTATCATGTTCCCCGTGTTGCCTTTGTCAACAAATGCGACCGGATGGGGGCGAATCCGCTCAAAGTTAAGGATCAACTCCGGGAAAAACTCGGACTCAACGCGGTTATGCTCCAGATTCCTATTGGAGTCGGTGAAAAATTAGCCGGAATCGTGGATTTGATCACCCAAAAGGCCATTTATTTTGACGGAACCCAGGGGACTGAGCTCCGCTACGAGGAAATTCCGGCCGATATGCAGGGCGAAGCCGGAACATACCGGGATACGCTTCTGGAAGCACTTTCCGATTTTTCTGATGATCTGATGGAATTAGTGATGAATGGCGAGGAAATTCCGGAACAATTGATCGTGGAAACTATCCGGAAGGGGACACTGGCTGAAAAACTGGTTCCGGTGATGCTCGGTTCAGCCTACAAAAACAAGGGAATTCAGCCCCTTCTCGATGCTGTCGTTGCATATCTGCCGGATCCGACCGAAGTAAAAAATTATGCGCTTGATCTGGACAAAAACGAGGCTGAAGTTGAGCTTGTTTCTGACAGTTCCAAGGCGACCATTGCCCTCGGTTTCAAACTCGAAGATGGTCAATACGGCCAGTTGACGTACGTCCGGATTTATCAAGGAACCATAAAAAAAGGGGACGAATTGTACAACACCCGTTCCCGGAAAAAGTTTAAAGTGGGCCGGCTGTTGCGTGTGCATGCTGACGATACAGAAGATATTTCCGAGACAGGTCCCGGGGATATTGTTGCGTTGTTTGGAATTGACTGTGCATCCGGCGACACATTTTGTGGCGGCGGCTTGAATTATGCGATGAGTTCCATGTTTATTCCGGAACCGGTTATTTCTCTCGCGATCCGTCCCAAGGACAAAAAGTCGGCAGATCAAATGTCAAAAGCCCTTAACCGGTTTACAAAAGAGGACCCGACTTTTCAAACCTTTGTTGACCCGGAATCGAATCAAACGATTATTAAAGGCATGGGTGAATTGCATCTTGAGGTGTATATTACCCGGATGCTCCGTGAATATAGTTGTGAAATTGACACTGACCAGCCGCAAGTTGCGTATCGGGAAACAATTACACGGCGGGCTGAATTTAATTATACCCATAAAAAACAGACCGGCGGCGCCGGGCAGTATGGCCGGGTTGCCGGATTCATGGAGCCTGTTGAGGGCACTGACTATGAATTTGTTGATAGTACAAAAGGCGGTGTGATTCCCATTGAGTATATTCCTAGTTGTGATAAGGGTTTCCGGGAGGCAATTAAAAGAGGCTCGCTGATCGGTTTTCCAATCGTCAATATCCGGTGTACGGTCAACGATGGGCAGTATCACCCGGTTGATTCTTCGGATATGGCTTTTCAGGCGGCCGCGATTGGTGCGTTCCGGGAAGGTTACCGGGCGGCTGCGCCCTGTATTTTGGAACCGGTGATGAAAGTGGATATTGATTCTCCGCCTGAATTTCAGGGGGCGGTTTTTGCCTCGATTCACCAGCGGCGCGGCACGATTGTCACCTCAAGCGAGGATGATTTTGCGTCCCATGTCGAAGCCGAAGTTCCTTTGAAAGAGATGTTTGGCTATTCGACCGTGATCCGGTCCTTGACTCAGGGGAAAGCTGAATTCACCATGGAATTTTTGAAATACTCCAAGGTTCCGGCCGGAATTTCTGAGGAGTTGATCAAAGTCTACGAAGAAAAACGCCGGAAGGAATCGCAAAAATAACAGAAGCGCACAGATTACAATACTATTTATCAGCGATCTGTGCGATCTTGTTTATCTGAGAAACCCGCGGAAACGGCAGGAACTAGGAAAAGTTGCTTCGAATAATCGAGACAGGCCCAAGCCTTTTGGCTTGGGTAGCTGACATATTAATCCTTTTGGATCAACAGCGTCCGGGAATTTAAATGCAATGCCGGAACTTTTACCTCATAATTGTTCCGGTTTTTTGAAACAAAAAGCTCGATGTAATTATCCTGTGGGGTCAAAATAATGACTACAGCAATATCGTTCTGGTACTCATTAATGATGAGCGGAATGTTCTGGGAATCATAACCGGATTCTTGGACAGTGCAACTGTACCACACAGCAAGTTTCAATTCTTCTGCAAATTGTTTTACTGAAAGAAGATCTTTCCGATTCATCCGGGAAAAATCAAAACCGTCAATGATGAGTTCCTCCGCGCTGAACGCGCCTTCCACGATCAATGCCCGGAGACTCCGGAGAATCTGATTCGTGGAGAGTTTTTCCTGATTAAAATTCATGAGAACCCGGTTTTTGATGATTTCATTTTTTATATCGAGATCATTTTCAAGATTCTTTTTGGTTATTTCATTGAAAATATTTTCATACCACGCAAGCACATAATCTGCATGCTGTGTAAAAGACACATGGATAACATTTTTATTTTGGAGTAATTTGTCCAGAGCAATCTGCACCAGTACCGAAGTTTTACCAATGCCGCTCGGCGCAGCCACCAGACCGATTTCGCCCGGCTTGAGTCCGCCGCCAATGGACTGTTCAAATATTCGCACAGGGCTTCGCGCCACCAATTCTTCTTTAACCATTTTTTCCACCTTTGAGGATAATCTAATACTTATTTTACCCTCGCACCGGTTATCTGTAAACTGGAATTTTTATGGATCGAAATTTGGGGACAGACCTCTTGTATTTCTTTATATTATAAAGAATTACAAGGAATTTGGCGAACTGATCGAAGCGAAAAATTCACCAGAAAATATTCCAAAATGGATATATACTTACAGTAAGTGGCAGACCTCGACCTGCTTTCTATTGAAAACAGTGAAGACGCACAAATTCTCCGGTAAAAATCCGGAAGAAGGTGCATAGAATATTTTTTTGTCATTTGTATTGAGTGCGGTACATCAACTAGTCTAGGTGAAATTTGTCAATCAATTTAGGTGAGAAAAGGGTTAAGCTGAAAGTGTAAAATTTCACTTTTAACTCTTTACTTTTAATTTGTTATTTTTTGAGAGTCGTCAACCGGTTAAAGAAAGGATCCAAGGATAATACGCCGGAAAAACCATGCAATGAGGATTAACAAGACAGCTATTATAAGAAATGTTTCATGAAATGGTGTACTAATGATGTTAATTCCGGGACGGGTCGCTACCATCTCCGCTTGATCGATACGCGAAAAGGCTTCTTGAAGGGAGTCGGCTGACGGAGCTTCGAGATAGGTACCTTCACCCCGTGCGGCAATTTGTTTCAAATTTTCCGGATCAAAATGCGATTCAAACGAACCAGCACGGCGGATTTTAGTAATTGGATCAAGGTAATCAATCGGGACTTCGCCGCTCGTTCCCATACCAATGACCCAAAACGAAGCGCCGATTTCCGGTAAAACTTCAGCCGCGGTAGACGGATGCACTGAACCTGCATTATTTTCCCCATCTGTAATCAGTACAATAGCCCGGCGCGGCGCAGTTGATTCCCGGAGATGAAAGGCTGCCAGTGCAATACCCGTTCCAAGTGCAGTTTCGTTACCCAATTCTCCCAGACGTGTACTTTCCAAGCGTGACAATAGGGAAATACGGTCATGAGTCGGTGCAACGAGGAGTGCAGCATCATTACCCACAGCCACGAGTCCAATGGCATCAGCCGGCCGGCTTTCGGCAAAATTCCGGATGAGATTCCGGGCATGATCAAAACGGCTTTTATAATCCCGGTCAAGCGCAGCCATACTTGGACTTAAATCTAGTATAAAAAGAATATCCGCTCCCCGATTCCGCCACACAACTTCAGTCCGTTGATACACCGGACCAGCCACAGTCGCAAACAGGAACAAGACTCCAACAATCTCCAGCAACCGGATGATTCCAAAAGCTACACTCAACCGAACCGGACTCTTGAACGCAATGCCGCCCGGAGGTCCGAGCGGTATGGGTAGAGTAGCGACATCAGTCAAGAATCGGGACACGATGTGGGCAATAATGATGATAAGAATTCCGGCAACAATAACAAAAGGATGTTCAAATGTCATATAGATTATTTAATAATTGTACCCGGAAAAACCTGGGTGATTCGTTCAACGGTTTCCTCGTCAGTGTGTACTGATTTTGATTGGGCATCGGCCTCGCGCCGTGCGGCTAATGCACGGTGAAAATCAGACATAAAAGGAGAGGGTCCGCTTGACGGTTGAGGTGATACAGATGCACCAGGAGCGGAAACCGGCCGCGGCGCATTTTGAAGGAGGTTCCTGGCATCGGCAATAGCTGAACGCAATTCCTCCGGTGAAACCCACGTACTCAAACCGCATAACTTCACCATGACTGTTTCAAATTCAAACCGGGGTGAAACTGAATACCGGATGTCACGGTACACGGCAAGCAACAGATCAAGCGCATGCTCGATGCGGACCGGATCAAGTGCCTGAAGAACCTCTGTAGAAAAACGTTCCAACGGATAACCGAGGAGCGCTTCCCTCGTGATTCCGGTTTTTAACAAGAGAAGGCTCCGGTAATAACCGGCAAGATCGATGATACATTGCTCCAGTGCAACTCCGGAACCGATGATGCTATCAACATGGAGCAAGGCATTCTGGACATCATTTTTGGTACAGAATTGCGCTAAAGTGTTGAGATTCTCCAGACCAACCAGCCCCAATTTTTCCCGGATAAGCTCTGAACGGATATTGGCATCTGAAAAAGAAAGCACCTGATCGAAAAGTGTGTACGCATCACGGAGACTCCCAGTCGATTCCCGGGCAATCCAGAAAAGCGCTTCATCTTCAGCTTGAATCCCTAACTCATTGCATGTATCCCGGAGAATCTTGCTGATGGTCTCCAGAGGAATGAGCCGGAATGCAAAATGCTGGCACCTGCTTTTGATCGTGGCCGGCACTTTGTGAAGTTCAGTTGTGGCAAAGATGAAGACAATGTAAGGCGGTGGTTCCTCTATCGTTTTAAGAAGTGCGTTAAATGCCCCACCGGAAAGCATATGCACTTCGTCAATAATGTATACTTTGAACCGGGAGGAATTGGGGGGAAAGAGTACTTCCTCTTTGATCTGCCGGACATCGTTGACCGAAGTATTAGACGCACCGTCGATTTCAATGATGTCGAGGCTCGATCCCTTTGCACCTTCAAGGCATGCCGGGCACACCCCGCAAGGAGTAGCCGTCGGACCGTGTTCACAGTTGAGTCCCCGTGCAAGAATCCGGGCAGTACTCGTTTTGCCACATCCGCGGGGTCCGGAGAAAAGATAGGCGTGAGCGATCTGTCCGGATGCAAGAGATTTGCTGAGAGTCGCAGTCACGAATTCTTGACCGGCTAGTTCTTCAAATGTCTTTGGACGCCGCCGTGTGGCGGTAACTTCATAAGCCATAATTAAAAACCACAACCAGGACTGCCACGGCGCACTATACATCCACTTACCGTTGCTTCCTTCCGAACCTGGCGGGGTTGGGCGGCGCACAGTCGCATGGTTCCTGATTGTGGAATTTTTATTGTACTGGATACAATCGATCTTGTCAAGGGAAAATACTGTCCATTTTTCCGGTGTTGTAGGAGCGACATCATGTATTTCACCGGTTCCTCGTGAAACTTTTGTTCTACGGATATTCCCGGAAGCATCTATTTTGCGATAAAAATTTTGTATAATTCCCAGCCATCATGGTCACAGAACTGTTTCAGATCTCTCCATGTTGGCATATAATATTGTTTCCTATTAGATGTACATCATTGAGTACCAATGTTTTGAGAATATAAGGAAAATGTTTTTTCCGGTTCGGCGCCGAATACCAATAGTCAAATTCGTTTATATAGTCTTCTGCATAATGTAAAATACTCTGAGCAAGAATAAGCCGGGCATCCTGCTCTGTAGGTGCATTCTCTACAATATCGATTTCATTTAATGAAAGGGTAATAGAGCCGTCATTTTCTTGAAACTGCTGTGCACTAAAGATATAAGAATCAAAAATAAGCTTAAACTGTTCAAAATGTAATGCATCATGTTTAATATCATTGAGAAAAGTACGTAAATCAGTGTGTAAAAGCAGCGGTATAGATTTAACGAGTTTTTGGTAATCGGCAAGTGGAAGAATTACTACTGGTTTTTCCCCTTTCACTGTAATAATTTGAGGTGTGACAGTTGCTTTTTCTATAAGTGTACCGAGGTGCTTTTGAGCAGAAGAAATAGTCCAACTATTAACCTGAAGTTCTGATGCAGTATTCATAATAATTCCCGTTTACTAACAGTATAGATATTTTAGTATAGCACATTTCATAGCATAGTACCAGTTATTTTTTGTGAAAGCCGGCGCTGTAGCAACGCGAGTTTTTCTTCTATATTTTCTATCATAAGATTGCTGGGCATTATTCTCAAGATCGTAGCAGTGGAACCGGAAAAATCACATATAAAAATTCTCTTTGGCAAGTCTTTTTCGGGTAAAGTATTTTTATAGTCTATAATCTGCCGGAAAAATATATCAAAGTCTGTACCGGGGCTTTTCTTTTCAATTAAAATATGCCCCTAATATACGCACCATAGTAATCAGCTTTTATAGAGTATTTATTATCCTGTAGAATTTCAATAGAATTTCCTTCTAATATTTTTTCGACTCTGTTATATCAAAGCGGTCGAATTTTATTCTGGGATACGGCTTTCTAGTCCGGAACTAGGATTTTTTAGTTAAAAGCTGAAATTTCTCAGTCTGGAATTAGGATTTTACAGTTAAAATCTCAGATTTTCTAGTTCTGAACTAGGGTTTTCCAATTAAAAGCTGAAATTTCTCAGTCTGGAACTAGCTTTTTACCGCTAAAAGCTTAGATTTTCTAGTTCAAAATATGAATCAGTGCTGGTGTATCTTCAATTAAAATCGTTCTGGAACCAGCTTGGTACATTCCAGTCAAAAAAATTATTTTCATCGTTAATATTACATACTGCTTAGTTTCATCTGTCAAGAAAAAAATTCCGGTTTTCTTCATAAAAGTACCGGAAATATGAGACATAAAAACTTTTTTCTGTTATAATGATAGGTATGATTACTGATATAACCGATCTGCCGAAGCCGGCGTGGCTTCGTACACGTTTATCAATGACCGGCGAATGGAAAAAGGTAAGCATGGTGCTTAAAACACGTCAATTACGGACTGTCTGTGATGAAGCGCATTGTCCTAATAAAAGCGAATGTT
>BOBG01000021.1 GCA_026002265.1 Spirochaetia bacterium
AAAAAATTTTAAAGGTTTTTCGGACGGCTGTCCTGTACCCGTTTTGCTTTACCTTCTTGGACCGGAAGAGCGCCGCGTTCATGCAGTTCCACCCGCGGATTTATGGTGATCAAAGCTTGTAACTTTTTCCGGATACGTTCCTTGAGGGCATTGAGCGGCCGGCTATCATCCATGAAAATAGCCGGTCCCACCTCTGTTTTTACCGTCAACCGGTCCAACAGCCCTTCTTTTTCCACAACGATGAGGTAATTGTTTCCGACTTCCGGAATCCCCATGATCACTTCCTCGATCTGGCTGGGAAACAAATTAACGCCATTTATGATCAACATATCATCAGTGCGTCCGGCAAACCGGTGCAGACGCCGATGAGTCCGGCCGCATTCGCACGGCTCGGTGTAAAATGAAGTCAAATCCCGGGTCCGGTACCGGAGAATCGGCGAAGATTCCCGGCAGAGGCAGGTGAGAACGAGTTCACCCAACTCACCATCAGGAACCGGCTCTAGAGTTTCCGGATTCACAATTTCGACGATATAGCCATCTTCCCAGATATGCAGACCATTTTTACATTGACATTCAAAGGCAACCCCGGGACCGTTCATCTCAGAAATACCGTAAGAATTGAACACATCAATCTGGAGCAGTGCCTCGATCCGCTTCCGTGTGTCTTCAGAATATGGTTCCGCGCCCGCAAATGCCCGTTTCAATTTTATATCCTTGCGTGTAAAGCCTTCTTCTTCCATTTTTGACTGTACATGGAGGAGGAAAGAGGGAGTCGCATGGACAATCGTTGTCCCAAAATCCCGCATAAGCCGGAATTGACGCCCAACATTTCCGGGACCAGAGGGAATCGTCATCATACCCACTTTTTCCGCGCCGGATTGAAAACCAAGTCCGCCGGTAAAAAGCCCATACGTGATCATATTTTGAAAAACATCTGCCTTTGTACAACCGGTTCCATAGATGCACCGGGCAACAAATGTTGACCAGCGATCCAGATCGGCTGCGTTCAAATAAATCGTAGTCGGCGCACCGGTCGTACCGCTTGATGCATGGAGCCGGATAATTTCTTCCTGCGGCACACTCAGAAAACCGAAAGGAAAGGCATCCCGGAGATCATATTTAGTGGTAAAGGGGAAACGCCGGAGATCATCGAGTGATTTAATGTCATCAGCACTCCGGATACCGGCATCGCTTAAACGGTTCCGGTAAAAAGAAGTACGCAGCGCCGCAGTCGCTATCTCTTTGAGTCGTTTCACTTGAAGAGAGCAGAGTTCTTCTCGCGGCATCGTCTCAACCGCTTCATCCCAATATTGATAGGTCATGGAAAAATCCTAGCATGAATCCGGTTCTTCTGAAAAGTAGATGAATCAAAATTCAAAAAAATATTGCATATTTCCGGATACCGTTGTATATTTAGTCAAATCTATCCAGTCGGGTAAACTGTACTAAGTTTCTATTATGGGAGATGACTATGAAAAAAGTGTTAGTTGTTGATGATTCTCGCATTATGAGGAATATTGTGAAAAATACCTTTAACGAAATGAAAATACCTTGCGAATATCTTGAAGCTGCCAATGGTAATGAGGCCTTGTTAAAAATTCACACACAGAATCCGGATTTGGTGCTTCTTGACTGGAATATGCCGGAATTGTCAGGAATAGAATTGCTCAAAAAAGTACGTGCCAATCCATTGTACAGAGATCTGCCTATCGTGATGATTACCAGTGAATCTGCCCGGTACAGCGTCATCGAAGCGCTCAAGTATGGAGCGACTGATTATATCATCAAACCGGTAAACGAAAGGACTTTTATTGAAAAACTTGCTCGATTGAGTTTGTAATAAATTTCTAAAGGAAAAACTGGTGGAACAATATATTCAACCGTTTATTGATGTGTGTGTGAGTGTTTTTAAGGAATTTGTTGGATGTGAAATTAAAGCAGAACGGCCGTATTTTATAAAACATCCAGATGCCAATAATTGGGGAATTTCCGCGGTTATTGGTTTCACCGGCGAGGCGCGGGGCGCGGTGGTCATTTCTCTTAAAAAAGACCTCGCAATCCGTCTGACAGATATGTTGACAGATCATCATCATACTACACTTGATGATGAAGTGACCGATGCAATTGGAGAAATTGTAAATATTATTGCAGGGAATGTTAAACGCAATTTAGAGGAAGAGTTTAGGCTTGTTATTTCTTTACCGACCATTATTCATGGCGATAATCATGTAATTGGATGGCAAACTACACAAACACGGGCGATATGTATCCCGTTTAAAATTTTTAATGACTCCTTCTGTCTCTACATTGCATTGGAAGCGCAGTAGAATTTTTGATTCCGGAGTATATATGAATTTAATCTTTTTAGGCCCCCCAGGAGCCGGTAAAGGGACATTAGCCGCACGGGTTGTTGAAATTTTACATATACCGCACATCAGTACCGGGGCGATTTTCCGGACCGCGATTGCGGCGCAGAGTCCATTAGGCAAGAAAGTTAAGGCGATTATCGATGACGGAAAACTGGTGGATGATGCAACAACCATAGCATTAGTCCGTGAACGACTTATGCAAACTGATACTCATGCCGGCTATATTTTAGATGGTTTTCCCCGTACCATTGCCCAAGCGGAAGCTTTAGCGGAATTTTCCGCGGTGGATAAGGTGATCAATTTTGATCTACCGGATTCTGCGGTTTTGGAACGTCTTTCCGGTAGAAGGGTTTGTAAAAATTGTGGACTCAATTACCATGTTATTTTTAATAAACCGGCTCAAGATGGTGTGTGCGATTCTTGTGGAGGACAGGTCTACACACGTGTAGACGACCGTGAAGAAGCAATAGCAAAACGTTTGGCTGTATACAGAGAACAAACGGAACCTTTGATCGGCTTTTACCGGGATAAGGGACTCTTGGTTGATGTTGACGCAAGTCCGTCCGTTGAAAAGGTTGTGGAAAATTTCAAGGCTGTAATAGCGTAGAAAATTCCGGAATACTATTCTGTCATTTTGTTTTAATAGTAGAGATAAAAATATCCCTATTTTTTCCGGTAAATAATTGAAAAAATTTTTTTGAGGTTGTTTCCGGATCATTTTTAGGAAAATAGGCGGGAGTATATATGGTAAAATACTGGAGTCGGGATGGTAGCTACCGGGATCCGGGACAGGGGTCTGTCCCCAGTAGCCGGTGCCACGGCAGTAGCTCCAGTATCCACTCGGGCGCGGGCTTTACAATCCGGACAATCCCTTGTTGGTGATGGTGCAGCCCACCCCACAGCCACTCCTCCGGCTTTTCCACGATACCGGCCTTTACCGGATTCTGATCGATGTAATTGTAGACTGTGATGAAATCCTCATCATCAATAATTTCCCGCGAAAAGAATCGATCTCCCCACAGATGTCCGGTTTTTCCATACTTATGATTCCACCGGATTGCGAGGACCATTTTGATCCATTTCATTATGACGGATAGACTTTGACCAAGCTCTGGTGTAATCAAAAAGTGGAAATGGTTATCCATGATGCAAAAATTATGAAGCTCGAATTTATAATTCTTTTTCGTTTTTGACTCCTCGATCACTTTTAAAAACATCTCCTTGTCCTCGTCATCTTGCAAATCAAAAGCTTTCCGGTTAATCTCCGAGGCAACATGATATGTCTTACCCTTGCTAGTATCTCCACGATCTGGTCGCGCCATAGATTCCTCCTCGATCGCATTGTGCGATCAATAAGATCATGGGATGAAGTTGTAGTTTTGATTCAGTTTGCCGGAATTTTTTAAAATTTTGGGGACAGACCTCCAGTATATCTTTTCAACATATATAATTATAAACTAATGTGCGAAATAGCATGTGCATCGGTTTTCTAAACAAATTACAAATTAGTACAAAAATAATGGTAGAGTCATATTTTACTAATCAACTTGATTCTAACAGTGCCGATATTGTATCATGAGTAAGGGGGATTTATGATTCGTGGATGGTACACAGGAGCGTCCGGCATGCGCGCTCAGCAATGGCGGCTTGATGCGGTGGCAAATAATTTATCTAACGTAAACACCGATGGTTACAAAAAAGACATTGCGGCATTCAAGGCTTTTCCGGAACTGCTTATGCGACGGATGGATGATGATGGTGTGTACCAACATCCTTTTGGTTCGGCAGATGTTGCACCGATTATCGGCCGGATCGGTACCGGCGTTGAATTGAATGAACTGTACACTGATTTTCAGCAAGGTGCGCTCAAGCAAACTGATAACGAGTTTGATCTTGGGCTTGATGGAAAGGGATTTTTTACGGTGTCAACTCCGTGGGGTGAACGTTATACCCGGAATGGTTCTTTTCAACTCGGTAAAGAGGGTTTTCTTGAAACAAAAGAAGGCTACCAAGTTCTTGGTGAGAATGGACCTATTCAGATTAAAGCGAATAATTTTCAAGTTGATAAACAGGGACATATCTTCATAAATAATGAGTACAATGATGGGGATCCGGAACTGCTTGTCGCTCGTGAAAATAATACATGGGAAGAAACAATATTACTCGACACGCTGAAAATTGTAGATTTTTACCGGGATCGCTACTTGCAGAAGCAAGGATCCAGTTTTTGGCGTGATACTGATGTATCCGGACCTGCAGAAATTCTTGATGTGGAGAACCGGCCACGTGTGATTCAGGGCTTTACCGAGGCGGCAAATGTGGATCCGGTGTTGGAAATGGTACACATGATAGAAGTCAATCGTGCCTATGAAGCAAACCAAAAAGTAATTCAGACAGATGATTCGATGTTAGGAACACTGATTCAAGTAACAAAGGTATAAATATTTTAACTGTCTGGCAATCAGAAGGGGCAGTACAGGACACCGGTGATTGAACCTGTCGAAGTGCTGGTCACCATTCCCGCACCACCGGAAGCGGTTTTTCGATCTGCATCGTGTCGCCGGATTGAGTTACCAAAAACAGTCCCTGACTCAAGGCAAATTTCCGGACTTCCTTTTTTACTACCGCACCGGCCACGGCTCCAAGCAGCTTTTTGTTTTCCCATGTCCGGCCCTTGCTTTGTTCTCGCATATTCTCTAGCCGGCGTAAATGATCTTCGACATCATCTTGCTCTAACTTCGTTTTAACTTCGACCGCCATCACCACACCGCCGTCCCACAGCATAATATCAATTTCAAACAACCGCCGGCCCTGACTATCTTTAACGACATGATCCGGTGAAATTTCCGCAAACTGAAATCCAAGAGCATTAAACTTTTCCATAATGCCGGCTTTAACCATTTCCTCTGCGAGTGCGCCGAAACTAAGCCCTAAATCTCCCATCTTTTTATCGAGTCGCTTGGCAGACTCCTTCATCTCATTCGCAGATTCCTTCATTTCATTCTGCATCTCTTGAAACTTCCGGTCAGTTTCTTGAAATTTCCGGTCAGTTTCTTGAAACTTCCGGTCAGTCTCCTGAAACATTGCCCAGACTTGCTCAAAGGTCAATCCCATTGTTGGTTGTCTTTCTTCCATACCATTTTTCCTCCAATACCAATATACACCTGAAAACGCCGGTTGCAAAAAAAAGCCGGTCCCGTGAAGGGAACCGGCTCGTAGTCATTTCAGATTTTCGATAACTTCAATAGATAAATCAGTTCCGGCTGCTATTTGCTCAACCGATAATCCCATCAATTTGAATTTCCGGGCTGTCTCCAATTTCTCTTCCTGTCGACCTTTTTGAAGACCTTCTGTTTTCCACTCCGTTATCCAATCCTCCAACACCTCTTCAAGCGTCAGCTTTGACATCTCTTTTATCTCCTTCACTATCTCAGGATTCGCCTGTAATACTGTATACAAATAAGTCTCCACATCCGGATCCTTGCCTCGTTTCATACTCTCCTCAAAAATTCCCCTCAGCCTTCTGCTATTCAAATCGTTACTTAAATTCTTTAACCATATATCCTCAGCCTCCGGCAACTTTTTGCTCTCAATAATTTGTATCGGAATTATATCTCCACTTATCCGGTATATGCCGGAGCTTGTTTCTTCCACGCTATAGCCGCGAACAGTACTTAAATGCTTGAGCACATCACGCGGATGTCGAGTCTCCACAAAAGTTATCGTCACATCCGTTACCGGTATATTGTTGAGTGATATATACAAATACGCATACCCATATACTTTGTAAAAATCTGCAATAGACACATAATCTTCCGGGCTCTTGTATTCAACGATATTTTCTTTTTTGAAGATAGTGGCAATATTTTTTGTGATAACAAGATCTGCCGGCTTTTTAATTATTAGGAGATCCATAATCAATGGTTCTTTATTCAGTTGGTACTCGGTGATAAATTCGAGCGAATCCCGGTACGCTTCCAGTTCCAGTTTGATGGCACCATAAAAAGCCGGATGCCAGCTTTCTTTTTCCATAGTAAAAGTTTAGACTATATCCGGCTCATTGTCAAATATGCCGGTTGCAAAAAAAGCCAGCCTGTGAAAGGAACCGGCTCGTGTGTCACCATTCCCGCACCACCGGAAGCGGTCTTTCGATCTGCATCGTGTCGCCGGATTGAGTTACCAAAAACAGTCCCTGACTCAAGGCAAATTTCCGGACTTCCTTTTTTACTACCGCACCGGCCACGGCTCCAAGCAGCTTTTTGTTTTCCCATGTCCGGCCCTTGCTTTGTTTACGCATATTCTCTAGCCGGCGTAAATGATCTTCGACATCATCTTGCTCTAACTTCGTTTTAACTTCGACCGCCATCACCGCACCGCCGTCCCACAGCATAATATCAATTTCAAACAACCGCCGGCCCTGACTATCTTTAACGACATGATCCGGTGAAATTTCCGCAAACTGAAATCCAAGAGCATTAAACTTTTCCATAATGCCGGCTTTAACCATTTCCTCTGCGAGTGCGCCGAAACTAAGCCCTAAATCTCCCATCTTTTTATCGAGTCGCTTGGCAGACTCCTTCATCTCATTCGCAGATTCCTTCATTTCATTCTGCATCTCCTGAAACTTCCGGTCAGTCTCCTGAAACATTGCCCAGACTTGCTCAAAGGTCAATCCCATTGTTGGTTGTCTTTCCTCCATACCATTTTTCCTCCAATACCAATATACACCTGAAAACGCCGGTAGCAAAAAAAAGCCGGCCCCATGAAGGGAACCGGCAATTACGGGATCAGGGCATCACCGAGGAAAATCCTCGTGAACTACAAATTAGAAGCCGTAGCCGAAGCCGACCGGGACTGACCAGAGGAAATCACCAGCGGCATTAGTACCGAATTTGAAACCGCAGTACACGTTTCCGCCGGCAAAGCTCTTTGCAACGTACGGGATGGCTTCCCATATAAAAGAAGACTCTTGATTATAATAAGTAGCAATCTTTCCCTCATCCTCGCCTACACTTTGGATACCAAACAGCAGACCGGCTTTGAGTGCGCCAAGGTTGTAGTCGAGATCGAGATCAAAACCAATTTGTGTACCCGGTGTTACTGTACCAGTAGTGCCTAAGTCCAATTTTCCACCCAAGAAAACCCGCGCGTGAACATTAACACTCAGAGCATCCGCTGTGTAGGTGGCACCAAGCGCGATTTCTAGAGGACTGGTAAATGCATCCTTTGTAACATAAGGATTTTGACCACTAAATCCAGCAGGAAGTGGAATTGAAGCAAATTTACCGTCAGCAGCAACTGTACCGTCAACAAATGTAAGTTTACCGAGCGGTATTTTCGCGCCGATCAATACCTGTACACCAGCAATCGCTGTAACATTTACAGCCGCCTGCAAAGTAGCGCCACTCGTAGTATTTGGAACATCACCAGTTCCAGCCTTAGGACCGGCAGTAGGTCTACCAATCTCTACATTATTCGCATCTCCGAAGAATCCGAGTCTTATGTCAAGGAGATCGGGAAGCGTGAATGTTGCAGCAGCGCTGATAGGAGCAAGTAATCCGTCATCATAAGTATAAACATAAGGAGAAGCGGCAGTATTAGCACCAGTCCTGATAAGAACAACAGTCCCTCTATTCCATAGAATACCATCAGCGCCGATGTTGATACCAATAGCGAGATTATCAATGGGGAACAGCTCTATTAGAGCGCCGGCTTTACCAAATCCGGTGAAAAGGTCGCCACCACCACCGCCATATCCTGAACCGCCCAGTTTATCTTGAGCATCAAGATTCCATATTGTAACGCCTTCGCGATGATCGATCTGTCCGATTGTGAGCTTAAACTGCTTGATCGGCTGCCACCATCCCCATGTTACCTCTCCAGCAATTCCACCTTTATTCGCGTTGATACGAGTCTGGACACCAAATGTACCCTCTTCGTTTTTCGCCGCGGCTGATAACCGGACTCTGCTATTTCCAAGCCCCCATTTCGAACTCAGATCTGTCCCGTCTGAGCTTATGGGACTCCAGCTAAGTTCAGCGTCCCCACTCCACGAAAATTCCGCAAATACCGATCCGGTAACCAGCGTAAGCGCAGCCAACAAACTAAAAATTTTTTTCATAAAATATTCTCCTTTTGGAATATTTGGAATGTATTGTACAGGACAAAAGCCCTGTAACAGACACAACGATCTGTAACCGTCATTATTGACTCGAATGCTAATAATGTCAATAAAAATTTCGATAAAAATGATCAGTTTAGTCATGAACATCACCATAGTTCCGGCACCGGTAACTACAGCGCTGATCAACAGAAGCCGATTTTTTGGAAATGCTTGACAAAAATTGGTTGCTACTTCCTTATCCTCTGTGGTTACAGATTCTTGATAACTTCAACAGATAGATCGGTTCCGGCTGCTATCTGCTCAGCCGGCAATCCCATCAGCTTCAATTTCCGGGCAGTCTCCAGTTTCTCTTCCTGCCGACCCTCTTGTCTGCCCTCTGCCCTCCATTTCGTTATCCAGCCGGATTCCTCTAACACCTGTTCAAACGTCAGTTTTGACACTTCTGTTACCTTCGTGGTTGCACTTCCTTATCCTCTGTGGTTACAGATTCTTGATAACTTCAACAGATAGATCGGTTCCGGCTGCTATCTGCTCAGCCGGCAATCCCATCAGCTTCAATTTCCGGGCAGTCTCCAATTTCTCTTCTTGTCTGCCCTCTGCCCTCCATTTCGTTATCCAGCCGGATTCCTCTAACACCTGTTCAAACGTCAGTTTTGACACTTCTGTTACCTCCCTCACTATTTCAGGATTCGCCTCAAATATAGTATACAGATAAATCCCCACATTCGGATCCTTTCCCCGTTCCAAACTCGCCTTAAAAATATTCTGCATCCTTTTGCTATTCAAATCGTTATTTAAATTCCTTAGCCATACATCTTCAGACTCCGGCAATCTTTTGCTCTCAATAATTTGTATCGGGATTATATCGCCGGTTACCCGGTAAATACCAGGACTTGCTTCCACCGCAGTATAACCGCGAACGTCAGTTATATGTTTGAGCAAATCCCGCGGATGCCGAGTTTCCACAAATGTTATTGTAACATCAGTTACCGGAATATTATTGAGTGATATATACAAACACGCATACCCATATACTTTGTAAAAATCTGCAATAGACACATAATCTTCCGGGCTTTTGTACTCAATAATATTTTCTTTTTTGAAGATGACGCCAATATTTTTTGTGATAACAAGATCGGCTGGTTTTTTGATTATGAGTAGGTCCATAATGAGCGGGTCTTTATTCAGTTGGTACTCGGTGATAAATTCGAGTGAATCCTGGTATTCTTCCAGTTCTAGTTTGATGGCTCCATAAAAAGCTGGATGCCAACTAATTGTTTCTTTAACAACCCCGGTTGGGGCTAATGTGATGGGAGCCTTTAATCCGGTCGAGTACCCACCCGTTCTGCTTCAAAACAGCTATCACCTGACATAGAGTCACGCATCACCTATACACTACACATAGTGCGCTATCAAGAATATTTCTGTCCGCACACTTAGCTTGCATTAAATAACATTGTAGCCGATAATGAATAAAGGAATTTTTTCGGGGGATCTATGATCGATTTTGCTCAATTACAAGAGCTTATCAGAATCCAATTGGCAGAGGACCGGGCAATACGTATGGTTGATGCTTCTGGGACCTCTCTGGAAGCGGCAGTCACGGAGGCGGCAACACTGCTCAATCTTCCGGTACGGCGGATTGAATATGAAATTCTTGAACGCGGTTTCCCCGGCTTCCTCGGTATGGGAAAAAAGGAATGGGCGATTCGTGCTTATCAACATAATGTTCTTAAACAAAGCATTAGCGAGCTGATCGAGTCTAAAGAAGAAGCTGAGGCTGAAGCTGAAGAAGTCATTGCAGATAAAGACGGAGCGGTCTATGTTCATCTGAGTATTGACGGTGTTCTCCTCAAGGTTGTACCTCCGGTTGGTAATGGAAAAATGGCCTCAGAAGCTGATGCAATGCTGGCACTTCGCTCTCGGAATGTGACTGATATTGATAAAGAAGCTGTGAGAGCAGCCGTGAAAGATGCAGAAGGCGTATACACCCATGTCGGGAATTTCGATCATAAATTTACTGATGACAGTATGATTTCGGTGAATATAGCTGAAGACGAGATGAAAGCCTTTATTTCGCTTACGCTGCCGGGTACGCGCGGGTGCGATCAAACCGTTGATGCATTGATTACTTTTTTGAAAAATAAAAAGATCGTATACGGCATCCGTGAAAAATTTCTTGTCGATTTTATGGATCAACCCATTTACCGGGAACAAGTTCTTGTAGCTGAAGGACTGTTACCGCAAAATGGTAAAAATGCACAGATGGAGTACTTCTTTCAAACCGATCAGTCCAAGGTGCGTTTACAAGAGGGAAGAGGCGGCCAGATCGATTTTAAACAGCTTAATATTATTCATAATGTCATAGAAAATCAGCCATTAGCAAAACGGATTCATGCAACTGACGGAATCACCGGCCGTACTGTTACCGGAAAATATTTGCCGGCCAAAGACGGCAATGAAATGGATCTTCCCCTTGGGAAAAATACCCATGCTGACAAGGACGGCGACACCATTCTCTCCGATATTCATGGCCAGGTTGTACTTGTCGGCGGTAAAGTAAATGTTGAACCTGTGTACACAGTGCCCGGTAATGTCAACCTAAAAACCGGAAATATTGTTTTCCTTGGGACAGTGGTCGTGCAGGGCAGTGTTGAAGATGGATTTTCCGTAAAGGCAGCCGGAAATATCGAAGTCAATGGAACGGTTGAACGGGCAAATCTCGAAGCTGAAGGCGATATTATCGTTCATCAAGGTATTGTCGGCAAAGGCGTCGGCTCTGTCAAGGCCGGTAAATCGTTGTGGGCACGGTTTATTGAAAATTGTAATGTGGAAACCGGCGACATGGTGATCGTGTCTGACGGTATTATCAACTCAAAAATTGATGCGAATAAACGGATTATCTGTCAAGGAAAACGGGCGCACATTGTCGGAGGGCGGCTCCGGGCTTCAGAAGAGATCAGTGCGTTGCTCATCGGCAGTTCAACAGGCGGCACTGAAACGATTTGTGAGGTGGGCATTGATCCGAAGAGCAAATCCCAGTTGGAAGCGCTTATAGATAACAAAGCCTCGATGCAAAAAGAAACGGAAGAGATTCAACTAAATATTCAAACCCTTGTCAACATAAAAAAGCAGCGTAAATCGTTACCGGAAGACAAAGAACAAGTTCTGATCGAGTTGGTCGGCCGCCGGAAAGAGTTGTTAATAGATATACAAAAAACTGACGAACAAATAGTTGTCATTCAGGAATTCCTTGCTAACTTGAAAGCTAGAGGGAAAGTTTCGGCCGGTAACAAAGTCTTCCCCGGTGTCAAGATCGTCATCCGGGATATTACGGAACAGATCCGGAACGAGTACAAAGCGGTGACATTCACTCTGGAGAATGGTTTGGTCCGCAGCGGAAAATATGAAGAGCCGGATGAAGAGTCAAAAAAACAGCCTGAAGGATATATGGAGTAATTATGGCGGTGCAACCAATTGATCTACAAACGTTGTTTACTCAAGTAGAAAAAATCGGCAAAGAGCAGGGAGCTTTAAGGGAAGGAGCCGCACTTCACCAAGCTTGGCAGGGTGCAGAATCCCAACGGAAGCTGGACGAACATATCCGGGCAGTCAATGAATCTCAGAATATCGGCGAGGGTGTGGAACCGGTAAAGGATCGCCGCGGAGGACGCAATTCCGGTAAAGAACATAAGCGCCATAATTCAGAACAAGATTCAACCGATTCCGGCTATTCCAACGCTCCAATTTTCAAGGATCCGGCACTAGGGAAAAATTTAGATTTCAGCGGCTGAATTTGGGGTCAGACCTCTTGTATTTTGTTACACCATAACGATATACAAAGGGGTCAGACCTCGATCCCTTTTCCGGAAAAGCGCGAGCCTTCCCTTGCTTCGGCAGGCAGTGTATCGAATCGCGCTAGGCATATCCCGGAGAAAACCATGGATTGGTCATTAATTGTTTCGCTTATCAGTCTTGGGTGCTGCGGGTTGTTTTTTTTGTATTGCCGCAGTTATCTGGACAAACGGACTTCTGAAGAGCGGATTTTAGCGGAATTCCAGGAAGAAATCGAAAAACTCATCGTACAAATTGATGAGGCCACGGATCGTGACAGTACTTTGGTCGAGGATCGTATAACAAAAACCCGGAAAATTCTTGACGAAGTTGATAAACACCTCGCACTGTATGTCCGGGAATTAGACCGCCGGGTTCCGGAACCAGTTTTACATGAGGCACCAGCCGCTCCGCCCATGCCGGTTATTCAACCAACAGAAAAGCTGCAACCTACGCTGTTGGAACAGGTTACAGCCATGTACCGGGCCGGCATCGATCCGAGTCTGATCGCAATTAAATTGAGAATCACTCAGACCGAAGCCGAAATTGCCTGCGCGCTTCTCGAATCAACTAAAGCTGGACCCGAATCCCAAGGGTAGCGCCGAGACTGCCTTTCTGACCGATGTCTGAAAATAGGTTGCCAAGGTCATTTACATCACTACCGAGATTGTACATAACGGTCAGGTCGATTTTAAGAATGGTGACGTTAAAGGATATACCGCCGTAAACCCGGAATCCCAGGCCCGGAGCCACTTCGCTCGTTTTCCCAAAGTTCTTGTCGTCCGAAATGTCAATGCCGGCATTTTCGAGAGTGGTTTTGTCAGTCGGACTCAGATCAGTGCTCACCTTGAGGTTGTAACCGGCATTCGACCATGCATAGTTGACACCTAATCCCGCGTAGGGAGTCGCGATGATAATCGGTATTGAAACTTGAGCCTGTGCATCGATCACATGACTGCTCCAGTTCAAACTCAACTCCGGGTCCTTAACAGTAATAGTGGTAGCGGGATTTCCCACATCAAATGTGGTGCCTACTGGAAGCGTTGTTCCAATACCGCCTTTCAAAAAGTTATACCCCACGCCGACATGGAAAATCGGGAGAATCTTTAAACGGACCTGTGCGCCGGCGAGTAAATAATCAAGGTTTAAATTGTCACCGGCCAAACCTTTAATCGAATCTGGAATCCATCCGAATTTAACGCCAATGTCGAGATTCTTTGTTATTCCAAACCGGCCGTCAATCGCATAAGCCGGAAGTGGTGTACCAAGACTGCCGGTCCAATCCGGTAACCTGTTGCCGGACACACCAAACTCTCCGATCAAATCACCAAGTGTGTCACTCTTTAATGTGGTAAAACCGCCCGAAAGCCCGACACCAAAAAGACCAACATGAGCGCCTGACCAGTTGAGTCCGATGGTTGAAGTCATGGGCAAGGTTCCGGCCAGCTCTCCGGCAAAGTCGTCAATCTTATCCGTTATAGAGCTAAGATCAATTTGTGAAAATACCGGAACAGCACCGAACAGTGACAAGGAAAGCGCAATCGCTGTAAATTTCTTCATAAAAACTCCTCCAAAATAAAATATTGTCTCCGGCGCGGACCGGAATGACCATGATTCTAGTCTACCACTCTTTGCGAAAAACACCAAAACACCTCTGATTAGCCGGCAACCCACTCCGCGGCGCAGGCATTTGCGTCCCGGAGCCACTCTTCCGGCGTTTTTCCGGAGAGATACGACGCGATGAAGGCCGCATTATAAACATCGCCGGCACCGGTTGTGTTGATAGGAGTCACATGAGGAGCCGGCGCCCGGAATCTTCTACTGGATCCGGGAACGGCAGGCTTTGGAAAATTGGTGGAAAGCTGGAGCATAGAACCTTTCGCACCCATTTTTAACAAAAGAGCCGGAATCACTGTTTCAAGCGTTGAAAAGCTTTTTTCAATATCGTCTGTGCCGGTTACCGCGGCGAGTTCGTCCCGGTTCGGTGCAAAAATATCAATGACATCGAGAATCCGGCGGACAGTTGCCGGTTCTACGGTCCGGATGGTGGGGCATGGGTCGAGCATGACAGTGACTCCCTGGGATCGAGCGTACGCGGCGCATTGAATCACAAATTCCGTCTGCGCCGGATCAATCAGCCAATAACCGGAGAGACAGAGCAGCCGAATCTGTCGGATTTTTTCCCGGATTTCATCAGTTAAAATCAGAGATCGTGCGGACAGACCCCGGTCAGAAAGCATGGTTCGCTCTCCCTGCCCGTCAATTATCGTGATCGTGTGGCCGGTACTTCCGGGTTCTGTACGGACAAGTGAAGTATCAATACCGGAATCATGCATTTTCTTCAAAAGATTCCGGCCGGATTCATCGTCACCAATACACCCGCAAAAGCCGGTCAGGACTCCCAACCCGGATAGCCTAAACGAGGTATTCAGCGCGGAACCCCCGGAATGTTCGGCACTGGAAAGAATTGTCTCGTCAGATCCACGCGCCGGCATCTTTTTTACCCATACGCACTGGTCAACGAGTGCGTCCCCGATAACTAAAACCATCATTTACCTGATCCAACCTTCCGGATAGAGAATCACCTCCATGAATCCTTTTTCCGTCAACTGCCGGCACATCTCCTGAATCTGCTCTGCACTCACTGATTCGTAGTGGCTAGGCCGGTTTTCAAAATTCCCAAAAGGCAGCTTGAAAAGTACCGTAAAATTCGCGTAAGTTTGCGCGAGCATGCTGTTGCTCTGTTTGGAAGTTTCCCACGATTTTATCCGGGCAAGTTGGGATTTTTCAAGAATATCCGGATCGATTGCACCGGCACGAATCTCCTCAAACTCCTGTTCAATTGCGCTGATCAACTCCAATGCACGTGCCGGATCGCATCCGAAGTAAATTTCCAACGCAAGTTCGCCTTCACCGGGGAAAATCGAAGCCGAGGCATAGGCACCGACCGAATACACACCCCCGCGATCCTGCCGGAGGGACCTGATCAGGCGGATATTCAAATATTCGCTGAGAACCTGTGCAGTCAGCGCCTGAGGTTCAGAAAAAGGCTGCCGGACAGCGGAAGCGAGGTAGACAAGACTCTTCGCATCTTGCGTGTAAAGTCCTTTGTAGAGAACGGTTTTTCCGGGACTCGGCACAGTCAATTCCGGCTCCTTGTCCCATGGTTCCGGTTGATGTGCCGGCACTGACGCAAGATAACGTTCCACTAATGCACGCAGCTCCGGAATATTAAGAGAACCGGTAAACACGAATGTCCAGTCAGCCGGATTTAAAGCTTTTTTGAGAAAGGAAAGAGCTTGATCCTGCGTCACCTTCGACAGATCCGCCACGGTGAGCGGGTTGAAATACGGATTTCCGCCGAAAAATAACCGTGTAATTGCATCGGAAAAATAGGTTTCCGGATTCTCAGCACGCTGAGGGAGCATGGTCCGATAGCGATCCATAACCGTACTAAAAGCTTCCGGCCGGATCCGGGGATCTGTGAGCATTAAATAAAGCATTTCAAAAAAGGTTTGGCTGTGGCCGGTGGTCATCGCTCCTTCAAAACTGCGCGTAAAATTAGACGCCCAAAAGGAAAGCGACACCTGTTTTCCGGCCAGCTTTTTGGTCAATTCACTTTCGGAAAAAGGCCCGATGCCCGATGCTTCCATCATTTCCGAAGCGAGCTGTGCCGAGATATTTTGTTCAAAGGGAACGAAAACCGCCCCATTTTTGGCAAGCGCATAAAAAGAAATCTCAGCATTCCGGTTTTGTGTTTCTTTGAGCAGAACAGTGGCGCGGTTGCCGAGTGTCCATGTTGTCACACCGCTCACCGGATCCGTTGATTCTGCAATAATTACACCCGGTGCCGGCGCTGTATCAAGCAAGGTATCTGTCACCGGTGCCGCCTCAAACTTGGCAATTTTTGCCTTCCGGACACTTTTATCAATGTCCCGGATCCGATCTGCCGAAGGAACCGGTTCAGAATCTGGCGCGACCACAAAAATCGCCACATCATCCGCTGAGAAATAAGAGCGCGCGACTCGGTTGACATCCCGCGTCCGAATGGCCGGCAGTAATTTTTCAAGAGCCATCAATTCCCATTCGATTCCGGGAAAATTCCCCTTTTTAAGGAAAAATTCACTCAATTCGTTCACGAAATAGTGAGATTGCCGGTGATCTTTTTCGGTAAATTGCCATTCCTGTGACGAAAGCAGCGAACTTTTCGCGCGTTCAAGCTCCTCATCGCTGAAGCCGTAACGGACAATAGATTCTTTTTGTTCTAATAATTCCTGTAACGAGCGCTCTACGGTTCCGGCTTTTGCCTGCGCGGCAAAAATATAAAAACGCGAGGACGCACCGTAACGGGCAGTCCATGAACCGGCGCCGAGGTAGGCAGTTTCCGGTTTTGTTGCGATTTCATCAAACCGGCGTGCGAACATTTCTTGTATTAAATTGTCGATCAGTGTTTCCCGGATCGATTCTAAATTATTTTTCTGAAGCTGCTGGGGACCTTTATAGTAAATATATGCAGTCGATGCAGTTAATTCCGGATCCTGAAAAACATTCACCGTCAATAAACCTCGTTCCGGCGGTGGCAGATCATAAACCGGCCGGTTGAGCGGCGTTTCCGGCTTCGGCGCGGAAAAATGAGCATTCAGCTCTGCTTCCAGAGCCGCACCGTCAAAATCTCCGACAAGAATAAGCGCCATCAAATCAGTCCGGTACCATTTTTGGTAAAAGGCTTTAAGCTGATCGGCAGTCGCAGCATTGAGCGCTTCCGGCGTGCCGATGGGATCGCGTTCCGCATACTTTGATCCATGAAAAAAAACCGGCCGAATCTGTCTCCATATCCGCTCAGTGGCGCCAAGCCGCGCCCGGTTCTCCTCCAAAACAACCAAACGCTCCCGTTCCACCGTATCCAGATCAAAATTAAGTGCGTACGTCAAATCATCAAAAATCGCTAACGCCTTATCAGGAATCCTTTTAATTCCGTCTGCGGTTGTCTCAACCGGCACTTCAATACCGTACACAGTTTCATCTTGATTCGTGTACGCGTTGACATCCGGACCGAAACGCATCCCCAATGACCGTAGATAATTAACCCATTCTGATCCCGGAAACCGTGCAGTTCCCTCGAATGCCATGTGTTCAACAAAATGAGCAAAACCGCGCTCGTTGTCTTCTTCAAAAAGGGACCCGGCGTTTACAGCGAGTGTCATAAAGGCACGATCCGCCGGAACTTTATTTTCCACAATAAAATAACGGATTCCATTGGAAAGTGTACCAGCCCGGAGCGCTTCACTTACCGGCACCGGATCGGTCGGAAGCCCTAAACCGGCATAATCAGCAGTCCGCGAAACAGAGGCACAGGAGAAAAGTATTAAACTGAAACATAAAAGTAACGATACCGATGCGCGTTTCATGATAGCTCCTTTGCCAATCCTATTAAATAATATTAAAGCGGATCTGGGAAAAAAGCAAGTGATAAATTAACTATGGGGTCAGACCTCGAATCTCATTTCCAGTAAACGAGATAAAAAAAGATGTATAAAACCTTAGCGGATTTTACCTGAAACACCCTCTTCGGAGGGGAAAAATAAATATCTTTCCCCTTATTTTTCGTTAGTGTTGAAACTTGATGTTGTAGTATTTTTCTGGAACAACTTGTTTTGTGGTAGGAAGGTAGCCCTTACCCATGATGTAGGTATCCGTGTAAATCAGCAGGTGATTCCGGGCGCGGACGCCGGTATTTGCGTCAACATAATAGGCTCCGTTCCAATTTGCACCCGGCGTATATTCACCGAGTGCTGCCCACATATCGTTCATGTTGCCTAGTTGTGCGCTTCCCTCGATAACCCGTTTTGCATATTCACCCCAGCCCGCACTTTGGGTGAAGCCGAAGGAAAAAGCCCATGTGCCGAACCTGCCGGCGCTGCCGCGAGCTATGATCGCGTTTTCAACCTTCTTCAAGATAGCCTGAAAATCGCCGGTTTCGTTGGACAGATCGAGCCCAAGCGCGCCCGGATACCCCATTAACGGTGATGGCAAATCCGCCTCAACGAACATTCCGCCATAGGTGAGGAGCTGCCGGAGGAGCGGTTCTGTGTGAGCATCATTTGTGCAGAAAAAAGCTGCATTTTTACCGTATTGTTCAATCCAACCGGGAGTTTGTTCGAGAATATATTGTTGAGCGCCGGCGATTCCAACATCAGAGGTCGGGTCTGGTGCAGTCACAAACACAAACCGGATTCCAAGATCCTTACAAGCTTCTTCAAAAATCTGCCGCCGGAGTCCCAATGATTCGTAGCTCATATGCCGGGGAAAAGAAATGTGGACAAAGGTATCAGCTCCGAGCTGCTTCGCTGCCCACGGAATCGTGTAGCCGCGAGATATAAAATCTGCATTGGTAACGAGATCAGCAGCAGCTTCGATAACCAGAGGGTCTTCGTGAGCTTCTGCCGCGATGAGGAGAATATCGGGACGCCGTTCACGGACTCGTTTGAATCCCTCGGCTGTACCGGGAATCGCATTATTAACGACAATCGCTTTCATCAACGGATCATCAGCCATCGACACGATTTGAGAAATAAAAACTTCCTGTTGATCCATAAAATTATCCGGATACGTGACATGGGCAATCATACCGCCCTCGGAAACTCTGCCGTAGCGCCGGATCAACTCCTCCGCACCCCGCAAGTCATCTTCAGCCTGGGAAACGGTTTCGGTGAGCATACCAATATGAAAGGCTGCTTTTTGGGTTCCGGCCGACTGACGGGTGCCGTTTGCAAATGCAGCACCGGTAAAGCACATAGCAATAATAATACACAATAATTTTTTCACAATTACCTGCCTTCTAAAACTTATTCAAAGCTACTCAGTGTTTCAGAGTACCAGTTTGATGTTTAATTTCTGCTTCCTGCCGCCGAAGCGGGTTTTCTACACTAGATTACAGCGAACTGAAGGTTGTTCCTCCGCAACGCGTGGAGAGCTTGATACGAACCTATCCGGAATGTCTTATGACTCCGGTGAAATACACCTCCACATAAAAAATACCATACTTTTAAATGTATAGGCAAGATCATTCATTTTCGATTTTATTCAAATTTGATTGGATCACACCGAGCATTTTTTCAATTTGCTTGCGGGAAAGACTCGATTGTTCGATCATTTGGGTCATATTTTCCTTGAGAGCATTATATTCTTGAAAGGCAGTTTCTATATCAGAAATATTGTCGCCGACAGTACTCATAAGAGTTTGTTCAGAACTGTCATTTTCGACCAATACCTTGACCATAATTTTTCCCTGTTGTACCTCGCATTTCATACTACCCATTTTTTTTGATAACTCGTTTATATTCGTTATTAGTATACGTATATCATCAGAAATAGCTCCAACAGCATTTTTAGTACTCACTGCATGTTTACGGATTTCTCCAGCCACAACAGCAAAACCCCGTCCCGCATTTCCGGCCCGGGCAGCTTCAATTGAAGCATTAAGCGCGAGAATATTAGTCATTTCAGTGATATTATGAATTACTGAAAGGTTTTCTCCGGCATTTTTTGCAATGGTGTGCAATGTGTCAGTAATTTTGAAGGCATCTTGAAACCCAGTTTCAATAATCGTAAAACTTTTATCAAGAGTGACGGTGTTTTCATGACTTTTTGTGAATATTTCACCTTCTGCCATAATACCTTTTTGTAACGAAGACCATGCATGGTTCATAACATCAGAAACATGACTAAACGTACTATTTAAATAATGAATCGTTACATTGAGCAATTCAATCCGGGAAAGAATTTCAAAGCTCATTACCTTGATTTTACTGTTAATATAATGAAATAATCGCTTAATTCTCAGAATCATTTTTATCTCCTTTTCCAAAAAATACTGCGGTTAATGTTTGATTATGATGGGTAAATAATTCTTCACCAAACGTATTAAAACCTATAAAACTAAGATGTTTGAATACATCATTAAAAGCATCAATTTTATTATCATCTTTTAATTCAAGGTACCGGAATACACAATTGAAAAAAATTGCTCCCTGTAAATGTGGTATGTAGGATTCTGCTTCCCGGACTGCCTTCCGTGCATTATCAATTATGTCACCTTGCTCCAACATGAATAACTTTGTTCCCGTTTCTACTGGCGTATTAAACAACAATTTTGTTCCATCGATAACTCTATTTGATGACCGTAAATAAACGGTGTTATTGATAATAATGCCGACCGGATGCTTTGAAAATATATCAAATGTAAGTTGATCGACACTGGGAATACCAATCAATTTTGCAAAATAAGGCGCTGCGGGCTGTCCATTTATTTCAGCAATAATTCGTGCTGTCGGGTCAGCTTTTGTTACCATAAATGATGTTCTGGTCGGGAGATAATGTACATAATGATTGTAATAGAATGGTATTTTCATTTTCATAACAAGTGTCACAAAACCATCACCTGATATTTGATTATTTGCACTGACAAATGTTTTGGTAAAGGTCATTTCGTCCGCAGCAGCACCACCGATAAAAGGTATATTAAACCTTTCGTCCTCATTAAAAATATGGACTATTCGTTCTGCTAAACAAAATCCATCGATCAATAAAATCCCCAGATATTTATCAGGATCCAGCGCTTGATAATTATATTTCCGTGATAATTCATTTACTGCTTTCTGTGCAGCATCGTCAGGATTCTTTTGTACCCCTTCTTGAAGCATCACAAAAGCATCTTCTACTTCTTCATCAGATAAGGACATAGCTATAATACCTTTTTCCAATGACCCAGATGTACACCAGCCGCCGACCATAGAAGCACCGGCGCATACAGCTTGGGGGAATTTTTTTTTAATGGCCGTCTGTATAGATGAATTAGCAAATTCAACAGAAAAAAAATAGAGCACAACTTTTATATTCGGCTGATTTAATTCATTACAAAGTCCATCAAGATCAGCAGTTTTCCGGGATGAAACTTTAATCATAAATTCTCCTTATTTCAAAAAATATGCCTGAAATAGCGGTTTTTGTAAATTTTATGAAGCTAGTGTGTCCTCATGTATATATTTTGTTATCCAGATCCAATGTAAGTCTCACATTGCCTTCCATGCCACAACTCCACACTGTTGATCCAACTCATTCTATATATAAAGCAAATATTATTCAACTATAAAATTCTTCCTGAACCGTGTTTCAACTGGTTGCAATTTTCTGCCATTTGTGGTGATAATAATAAACTATGGTACCAAAGAGCTTGTTTACTCTCCTGTTCATTTCCGGATGCAGTGTGCTGCTTCTGTCTCAAGAACGAGGCCTAAGTCCGGATTTATTTATAACTCAAGAAGATATTGCGGTTGAACAAGGGATCGGCGGCTTTCATCTTTTTGTGCGGAAAAAACCGGATATCAATTCAGTACTGTTAGTTGAATCGACTCGGGATCCTGATATGAGGGAACCGAATTATGCGTACCGGGCTTCCCAATGGAATGCAATTAATGGTAATGAAAAACGGATCATTGACGGATTGCCGATTTCCGGCGGGCCCGGTGCATTCTCTATCGTTGATTCCACACCGGAACCTCATCCAGTACTCGGCGCTGCTTTTCACCTGTATCTCCCTACGCACCTTTTATTTGGTTACGAAGACACTCGTCATGGAGAAGTTGCTGTTGTAGATGGTACCTACTTCAACGTACGGACTTTTGTCCTGCCATTTGCGGATTATGCGCGTGAATTTCACGATAATCCTTTTGTACTCCGGGTGAGTCCGCAGATTTTTGTGGGGCCGCCGGCCGGAAAGTACAGCATCGAAACCATTGATGCATTTACCGGAATCGCCGCACTCGGAGGCGGAACCTTGCGCTGGGCAATGGACGGATCCGATATGATCGAAAAATTCCGGGCAATTCTGGAACGTGAAAAAGGGAAAGAAATAGATATAGTGATCTGCCTTGATACGACCAAAAGTATGCGGGACGAAATGATCGTTATCCAACACTCCCTTGTCCCTATGCTTAAAGAGGTATGTGCCGGTTTTCCGGATTACCAGATTGGCATGGTTCTCTACCGGGATTACCGGGATTCATACCTCAACCGAGTCATTCCGTTTAGTAAAAATGTTCAAACACTTCAGCAAACCATCGATCATATCACTGTTGATGGCGGAAATGATATTCCGGAGGCAGTGTATGAAGCTCTGTATGCGGGGCTTACCCGGTTTAAGTGGGAGGCGGAATCGAGAATCATAATTTTGATCGGCGATGCCCCACCGCACCCGGTACAACGCGGCTCGGTTTCCTCAGAGATGGTGTTCCGTGCAGCCAGGGACCGGGAAGTCCGGATTCACACCATTATTTTACCGGAATAAGCACTTTTGACCTGAAAAAAATAGAAATTGTCTCAATTTTATGATAGACTCTCTAGTAGATCATGATGAAAAAGTGTAGCTTTTTACTCATAACAACTATTATTCTTCTGAATGCCTGCGAAAATGTGCTGTTCCCTTCCGAGGGGATTTATCAAGTGGATGCAGGTGTCGGCGGTACCTCGATTAGCGAATACGCTGTCATAAAAACCGCGGATCAGATTCAGCTCTATTTTGTGAATTCTATCGAGAGGGATCCGGATGTACGGGAATTTTCCGTTTGTTTACAGAATGCATCCGGCGAGGTTCCTGGCACAAAGATCCGGTATATATCCCGCACCCGGAATCAACGGAACAATACTGAGGAAGAATCATCAGAAGATCCTGAGGAATCATCGAAAGATTCTGATGAAGAATCTGTGGAATCATCTGTCATTACGCTTGAAACATTCGGCGCTGTACTACCGGCCTTTGAAATACCGCCTACAATAGCAGTAGGACAATATTCTTTGGTTTTTGAGATTCGTGGGGAAAAAGACCTACTCGCCCGGACCGAAAAACCTTTTTTCTTCATTGGAGATGCTGAATTCAGCATCGGTGCGCTTCAAAGTTATCAAGCAGATGTTTCTAATACTTCTCATTTAATACCGCCGAGTACAACGGTTTTATTAGAAGTTCCGGTTAGTTATGATTCTCAACTTAATCCTTATATTGTATGGTACCGGGGTTCTGAAAAAATCGCGGAAGGGCGGATCGCTGAGGGAGCAAACCGTCTGTTATGGACAGTTCCGGACAACGATGGGTTCCAGATTATCCGGACCGAGACCTTTCCCTTCCGGCCCGGTGCATCTCCTATCCGGGGAAAAACGCAAGAGCTAAAACTGCCGGTTTCGTCAAAAAGTACCAATCCCGGCTATTTTGCAGAACAAGCGGATTCTTTTTCCCATTGGTACCAATTCCGGGGTACGCTGAGTGATTCACGTTCCGGCTCAGATCTCGAAATGACAGAGGGTCGCATTCCTCGGTGGGCGCCGGCTGCCGGAATCTACGGGCTTGCAGTTGGAAAACAAGATTCTTATGCTTTTCCGGCCGATGCTTTTGAAACAAAAGGTGGAAGCCCCAGAATTTTTTCCATGAGAATCAAAATATTCTCGGATGGAACATTGTGTACCGTTTTATTG
>BOBG01000022.1 GCA_026002265.1 Spirochaetia bacterium
TCTTGATCCATTTCATTAGCACCGATAAACTTTGCCCCAATTCCGGCGTGATCAAAAAGTGAAAATGATTATCCATGATACAAAAATTGTGAATATACTTGACATTTTTCTGTTGTTATACTAGACTAACAAAAAAGGAGGAATTATGTGTTTAGCAGATTCACCGCAAGGCATTTCATTCAAGGTCCGGCAGGTAAAATTGGATAAAGAGGTGGGGAAACGCCTTGCTGATATGGGATTCACTGAAGGTGCAACCGGTGCAGTTGTACGCGAGGGTTTATTTCAGGGGCCATTGCAAGTCCGGATCCGGGGCTATGATGTGTTAATCCGGTATACGGAAGCGGCTGGCATAGAAGTGGAATAACGGATCGATTCCGGACTCTTGACGCTGGATATTTTTTTTTGTGTACTATCCGGCATGATTAGTAGTCCAGGCAAACGTAATTTGGGGCTTCCGTACTCATCCCCTATGACACTGTGGTTTACGGTTTTTTTTCTCGCGCCGCTTCTCATCATCGTTGTCTACAGTTTTCTCAAGAAAGGTCTATACGGCGGTGTTGTATGGGAATTTTCGCTCGATGCCTACCGAGGGCTTGCAAACCGGAGTTTGCTGTTCGTCACAGGACGGACATTGGTTATTTCGTTAATTGCCACCGCGATTACTATTCTCATAGCTCTTCCCTGCGGTTATTTCATGGCAAAAAGCCGAAATCAAAATTTCCTCCTTCTTTTGGTTATTATTCCCTTTTGGACCAATTTTCTCATCCGGGTTTTTGCGTGGATGAATATTCTCGGCAACAATGGATTTCTAAATGATTTTCTGCTGCGAATCGGACTGATTGATGAATATATTCACTTTCTCTACAACCAAAAAACAGTTGTTCTTGTTCTTGTCTATATGTATTTACCTTATGCGATTTTACCCCTTTTTTCCACCATTGATAAATTTGACTTTTCACTTCTAGAGGCGGCCCGCGACTTAGGCGCCGGTAAAGCTGTCGCGATTTTCCGGATTCTCCTTCCCAATATCCGGAGCGGAATTTATACAGCTGTGTTATTTACGTTTATTCCTATTCTTGGTGCCTACGCGGTTCCTCTTTTGGTCGGTGGCAAAGATTCGTATATGCTCGGCAATATTATCGCAGATCAACTCACAAAAAGCCGGAACTGGCCGCTGGCATCCACCATTGCTATGGTACTCACTGCCGCGACAACGGTAGGCGCAGTCGTTATGCTTGCATTACAACACCGTGATTCCCAACCAAATGTAAAGGTATAAATTAAATGTTTTTTGGAGGATTCCAGACTATCAGGATTGGACTTTAGGCCCCCTTCAATAAATAATAGTGTACTGGAAACATTAAAATTTCCGATTATCACGATGGTAATCCATCCGGTTATGCATTTTTTACCTTTGAATCAATCGATTTCAGTATTACTGCAAGTTTTTCTTTATCTACTAAGGTGATGAGACGAGCTTCGGTAAAACGCCGAGCTTCTTCAGAATAAATTCCGGCAGTAATGCAAATACCTTGTCCCGCTTTTACCTCTTTGAAGCGCTGGTGAAAATCCCGGACAACCATTTCTCCAACTGGTCCCGTTGTCCGGATAAACCGGAACATAACAGTATCTGACCATTTTTGTGTATCAACTTCAGTTAAAATATCGGCCCAATCGTTCATGTGAAGAGAAATGTCAGCAATTTTTACCCGGCTTTTTGTAAAATAACCCATTACAATACGCCGGCACAATGCCACAAAATCTGCTGATGAAGCCATTAAAAATATCTGCAAATTCTTATTACTGTTGAGTTCCTGATATTTTGTGATTAGCATCTTGACATCTTTATAATCCGGACTACTGTTGTTTACCTGTTTTAAGAGAGGGAGGGCTTTACTGATATTCGATACACGAATATATGCAACTGCAAGCCGGTAACGCAGTTCGAGCAGCGTTTCCGGTTTTATAGCTTCATGTTTTAATCCAATTTCAAAATCTTCAATAGATGCTTCGAATTGATTCTGATTAAAATTAAGGAGTCCGGCATTTAAGCAAGCATCAGGACCCAATCCCGGATCCGGCCGGAGGTGTGAAAATATTTTAAGAGCTTGATCCGGCTGACCGGCCTCGTTGTAACATTCTCCGAGAACAAACAGTGATTCTTTATCATCCGGCGATAATTCTATTGCCCGGCGTATACTCGTCATAGCATCTTTATACCGGTTCATTCTGAAAAATGACTGTCCTAAACATCGCAGAGTCGGTGTATGCTCCGGATTCGCTGAACGAGCAGCCTGCAACAGCACAATCGCTTTATCATAGCCTTTTTTTTGAAATTCCATGGTTCCCAAGTTGTAGTTGACTTCAAAATCATCCTGCTTCAGCGCATACGCGGATTGAAGCGCTCTATAGGCATCATCCGGCTGCTCTAAGTTCACCGCACAGATTCCATAGCGCTGGTACGCTTCGAATTCATTTACCTTATGTTCAGATCCTTGGGAAGCCACTTCCAGCAAAATTTGGTAGGTTTTACTAGCTTTTTCCCAATCTTCCGCAGTAAAATAGGCATCAGCGACAACTGCCAGCGCCCCCGGATCCCGGGGGTTTTGAGAAAGTTTCTTGCTTGCGTCCTTGAATGTCGTTGTTTTCCGGGCTTTAGTCGATTTGCCTCCGGCTGAATCTTTTGCCGAATTTTTGGAACGTCCCGTAAGATTTACGATAACAAGAACAACGAGGGTGAGAATTATAACAGCCGCCACAATGGGGATGATATCACCGATACTCATGGTTGCAAGTATACGTTATAAGATATGATAGTATCAAGACCTGCCGGTTACACTCATTCCGGATTTTCTTCAGGTGAGGCTAGGGTTTCACTATCTGATTCCGGCTTCGCTGGCGAGATTCCAAGTTGTTCCAATGTCCGCAGCGCTTTCCGGGCGAGGCTGGCATTTTTATCCTGTGTCAAGAGTTGAAGCTCAGATTCGAGGCTGGTGAAATGGTTGTTGACAACCATATCGAGTCCGATGGAGCGTTCATCGGCAGGTCCGGTCGTGATGAACCGTCGCGCCAGAGCTTCAAGTTCCGGAGTCACTGCCTGACCCAAGACGCGGCGAAGTCCATTGTACAGCGAGGTCAGACGGGCGCGTTTTGCTTCATCAAGTTCGTCTACGATTTTTTGTGTATAGAAATCCGGATTATTTTTGAGGAGCATTTCCGCGGCAATGACCCTGACCCGCTCCGGATTCCTCCGTGCCTCAAAAAGAGATCCGATAATTTCATTGGATTCCGCATTGTTAATGGCAGCCAATGCCCGGATCGACTCGTCTTTTACAGCCGGAACCTCGTCCCGCTCTGCCCGGTACTTTAAGTAAGGAATTGCAGATTCGAGTTGGCGCTCACCGGCCGCTGTGGCCGCGGCGATTCGAGTCCGGTAAAAAGAATCCCTGAACCCTTCCAAAATAATGGAATCAACACGATCACCGGAAAAAGGTCCAAGCGCGGCAATCGCACTCGCCCGGACCGTTGGATCCGAGGCATTCACCGCGGAAAGTACCGCATCGAGTCCGGAGGAATCCCCAAGTTTTGACAAAGCCTCCAGCGCAGCAGTCCGAAGCAGTGGACGTTCCTCATTATTTGTCGCAATATCGCTCAAAAAGGAAATACTTTCACTGGAACCGGTTTCCCCAATGGCACTGATAAGATCACGGCGGTTTTCATCTCCCGGATTCCGGTTTGTGTAGTAATCCATTAAATAAAGCGCCGTTTCATCCGGTGCCGCCGCTGAAACTTTACCAAGCGCCCGGAACGAAACATTCATAAATGCCCGATCTCCGGTATCGAGAAGGTTTTTGAGCGGTTCAACTGCATCCGGATTTTTCATTTTACCAAGGTACTCGATGGCCGCGATCACAATTTCGTTAGCAGTATCTTGATATGAATCAATAGTTTGAAGCGCACGTTCTTCAAGACCGGATTTTTCACGATCCCCAAAAAAGGCCCAGATTCCGGTCATAATAGCGGCATTTTCAGTCGTCTGCATCAGAAGCGCAAGATCCTCATCAAGGTATACACTATTTTCGTTTTTTAAAACTTGAATCAGTGCGCTAATCTCGGTTTCAGTCCCGTATTGAATAGTTTCCCGTTGCTGATCCTCAGGCGAGGACTCCTGCGCGTGTGCAAAAAATTCGCCCGCTGCCATTAGTACGATGCAAAACAAAAATTTCATGCCGCCTCCCACACAATTTTTCATACTACTATGAAAAAACACATTTTGCAAGCACTCTCACCAACGGGGGAATTTTTATATTTTTTAAAAACACAGATAGAGGTCTGACCCCAAATATGTTGTTATAACATAACAAGATATGGAGGTCTGTCCCCATAATCAAAAAATTCCGGGTAACCTTTTATGCTGATGTGAGTGTTTTAGAGTTATGGTGTTTCACATATAAGGGAGATTTTCATGAAAAAATTCAATGTTTTAACCGTAGTTGTATATTCGGTATTTTTCTGCATGAACGTCAACGCACTGTCACCTGTAAGTGCAGTCAGGATTGATTTCGCTGCGAATGGCGTGGTCATCGATAATCCATTGGTATCCAGCGGTGTCACCGTTACCAACACCGGTGGACACATACTAGTCAACGCCATAAATGCCGGTGCTGAAACGGTCTTCGTTCTTTCAGGTGCCGCATCAAACGGGTCAGTGACGGTCTACAGCAATAATGCCGCTACAGTTGTGCTCAGTAGTCTCAGCCTTATCAACCCTAACGGCGCAGCTGTCACCATTCAAAGTACCAAAACCATAACATTGACCCTGACTAATGGAACCATCAACCGTATCAGCTCTGGTGCAGCCAAGAAAGCAGCATTTCTTGCAAAAGGTAACATCATTGTAACTGAGAACGGTGCACTTGACATCCGCTCAGATAGCGTAGGCATCGAAATCGATGGCATATTAACTATAACCGGGGGAAATATTAACATAAACACAACCGGTGAAAAAGGACATGGGATAAAGGTGTCCGGAATCATGAATGTCAACAGTACCGGAACCATAGCAGTAACTGTGTCAGGTAATGGTTCAAAAGGTTTTAGCGCAAAAAGTGATTTTATTTTAAATAAAGGCGCCATAACGCTCAACACATCCGGAAATGCGTTTTGGGAAGCAGCAGATTCTGATATTACTTCACCGGCCGGCATAAAATGCGATGGTATTTTAACAATAAATGGAGGAAGGCTCACCATTGCCAGTACTGGAACCGGCGGAAAAGGCATCAGCGTGGATGGGGATTTAAATATAAACGGTGGAATGGTTAACGTCAGTACAACTGGCGGACAGTATGTATACGACAGAAATAATGACACAGCCGCGAAAGCAATTAAAAGCGATAGTAATCTCACCGTAACTGGCGGTACCATAGTCATTAGAACATACGGTTTTGAGGCTGAGGGACTGGAGAGTAAAAAGGTTTTAACCATAACCGGCGGGGATATTGATATCGAGGCTTATGACGACTGCATCAATGCGAGTAATCATATTCAAATCGACGGCGGGCGTATTTATTGCCTGAGCCAGACTAATGACGGAATCGATTCTAATGGTACATTAAGCATAACCGGCGGATTTATCGTTTCAGCCGGTGCATCCGGCATGGAAGAAGGATTCGATTGCGATCAAAGCCGGTTCAGCATAACCGGTGGTACACTCATCGGAATCGGCGGCGCAACCAGCAGCCCAACAGCGAGTGCCTGCACCCAATGTTCAGTAATTTTCAGCACAGCTACCCCCAATGTTGCAGTTATACGGATCGAAACAGTAGTAGGCGCAAAAGAAGTACTCACGTTCAAAATGCCACGTATTTATAGTCAACGTATGACATTATTGTTTAGCAGCCCATCTATAGAATCCGGCACAGAATATGTCATCTACACCGGAGGCAATATTTCCAGCGGAACAGATTTCCATGGATTGTTTTCCGGCGCCGTATACACGAAAGGAACAAATGTCGGAAATTTTACTACTAACTCGCTTGTTTCAGGCGTAGGTAATACCGGCGGACGTATGGGACCCGGCGGTGGTATGGGAAGACGTTAATTATATATATTGAAAATAAATGCTAGAGGTCTGTCCCCAAAATTTAAAAATTTTCCGGCAAACCGAATCAAAACTACTGTCTCGATCCGTATTTTACTTTGATCGCTGTGTAGTGCCGGCGATCGAGGAGGAATCTATGGCGCGACCAGAACGAGGAGATACCAGTAAGGGATCAACCTACCATGTGGCATCGGAAATCAACCGGAAGGCTTTCGACCTACAGGATGATGAGGATAAAGAGATGTTTTTAACAGTGATCGAGGAGGCAAAAACTAAAAAGAACTATAAGTTTGAGCTTCACAATTTTTGTATCATGGATAATCATTTTCACTTTTTGATCACGCCGGAATTGGGGCAAAGTTTATCGGTGCTAATGAAATGGATCAAGATGGTTCTTGCGATTCGCTGGAATCACAAGTATGGAAAAACCGGACATTTATGGGGAGATCGATTTTTCTCGCGGGAAATTATAGATGATGAGGATTTTATAACGGTTTATAACTACATTGATCAGAATCCGGTAAAAGCTGGTATCGTGGAACGTCCGGAAGATTGGCCATGGGGTGGGTTGCACCATCACCAGACTGGAATTACCCGGGTAGTGAAGCCCGCGCCGGAGTGGGTGTTGGAGCGGCTGCCGTGGCACCGGCTACTGGGGACAGACCTCCGTCCCTAAAAGCTGTCGAGCAATCTATACTAGTCTCCTCATGAAAGCTGATAACCAAGGCTTTTATATTCAAATGATCTGGTTGCAACTGGATCACACTACTGTTGCAATGGCAGGAAGACAGGGAAGCACTGGCTTGTACTGGAAACAAGTGAAAGACTCTGAAAAGCCCGCGAGAGCGGAAAGAAGTAGGAACAATTGTGAAATCAATCGCAAGCCCATCCTTTAGGGATGGGTAGTTGACGATAAAAGCTATTCTATTGAGAATCGATTTCGCGGACCCTCTGTTCGATGAGCGATACACCATGGAGCCAAAATTCCCGGTTCCTAATGTTGAATCCTGTGAGTGCCGCTACTGATTCAGCCGATGCCTGTCCTGTTGTCCGGAGTAATTTCCGGTAGGATTCTTTGTAGTCGGGTCCCTGTTTTTGCGCTTGAGCGTAAAGAGAGAGTGAGAACAATTGCCCAAACGCATACGGATAGTTGTAAAAAGGAAGCGCTGCACTGTAGTAATGGCTTTTTACTGCCCACATATAGGGGTGTAAAAACTCCGGATCCAAGCTGTCATCATAGGTACGTTTTTGTGATTCGATCATCAGCGCGCAGAATTCAGCCGGTGACAATTCTGATCGTTCACGCTGTTCAAAAACCGCCTTTTCAAAGTAAAACCGACTGAGGATGTCTACCGCAGTTTGGCAGCAATCTTTTAAATTACCCTCGATCAATCCGATCCGCTCTTCCGGCGAGGCTGCTGCGAGCGCACCTTCAAAAACAATGGTTTCGGCAAAGGTACTTGCGGTTTCTGCTAAGGTCATTGGATACTGAGACTGGGAACGAGGAAGATCCTTGATACATTCATGGTGCCATGCATGACCGAGTTCATGCGCGACCGTGCTGACTGAATCAAAGGATCCGTCAAAATTGCAGAGAATCCGGGATTCGCCCCTGAGCGGAAAATCCGTACAGTATGCACCGCCGACTTTTCCTTCCCGACCGCCTGCATCGATCCACTGAGAATCAAAAGCACGTTTGGCAAAAGCTCCGAAATCCGGATCAAAGGCGCTGAACTGTGTGACGATAAAATCCGCACTCTCTTCCCATGTCCATGTCCGGCTGTTTTTAGTGCCGACCGGAGCAAAGAGATCATAGAATCTCAACACCGGTATGCCGAGGAGCTTGGCTTTTAAGTGCAAATACCGGCGGAAGATCGGCAGGCTTTCCTCCACTGTCTCGACAAGCGTATGCAGCGTTTCCGGTTCTATACGGGACTGAAAAGCAGACTTGTGGAGCGGAGTCTCCCAGCGCCGGCGCTTGTCAATTGTTATTGACCATCCCTTGATTCCATTCAAACAAGCGGCAATGGGCCGCTCAACGTTTTGCCATGCGGTTAATTCTGTCCGGTAGGCTTTCTCACGAATAGTCCGGTCAGGGCTAAAAGCTAATTCACGGAGCGCAGTCACCGTTTTTTGTTCGCCGGTATCCGGATTCCACACTATGGAAAGATTTGAAGACATGCTTTCATGGAGGCGCGCCCATGCGTCAGCTCCGGAACGGCTCAGGTCTGCAACGAGTTCTTCTTGATCCGGCAGAAGTTGGTGCGTAGCTTTTTTGACAGATTCCTCGATGAAAAACCGGTAGTCAGCATATTCCGGATGCAGTTCCAGAGCATTCATGATTTCATCCCGGTGCTGAAAGAGAGTCTGCTGGAATTCAACGAGTATTTTTTTGAGCGGCAGGCACTGCATGTCAAGTGCGTTAATTTCCTTGAGCGCTTCTTCATTCCGGGTATCTGCTGTGTACACAGCTTCTGTATACGCATTCAGTGTTTCGGCCATGTCTTGCGCGGATTCAAATGCACGAATCACCCCAAACAAAAAGGATCGGGAAAGTTGGTTAAATTGTTTCCGTAAAGTTACGGAAAGTGCGGCGCAATCCTCAATTTTTTCCTTGAGAATCTCTTTGTCATGCAGATATTCATGAGAATCAAAGGCCGGATAAATGGAATCGAGATTCCACCGCGGTAAATCATTAGAGCCAATCGGCATTGCCGTCCTCCCATTCGCAAATTTCATCGCTCCGGAAAAAGATTCCAATTTCCCGCTCGGCATTTGCGAGCGAATCCGAGGCGTGTACAACATTAAACATCGTTGTGTACGCAAAATCGCCCCGGATCGATCCCGGCACCGCATCTTTAACATCGGTTTTACCGATCAGCCGCCGCACCGTGTTGATCACCTCTTCTCCTTCCAAAACAAATGCAGCAACCGGCCCAGAGCTAATGTACGAAGTGAGATCCCGGTAAAATGCTTTGCCGCGATGTTCCGCATAATGCGCTTCAGCTGTAGCCGGATCTATACGCATCACTTTAAGCGCAACAATTTTCAAACCTTTTTTTTCAAACCGGCTGATAATTTCCCCGACAATTCGTCTGTGGAGGACGCCCGGTTTCAACATAATAAATGTTCTTTCCATAACTATTACTATACCATAAGGTCCGGATTTGTGATACAATGGCGTTCAGCTTTCCGGCCCTGTATGAGGTGATTATAGTGAAAATTGCGTTCTATATGTTATGTGTACTTATGCTTGCGGGGTGTGCTGACGGTGAAAAGCAAGAACGTTATGAGCTAAACACATGGCGCTTGAAGGTTGGGGATAATCTGGAATGGACGGATCCGGCTTTCGATGATTCTGCATGGGATCAACTCTCCTTGCCGGCTAGTTTTAAACCGGGGAAGTCGCTGACTGTTTTTTGGATGCGGACCGAATGGACGATTCCGGCCGCGAATCAGAATCTGTGGTTTCTCAGTAGCATTCTCGGCACTGCAATGGACGTGTACATAAATGGACAGTACGTTGGATCCAGAGGGCAAATTGATCCGGATTTTAATGTCTCACGGCAATACGCCGCGGCTTTTCTCCTTCCTTCTACGATAAATACACCAGGAACAAAACTGACAATAGCCTTGCGCTGTGCGAATAGAGCCACTAAAATATCCATTCCAATGTATAGCATCGGCAACAAAGCGGCACGGAATTTTGATATAAATGTGGTCAACTTTTGGAACGGCAGATTTAGCGGAATCATCGCGTCACTGTGCTTCTTTTTGGGACTCTTCTGCCTTTCTCTTTTTTTATTTCAACGCACCGATAAAGATAATCTGCTCCTCGCGATCATCATGCTCTTTTTTGCGCCCTACCTTTACTACCGCGGCGTGAGTGTGTGGCCCTTCAAATGGAAGTGGACGACCGGGCTCAGCCTGGCGCTGATGATATCTTCGCTACTGTTCTTGCCCTCTTTTCTCACCTCTTTTTTTAATGTTTTCAAGAACCGTTTTTTGATACCGGCTGCAGCCACTCTCTCATGTGTGGTAGCAATTCTTTTAATAGCAACGGCCGGCGACGAAACCATCATGAACGCTATTTTCAACTCCGCGTGCATTTTCGTATTTATTGCAATTCTCGGCAGCTCTTACATAATAATTCATGCGCTGCGTAAAGGTGAAAATATTTATGCCGCTGTACCAATATTGATTGGAATCATAATCGGAATCGGCTGTGCGTCACATGATCTGTATTTTTTAATGAGAGGCAGTGTGCCGGTGCTATGGTTTCAGGGAATCGGACTCTCTCTGCTCAACATTTCAATATTTTTTGCCATGTCGTTCCGGCAGGCTCGGCTGAAGACTGAATCTGATCAGTATGCGCGCGAAATCGAAATAAATGCACGACATTTGCGGGAATCGTTCACAAAAATACAGGATGCGGCTGCCGTGATCACCGGATTGGGACAGGAACTCGATCATGCGAGTGGACATGCGGCTGCGGCTGTACAGGAATCCGTGGAAAGCGGTCTTGCCATTGGAAAAGAGTCCGAGCTTCAAGTACAGGAATCTGAAAAAGCCGATCAGCTTATAAATGATTTTGTCAATTCTATCAGGCATATAAACGAAAATATCGAGAGGCAGATCGAAGAAATTTCCCGGATTGCGGAAGCATGTGCACAATTATCGGCCGGAACTGAAGTGATCACTACTAATATTGAACGGACACTTTCGTTTACCAAGAACCTGGAAACGATGACCGAATCCGGTAAAAAAGCAGCCTTTGCGCTCGATAGTACGATGCAGCGTATTTCCGAATCGTCTGACAGTATTTCCGGCGTCATATCATTGGTTGAAAATTTTGCCGAACAAACGAGTCTCTTGTCCATGAATGCTGCGATAGAGGCTGCCCATGCCGGAAGTGCAGGAAGAGGTTTTGCAATCATCGCCACCGAAATCAAAAAATTGTCAGAATCCCAAAAACAGCAGGTGGGGCATATCCGGGCAATCATCATTGATATGGTAGAAAAGATTCAGGAAGGTACGGATCATACGGCTCATGTGTACAGTGCATTGATGGAAATTACCTCAGGAGCGAAATCCACCGCTGAGCAAATTGATGAAGTGAATACAGAAAGCCATGATCAGACGCACAGTACCAGTTCTATTCATGAGGCAATGGCAAATTTGGCCGGTTCTTCTACCAATATAAAAGATGAACTGAAAAAACAAATGATCTATTCAGAAAAAGTCCGGAAAACGGTTCAGGCAATCGCTGCTGAATCTGAATCAGTCCGGAAATCGACTACCGGCATCATCGAAGACAACAAGATTTTGAGCGAATCAATCCGGGGATTGAGTAATTTGGCCGCGCGCAGTAGAATCATGACCGAAAAACTAGCCGAAGGCTCTAACGCATAAGTAAAATAGCCCTGGATACTTCAGTTTTTTATAAAAATCCCCAGGTTTTTTTAAGTTCATTAGAATTAAAACATGAATTCATCGGCTTTCTCGCCTCTTCCCTTCGTGGTTCATGTTTTTTATTTTAGTTTTTAAAGGGGTCAGACCTCAGATCTTCTTTCTAGCAAAAGAGATGGTAAAAATCACGTAAAAATCCCGGTGAAATTTTTATCAAAAGCATCCCCGTTGAGAATAGAGTCATCAACTAAATAGTTGACAAACATAGCAAATAACTGTACACTGAATAGCAAATTTAGATTTTTACAGGTTAAATAATTCGGTCTTATGCAGCAGATCAATCTTTCTATAAAAAACAAAGCGCTTCTGTTTTCCGCGATATTCTTTTCGGTGATTCTTTTCGGTGGAATTGCAGCTTTTCTCTTGTCGATGCGGCATATAGTCAACAATGCGGCAGTGCAAGATGTGTCACGGATAACTGAAACTAAGAAGTTCAAACTGGAAGGGCAAATTGGCGCTGAAGTTGCTATAGCGCTCAAAATGGCCGATTCCACTGTTGTCCGGCGGCACTTCCTCGATCCGGATGACGAATATTTGAAAGAACTTGCCTTTGACGAAATTGCCGGATACCGCCGTGCCTTTACCGGCAACAATATTTTTTGGGTGAGTGATGAGGATAAACTATACTATTTTGGTAATGAATATACTTATACACTTGATCCGGCGGATCCAACTTCATCGTGGTATTTAGAAACACTCAATGGAGATGAGCCGTATACCTTTTCTGTTAATTATGACGTCGGCATCAAAAAAACAATGCTTTGGCTTGATGTACCGGTCCGGAGCCAAGGGAAAGGTATAGGAATAGTCGGAACCGGTATTGATGTGTCCGGATTTATTGACGGAATTTATGAAGGACTTGCTCCTAATGTAAACCTGTATTTATTTGATTCGAAAAACATCATACAAGGTGCGAAAGATACGTCACTTATGGGCTTGGAAACGCGCGTACTCATCACCGATCATCTTGGAGCAGCGGGTAAAGCAGTCGCCGAGGCTGCATGGTCTTTAGAGCCGGATTCAACCAAGACTTTTTTGATCGATAATACCGAGTATGCAGTGATCAGCCTGCCAAGTCTCGGCTGGTATATGGTTGCCGGTATTCCAATAACCATGGGAATGCTTTTTGAGAGTCCGATGACTCTGGTGTTTATCGTTATATTCATTCTCGTACTGCTGATTTTTATCATATTTAATGTGTTTATTGTGAGGATTTTGAAGCCGCTGCGCTATATAATGGGTGTGCTCAAAGTCATTGCAGCGGAATGGGATTTGACAAAACGCCTCGATGTCGAGCATCACGATGAGACTGGCGATTTGGCGAATTTTCTCAACCTTACTTTTGGGAAGATCAAGGATTTGATCAATGTTATCAAGCATCAAACTGGCCCGCTTGCACAAACTGGCGGTGAGCTTGCAGTAAACGCCACGCAAAGTGCATCTGCCATCAATGAAATAACCGCGAATATTAAAAGTATGAAAGCGCAAACCGACCGGCAGTCCGTCAGTGTAACAAAAACCAACGATGCTATGAAACGCATTATGGAGCATATCACGGCCCTTCATGAGCGTATCAATGCTCAGCATGAGGATGTGTCCCAATCTTCATCGGCTATCGAGGAAATGCTGGAAAATGTTCATGAAGTTGCCGGAACCTTGATACAAAATACCCAGAATATCAACACACTGGCCGAATCCGCGGAAATAGGCCGGACGGATTTGCAGAAAGTTTCCACAGATATTAAAGAAATCGCCCGTGAATCCGAGGGGTTGGTGGAAATCAACGCGGTAATGGAAAATATATCGAGTCAAACGAATCTCCTTTCGATGAATGCGGCGATTGAAGCGGCCCATGCGGGTGAAGCCGGCAAGGGTTTTGCGGTCGTTGCCGGTGAGATCCGGAAGCTTGCGGAATCCGCTGCACAACAATCCAAGACTACTTCAGCGCGGCTCAAGAAAATCAAAGAATCTATAGATATAATTACCAAATCAACTGCGGTCGTTATGGACCGGTTCAAGCATATTGAACAGGATGTCCAAACGGTTTCAACGCAGGAGCAGAGCATACGTGCGGCAATGGAGGAGCAGGAGACCGGCGGTAAGCATATCTTGGAGGCAATAAGCCGGCTCAAGGGTGTTACCGATGTCGTGAAGCAGCGCTCTGACGAAATAGCCGAAGAGGGCAGTGACGTTATTCAGGAAAGCAAGAATCTTGCGATAATAACCGGCGAGATAGAGCATGGCATGAACGAGATGGCGAACGGTACACACAAGATAAACAGCGCAGTTGCACGGGTCAGTGAGATAAGCGGTGAAAATAAAAATAACATTGCTACGCTTAATGAAAAACTGTCTACATTTAAAGTAGAATAATACACTTTATGGGCGATACAAGATTTGAACTTGTGACCCCTAGCATGTCAAGCTAGTGCTCTAACCAACTGAGCTAACCGCCCGTTCCGGCTACCACCGGACATTACACAACATTTTAACAAAAACGATCTATTGTGTCAAATGAAAAATTTAGGTCCGTTCACGAATAACGACATTTATCTCAATTTTTCCATCTCCGCCATTCGGTCCAAATTTCATTGGAACAATGAGAGCTTCTACATCAAGATTATTTGAAACTTCCATATTATCACCAGTAAAAAGTGCCGGAGGTGTTAAATCAAACCGGAATCCTATATCATGGAGTTTTGTGACAGCCTGTGCTGTTATCATGTTAGCAAGCTCAGTTATGGTAGCTTTGACCATTTCGTCAATTGTGTCAAATTCTTCGCCATTCATAAGTCCTGCAACATATAAGGCGGTTGGTTTAGACATATCAAAGAGAACCCGTCCCTCAACATCTCCTGCGAGTCCAACCAGAGCAGCAACTCCTTGAATCGACATTGTCGAGGATTTTAAATAAAGATCCCCACGCTTAACCTCAACACCCATAACCTCCCGCAGTATATTAAGTGATGCCTCAACAAATGGGTTAATATATTCAACTCTCATCACATTTCCGCCGTGGATACCCACTTTATGGACGAACGACGGTACCCTCCTTTCAAATTGAATTAACGATTCCACATAATCTCAAAGAATCTAAAGTAATCATAGCATTAACTATGTACGTACAGACATTGAAACAATATCATTGCCAATAAATTGCCACCGATCACTATCCAGCCGCTCATTTTTTCCAAGTATAACAATACCATCTTTTTTTAAGATATCACCAAAACTATCAATAAGCGTTTTTTGCATTGCACTTTCGAAATATGACAGCGTATCCCTGACAAGGATAATATCAATATTTGGTAAAGTATTATCATGTGAAATATCATGATATTCAAATACAATAGAATCTCTAATCGTTTGATTAAATGTATATCCGTTTCGGCCTTTTGTGATAAAACTTTTACAAAATTCCGGAACTTCAGTCGATTCGAATGTTATATTCGGTGCAATTGATATTGACATAATATCATTATCATTTGCCCAAATTTTCAGATTTCCATTCGGGTACCGGGATTTCAGTATACAAGCGAATGAAAACGTTTCATAGCCTTTTCCGCACCCAATATTCCACACTTGAACATTATTGGAAGACAACTTAGGCAATATACTTTTAACTGCTTCTGCATACTCATCAGACCAGAATTTTTCAGCATCAGGAGAAGTAAAACTGGACAAAAATTCTTCAGCTTCAACCGCAGTTTTGGGAGGAATTTGTGCAGAAGTATGGGTACTGATCCATTCCGTGCCCCTTTTCCTGAGCCACGCATCATTGAGCGGACATGCCGTAAAATGTTTAAGCGCATACAACGAATCTTTAATAGCCCCCAAATTCGCTTCATTGAGTACTGTTTTGGGAGAACTCGGAGCATCTTTTGGTGACGGTGTAGAAACACGCGGCGGCGGAGCATTTTGCAGAACCGGAGGCACTTGAATCTGCGGCTGCGACGTGGGGATGTTATTAGCGAGTGCACCCGCAGCAACTGGTTTAGCTGTCTCTTCTTGTTTCTTAGCGCTGAAAATCCGCAGTACGTCAAGGATAACGTATAGATCACCGTTTTTTTCTACAACCCCACTGATATATTTAATATTAATATCACCGAAAATAGGGTGCGGCGGCTGAATCGTACTCTTGCTAATACCAACTACTTTGTCAATTTTGTCAACAATAGTTCCGTACACACGCTCATCAATACGGAGAATAAGCATATTTTCCTGCCCATCTGATTTTTTTTCAGACGGCATATGGAAAAAAGCCCGTAAGTCTATAACAGGAATAATATCACCACGGAGATTATAGACTCCCTTGATAAAGGCTTCAGCGTTTGGTACAAATGTAAATTTGTCGGCCTTTGCGATTTCTTTAACATTCATAATATCAACGCCGTAATCTTTTCCTGCGAGCGAAAATGTCACCATTTTAAAATCGGCTGCATCAGCTCGTTTCTTTTGTTCTTGTAATTCGGTGTTGACCGTTGCCAAATCTTTAACTACTGTTGCCATAAAGTCCCCCGCCTCGAAATTGCACAGTTTGAAAATTAATTACCCGAATATTGCTGCTTCACGCTCTTCGCGCTCCGCCAACTCTTTCTTAAGACCCAGTTCCAAAAGCTGACTCACATCAATAATAAGTGAAACAGACCCATCGCCCAAAATTGATGCACCGGCGATTCCGGGAGAATTCGTGTATTGATCCCGGAGCGGCTTGATGACGACATCTTCTTCACCGATAAGGCTATCAACCATAAACCCCATCTTCTTTTCGGCTGCGCCAACGATAACAACAAAATTATAATCCTGTTGTTCTTTAGTTTCAATGCCAAAAAGCCGGTTCAGCCGGAGGAGAGAAACAACATCGTTACGAATATTGAATACTTCGTAATTATCGATCATCCGGATATCTTCCGGTTTAAGCCGGAGACTTTCAATAACACTCGTGATAGGTATCGAATAAATTTCAGTACCGACTTTTACCAAAAGTCCCTGAATAATCGCCAACGTCAGCGGCAGTTTAATGGTAAATTTAGTACCTTTGCCCCGTTCAGAGCTAACAGTAACTGTTCCATTCAATTTTTCTATTGAACGCCGGACTACATCGAGTCCCACACCGCGTCCGCTGATTGCCGTAATCGTTTTTGCTGTAGAAAATCCGGGCTCAAAGATGAGACCAAAACATTCAGTCTCTGTGAGAACTTTATTTGGACTGATCAAACCTTTTTCTATAGCTTTCATACGTACTGCCTCGGCATCGATTCCCTTACCATCATCAACAATTTCGATGATGATCATGTTTCCTTCGTTAGCCGCTTTGAGCAGTACCATGCCTTCTTCCGGTTTGCCGGCCGCCTTCCGTTCTTCCAGAGATTCAATGCCATGGTCAATAGAATTCCGGACTGAGTGCATAATGGGATCGAGCAAATCTTCGATAACCGATTTGTCCAGCTCAGTTTCTTCACCTTCAATGACCAGATTGATTTTTTTATTGAGCGATTTGGAAAGGTCCCGGACGAGCCTTGGGAACCGGCTGAAGATCTGGCTGATCGGCACCATCCGGATCCGCATGACTCCTTCTTGCAATTCCCCGGTAATTCTGCCGAGGTTTTGGGACGTGGACCGGAATTTACCGACATTATTCTTGAGTGATGCTTCCATACCGTCAAACAGAGAAAATACATCACCGTAATGTTCACTCATTTCCCGCTGAATGTCCTTGATGGACCGTCCTTCCTGCATACTTCCCAGATAATCCGGCAGTGTATCAAAAAGATTTTTCACCTTTTCCCGGTATGTGCCTTCCAGATTATGGAAATCGTTGAGCAAACTGGAAAATTGAGTACTAATCTGGTTAAAGGTAGCTTTTGTGATCACCGTTTCCGAGACAAGATTGAGAAGATCATCAATACGCTTCGAATCAACCCGGAGGATAGAACTCGCTTCTTTCCCTGCCCGTTGAGCATCAGCTTTTCCAGCAGTAGTAGCTCCGGCTGTAGGTGGTGGAGCTTCAGACACCGGCTGTGGTGCGGCCGGAGGCGGAGCAGCGTTCTGCACTTTGACTGGTTCTGGTTCCGGAGGGGCTGCCGGTGGCGGGGCCGGCTGTTGCGGAGCCGGTGTTATCCGCGAAATTTCGGAAACATTTGTTTCGGAAGCGTTTGTAGGTATAGCATTTTCAATATTGAGAACTTCTGTAGACAGAGTCACATCAGGGATGAGTACATATTTCCGAATAGTCGCAGGATCTTTTGGAGTTGCAATGTAGTACTCAACTTGTTTAAAGAAATTGTCCTCATAAAGCTGCTCAAACTCCGGTATCGTCTTGAGTAGTGTTCCAATTCCCTTAAGCGACGCATACACCTGAATTCCCCCGACTGTGTTCATCAGGCTGTTTTCATCAAATTCAACAGTCACTCGGTAGATCGGCATACCGCCATCGACTGATTCCCGTAGTTCCAGCAATTCATACTCGGAAAGTCCAATAGCGACACCGGCCGGTTTTGCCGGCGAAGGAGCTGCCGCAGCCACGGGCTTAGTCGGTGCTTTACCTTTCTTCCGGCTCTTTCCCTCCGGAAGGAGAGTTGACAGCCGCCCTTCTATTTGAGAAGTATCATCACTGTATACAGCTCCATCCATTCGCCGCGTCAGCATCGCCTTGATAATATCAATTGCTGCAAGAAGCGTATCGACAACATCTTCATTTACACTTACTGCATCTGAACGGATGGCATCGAGTACATCCTCAACCAGGTGGGTAAAGTGAGACAACTCCATCATTTCGACAGTCGCTGCCCCACCTTTCAAGGTATGAGCCGCCCGGAATATTTCATCAACTGCATCCCGGTTTGCCCCTTCATTTTCAAGAACCAAGATATTTTGCTCCAGTGTATCAACTTGCATTTGAGCTTCACTGAAGAAATCTTTGAGTAGTTCCTCGTTGTTGGGATCCAGATAATCACTCATTATAACTACTATAATTATACGTAATCCGGAGAACGTCAAGGGGGTCAAGATACAAAATTGACAAAAATTCCGGACAAGCTCAGCGGAAACTATTTTTGTTTCAGAATCGTTCTCGGATCTAATGCCCGTCCATTCTGCCGCAGCTCAAAATGTAGGTGCGGACCGGTTGACTGACCTGTCGAACCGACTCTGCCGATAAGCTCTCCGGCTTTCACCTGTTCCCCTTTGGTTGTTTCAATTTTTGAAAGATGACCGTAGAGACTCGTCCAATTATCGCTATGCTGAATCCGGATATAGTCCCCAAACACGGCACTTGTACCGGTTTCTATGACTTCGCCTTTCCGGGTCGCAAAGACATCGGTTCCGGTGGGAGCCGCCAAATCCAAACCATTATGAGCGCCAAAAACTCCCGTCACCGGATTCACCCGCGGACCAAAGGGAGACGTTAACCGGTACTGCTTTAATGGGAAGGAAAAATCATCATGTGTATCAAGAAAAAATGCGTACTCAGTACTGCTGAACTTGGCCGCGCCCTCATGTCCCGGAATAAAATAAAAATTGCTTCCATTAACAACAACTGGAAAACCCTGATCTGTCCGCGCAGCGGCAATCAACAATTCTAGATCAGATTCCGGCTCTTCCGGAATAAAAATTCCCGGCACCGTGGGGAGGAGAAGCGTCCGTCTTTCTTCAAGCGGGTGTGAAAACCGGTTCAACGTAGACACCGATTCTATGGAAGTCGATGCTGCAACAATAAAAAAAGCAAAACCCGGATCCATATTCGGCTCCATGGTATATGAAAAAAATTTCATAGATCTGACAATTTCTTCCAGCGAATAACGATCCGGCCGATTTAAACGTTGGCCCCATGTAGTAACTTCTTTACTGTACTGAGAAAACACCTGGCCCCGGTACCATTCGTTAATAACCGGAATCTCCTCAGTGCAGAGCCGTCCGCTGATCAGCATGAAAAGGCAGAGCCACACCTGCCGGTTTTTATTCCACAACAAGAGTCTCTGCCGAAGATTCTTCATTAAAAATACTAACAAAAAGAGTCCATTCATCATCCGCGAATTTAGCTGCCGCACTTTTTCCCGGAAAAAAACGGAATTTTTTTCCATCAACTGTAACAGGAATTCCTCCCTCCGGCCGTCTGGAAGCGATGAGATGTTCCAAGCCCGACTCCGGATTCTCCGGAATAAAAATTCCCGGCACCGTGGGGAGAAGAACCGTCCGGTTTGCCCGCCGATCAAAAGGGTGCGAAAGCCGGTTGAGCGTTGCAAGAGTCCACAAGGAAGTCGGCGCGGCAACAGTAAAAAAATCAATGCCCCGCTCGGTTGTGTACACAAAAAATTCCAATGATTCAACAATTTGTTCCGGCCGATCCAAAAACAAGCGCTGGCCGATTATATCAGTCGCCTTGCGATACTGCCGGTACACCGGATCCCGTACCCGCCACTCGTTAATAACCGGAATTTCCGGTTCCTCAGCACAGATCCACCCGCTGATCAGCATAAAAAGGCAGAACCACGCCTGCCTTTTCCAGTTTTTAAGCTTCAGCAATTGCTTCTACGGGGCAGGCGCTCACACACACGCCACAACTCACACATTTACCCGGATCGATCCACCGCGCGCCGTTTTCTTCACTTATCGCTTCGGCTGGACATTCACTTTCGCAGGCGCCGCAGTTGATACATGCGTCACTAATTTTGTAAGCCATAAAAATCCTCCTTATATAATAACAACAATATTAACACAGAGTATCCCGGTTTGCAACCTGCTTTTGGGTCAGTGCTGCCGCCACAGTAGAAAAAAAACAAATTCCGGCATATCTTTGATGTTATGGCTGAAAAACCGGTTATTTTGATTGTAGATGATGAGGAAAAAATTCTTGACAACAGCAGGATTCGAGACATTATGTGCAAAAAATGGAAAAAGTGCGCTCGAATATATAGGAGCTGATGATTATATTACTAAACCTTTTAGTCTCCGTGAACTGGTTGCACGTATTAAAGCAACGTTGCGTAGAGCAGTTGATAAACCATCATTTTTAAAAAATAGGATTGAAAAAACTTAATAATACAGCAGGTATCCACCATGCAGCGGTGGAAGTTGACAAAAATATTGTATTCGACATAATAAGGTGGAATAATAAGGAAATAAAAATTATGAAAAATATTGCTTTATATGCAGTCGTAGTATTTGGGTTTACCGCATGCAGTTTCCTCGATGTTGTGGCTAAAGGTTCTGCGCTCTCATTGGCAGCGGTACTGGAGATAATTCCTGCGCGTGCGAATTTTGATGATGGAATCCGCGCATGGTCACTCGTCGCGCCGGATGCTTCTGCGATTTTTGTCTGGTCAACGGGCTTTGACGGCGGTCAGCATAACCGTGCGCTGATAGCTTTTGATGCCACCCCTTTTATTAATGCGGGTCTTGATGCAAGGAAGCTGCCGGACAGTATTACCATTACAGGCAATACATTTATAATTGCAGATACATTTAACATCGTGAAATCGCGTACCACAAAAAAGAAGTCAACTGCGCTTGAATCCTACAAATACCTCATTAAAGCATCTAGAAAAAACCTTAATTACCATGGTGCAATGGATCATTACGGCATAAGTCTTAACGACGGTAATATGTTTGAATGGGCAAAAGATATGAAAACAAATGATAAAGATATTGTTTTTGTGTTAAATCCTGCGCCGTTTATTGCGGCAGGTGTTGATCCATATAAAATTGACGGCTGGATTTTTACAAAGGTTCCGGTTGATGACGAAAATGGTAAACCGGTAGAAGTAGATAAAATATTAAAACTATTTAATTTATTCTAATTAGCTTTGTCAGGTGGAATAGCCGGCTATGAGACATGCAATGTATGTTTTTAGTCGGCATGACCAGTGCCGACCGATTCCCCCCTGTTGTTGAGTCGGCTGTTTCTTCGCCTCCGGAACTGTTTTTTCAAAAGCATAGTAAAAGACCCGCCCCAAAAGGGGACAGGCTTCCGCGGACTTCCACTTGATTCTATCATCAAGGAGTGGGTCTTACGCCGAATTCGGATAATTTTTCTGCCGGTTTAAAAAAAAATTTTACTCTATCACTCTTTGCTAGACTCCCTATGCTACCATTCTTTTCATGAAAAAGACAGAGAAAATTAGATCTTCGGAGCGGAGGAGCTAAGGTATGGCCAAACAAACGAATTTCGCCCGGATTTATTGGATTGATGCGGAAATTGCATCCAAAACCTATCCGAATACACGCTTTCTGGCAGAGAAATATGCTGTGAGCGAAGCAACTATCAGCCGGGATATTGCGTTTATGAGAGACAGGTTAAACGCACCCATAGAATATGCCTATTCTCGTAGGGGCTATCAGTATAGTGACCACGGATTCCGGATTCTTTCGAGTTTTATGTCCCCAGAAGATGTACGTCTTTTTAATATGGTGGTCCTACCTCTGCTTAGCTTCTACAAAGGCACATCTTTCTATCAAAAAATAGAAAAAATTGTGCATATCATCATAGCGCCGTTTTTGCTAGACAAAGATTCTCCTAAACTGTCAGAAAATGTTGCACGGATTATTATACCGCAAACTGCGTCTACACCGGTGGATTCTGATTTGTGGAGCACGATCATAAGAGCGCTCCACGAAAACCGGGTGATCACCTTTGATTATAAGGGATTGCAAGATTCGGAGTCTCACCACTGGCGGGTGCAGCCGTGGCACTTGTTTTTTGACAACGGGGTCTGGTCTCTGTCCGGATATTCGGAAGAGCGTTTGGCTGAATGTACCTTTCTGCTCCAACGTATGAGAAACCCGTTTCTTACGAATGATACGTTTAGTATGCCGTATGGACAGGACGGAGTAGATGTCGAGAGTTACTTTGGGGTTATTAGGGGAAAGAAAGTCTATCATTTCCGGATTTTCTGCATGGAGGAAGCTGCCGTACAGGTCAGGGAACAGAAATGGGCTGCGGATCAAGTTATTGAAGAGACTGATCAGGGAGTTGTGTTCAGTTTTTCGAGCAGTCAAGACAAGAAAGTTGAAGACTGGGTCCTGTCAAAGGGCTGTTATGCGTGTCCTCTTGAACCTCAGTGGTTGGTGAACTTTTGGAATGGGCATATCGAGGAGATGGAGAGGATGAAAAATAAGAGAGAGAATCTTGGAATTATTAAGAGAGAAAACCTTGAAATTATTAAGAGAGAGAAAATTTTGGAATTTAAAAAATAGTTTTTCAAACTATTATTCTTTGCTAGAGTCAGGATCGTATAATGGTTTCAATAATTTCGACAGAGGAAAAGGCCACAAGAAGTTTTTTTATAGTCTCCGGCCTGCTTTTGGAGGAATATTCGACAGTTAGGGG
>BOBG01000023.1 GCA_026002265.1 Spirochaetia bacterium
CATTGTGCACAGCGGGTGGAAAGGAACCGGAATTGCCCTCCATGCCCTTATGCTGATGGAGGAAACATGGGGAACTGCGCCGGAACAGGTTTCCGTACTTTTGGGTCCATGTATCCATGCATGTTGCTACCAGGTTGAGGAATCCCGGGCGCGTTTTTTTGCGGAAAAATATGGAGCAGAATCGATCCGGAATGAAGGTTCAGCATTTTTTCTTGATATGCAGCAGGCAAATATCCGGCTACTCACGGGTGCGGGCGTGGCCCATATCGGTGTATGTGAAAATTGTACGTTCACCGATGAGAGCTTCGGTTCATTCCGGCGGCAGGGACCGCAGTATACCCGGATGGCTGCGGTTATAGGTCCCTTTATTTTTTCGTAACGTTATTCAGTACAATCGAAGCGAGTATCCGGTATTGTTGCGGGAGCAATGCGCCGCTTGGAGTATTATACTGGGCAAGGATTTCATTACATTCATTTCTCGCAAATGAATATTTTTTTGTTTTATAATGAATATACGCAATTTCATACTGCGCGCTAATCACCACCTCCGGATTATCCGGAAAGCGTTTGAGCACTTCATCATAGTACGCAATTGCCTGCTCATATTTACCGGCATCAAAGGCGTCCTGGCCTTTTTGAATAATTTTTACCGCGGGAGTATCCTGTGCAACTTCGACCGGTGCATTTGACACACAGGAACACAACACAATAATGACAAAGATTCCAAAAATTCGTGTATACATACCGGCAGTGTACTGCAAAAAAGCCCAGGAATCAAGCTAAAAATAGCCCTCACTCCGGTATTTTGTAAATGATTCGCACGCATGAGGCGCAACAGTCCGGGTAATATCCAGCACAACTTCCGCATAGCGCCGGATTTCGCGTTGTGCATGAGTATCAAGGCGTAATTGTAAAAAATGAAAGAGATTCCGGAGATCGATCTGCCAATACCATTGCGTGTATACAGAAAGCGGTAAATTTATCCGGGCGATTTCACGGGGAATGCCGGCTTTAAGCCGTTCATTATAGGCTTCGTAGGCATTTTTTTGCTCAGAACGCAGAGAATCGATCACTTCCTCCGGTTTTTCGAGGGAAAGATCCTCCGGAGAAGGCAGGTAAAATTCATCACCAAGAATCGAATACCGGCCCGATACTTCGTTGATCCGGGCGGTGCGGTGCCGTACCCACTGCCGCGCCACAAAAATAGGAAGCTTGATGTAAAAAGTGAGTACCACCTGTTCAAAGGGCGATAAATGCCGGTTATGCATCAGATGATCGATAAGAGCACTGTCGTCTCGTTGGGGACGGGCACCAGAAGCGTATGATATCCGGGCAACTTGGACAATCCGTTCATCCCCGCCGAGATAATCCACCAACCTGACACAACCTTTATCTAGGACCGGAAATGAATGATCAAGAATCGCATCAGCTTCCGGAACCCTACAGTGAGCCATAAAATCTCCTCTGGATCCTTATTGACTGATCTCTCCCTCGATCTCTTGTATCTTACGGAGTTCCCGGATAAAATCATCAGTTTCGCCCATTTCTCCATACTGATCACAATTATCCCAAAAACGTCTCGCAACTGTAGAATACTTGTACATTTTCTCCTGCCCAAGCTTCTTTTTCCATTTTTCTGCGGCACAACGGATGCGAAGTTCCGTCTGCTCATTCTCTCCCGTTTTTACGGAGATCAATTTACAATGGATACAATTTGCACAATAGACCCGTTCAGCGCGAAAATCCTCGGTCTGTTCTTCCTCCATTACTTCCTCAACATCATCCATAGAAAAATTCCTGCCGGAAAACGGAATGTTCCGGCTCTATTCCTTTTTTATAAAATACTAACCGGATCTATATTACTCAATATCGGCATTTTCATTCAAGACCTATGTACACCTTTTGAATTCCTCAATGTCAATAGATAAAAGCGATAAATGAATTAAAAACGAGAGATAAAAGCCCAATAATAATAAAAAAAAGCGGCGTACCGCGTAAAAATGACGGAACTGACTCTAGTACGGAGCGTTTTTCAATGGCCGCAAGAATGAGAATCGGCACAAGAAACCCAAGTGAAAACCCAAGTGAAAGCAGAATCACCTCAAAAATAGTCCACGAAGACTGTGTTATTACAAAAACAGCCCCAAAAATCAGTGTGCTATACATATTCCACGGTGAAAAACTATGTTTTTCGGATTGAATATGCCGGGTACTTCGCACCAAAAAGAATAGTGCGCGTTCTAATGCCCAAAAAATAAGTACACTGAGGGGAAAAAGAAGAAAAGGACTGACAAAATCCATGGAAAGAAACGGCACAAGTATAGTAAAAAATATCCACAGTACCGGAATAGAGATAAAAAGAATCCCGGCCTGTATAAAGGGGATGTCCGGCAGCGTTTTTCGTATTTCCGGCAGACACAACGCACTATTCAATAACAAATTAAAAGACAGACTTGAAAAAAATACCAACGCCATAATCACCACCATAGTGATCGTACAATTTTCGTAGAATCCGGTCAAGGAGGGGAACCATAAACGGCACTACACTGCCCAAAAACAGATCGAGGTCTGACCCCAGAATTGGAACATCCACCCGTTTCATCGAGATCCACGAATGTCACGAAAATATTTATTTGTGTACATTTGTGTTATTCGTGGACCGTATTTGTGGTACACTTTTTTTCCTTTGTGGTTTTAATTCGTTTTATTGTAAAAAGATATGGAGGTCTGTCCCCAAATTCGCCATATTGTGGGCTTGTCAAAAATCCGGAAGCTCAAGTAGAATTTGATCCGTTTCTTGACCCGTAAATTGATTTGATGGACAGCAGATGAAAGCGATTGCGGATATGAGTTCAGATGAAGCGGCCGGAATCCGGTTTGTGCTTATGGATATTGATGATACCATTACCCGAAATGGAAAATTACAGCCGGAATCTTACATGGCTTTGTGGAAATTAAAGGGCGCTGGATTGAAGGTGATTCCGATAACCGGCAGACCGGCAGGTTGGTGCGATTTGATCGCGCGCGAGTGGCCGGTTGATGGGGTTGTTGGGGAGAATGGTGCGTTTGTTTTTTGGGAAGAGCATGGAAAGCGCCGTGAACTGGTGCATCCGAATGCTGTCCGTAATGATCATCCGGTTTTAAATCGGATTCGGGCGGATGCAGCCAAAGAAGTACCGGAAATCCGGATCGCTACGGATCAGTTTGCCCGGCTTTTTGATCTCGCTCTGGATTTTGCCGAGGAAGAACCGTTTTTACCATTATCAGACGCACAGCGGATCCGGGACATTGCACTCCGGGCCGGGGCGCAGGCAAAAATTTCTTCAATTCATGTCAATGTGTGGATGGGCGCCTACGATAAATGCACGATGACCGAATATTTTCTACATGAACATTTTGGCTGGGATCCGGTGAATGAGGATCGTGCGGTTTTTTTTGTCGGGGATTCTCCTAACGATGAACCGATGTTTTCCCGGTTTCCGCTCACGGCCGCGGTCGCCAATATCCGCCGGTACGAGAATTACCTGCACCACTACCCGGCACTTGTCTCGGTCCGGGAATGTGGGGAGGGCTTTGCTGAGATCGTGGACACGATCCTTCAAAAACGTATATGAATATTCACTAATAAAAAATAATATTCATTAGTATTTAGTGGACATACCTCTTCTTTCTTTAATCACGCAACTAGAAGTTTATAGTGTTGAATCTTCGACTTCTTCTTCCTTCGCGATTCTGTCCACACCGATTACAAAATCCGGTTCGTCAATATTGAGAATCCGGACGCCGGACGCGGCTCTACCTAACATTGAAATTGATTGTGCACTGACTCGGATTGTTTTTCCTTGATTGGTGATGCCCATGAGTTCTTCGTCCTCACGAACCATCGCACAGCCGACCAAAGCACCGGTTTTTTCGTTGACAGTGTAGATTTTTTGACCGCCGGTGTGACGGCCGTGTGACATAAATTCATCCGGTGTTATCCGTTTGCCGTAGCCGTGTTCCGAAATTAACACGATGCTTTCGTCTTCTGTGACCCGGAGGATGCCGATCAGTTCGTCACCGTCATGGAATTTCATGCCGATAACTCCTTGGCTGGTGCGGCCTGTTGCCCGGATCTGATCTTCATGGGTCCGGAGGGCTTTACCGAGCCGGGAAATTAACACAATTTCGTCATCGCCATGGGTCAACAGGGTACCGACTAACCGGTCATTTTCTTTGAGGTTGATCGCAGTGATGCCGCGGGTTTTTGCCCGGGAAAAATCAGTGACCGAGGTTTTTTTTACCATGCCGCTGGCCGTTCCCATGAATAAAAATTGATCTTCGGTGAATTGTTCCAGGGATACAATCGCACTGATCTCTTCGTATTCTGAAAGGTTGAGAATAGTTTTTATGTACGCGCCTTTGGCGATCCTCGATCCTTCCGGAATTTCATGGACTTTCATCCAGTAGGCTTTTCCCACATTGGTTATAAATAATATATATTCGTGAGTTGACGCGATAAAAAGCTGTACAATGCTATCATCTTCGGTCAACTTTGCACTCATCATACCTTTTCCGCCGCGCCGTTGACTCCGGTATGCAGAAACCGGCACCCGTTTGATATACCCGAAACTTGAAATGAGGACGATCATCTCTTCTTTTTTGATAAGATCTTCCACTTCAATTGTTTCCGGCTCATCATTCACGAGTTCCGTCCGCCGATCATCACCATACCGGGCAGCTATCGTGATGATTTCTTCTCGGATCACTTCGTACAGTTTATGCTGGTCTGCCAGAATTCCTTGTAAATACACGATTTGAACGTTCAATTCCTGCAATTCAGTTTTTAATTTCGTATACTCCAGATTACTCAAACGGCCGAGGCGCATATCAATGATCGCTTGAACCTGTGCCGGAGAAAAATGGAATTTATCGGTGAGCGCAGCCGATGCAGCCGGAACATCCGCAGATGCCCGGATCGTAGCGACCACTTCATCAATATTCGTAAGCGCGGTGATCAATCCATTGAGAATGTGCGTCCGTTCTTGAGCCTTGTTCAGATCGAATTGTGCCCGGCGGGTGATGACGACAACCCGGTGCTCCACAAAAAGCCGGATCAACTCCTTGAGACTGAGCGTTTTGGGCCGGCCGTCAACCAATGCCAGGTTCTGGACAGAAAAGGAAGATTGCAGCGCGGTCCGAGCAAAAAGCTGGTTGATCACCATTTTTAACGATGCGCCCCGTTTGACCGTGATCACGATCCGGATCCCGTCACGATCAGATTCATCATTATGATTTGAAATTCCGTCAATAACATGATTCCGGATCAATTCGCTAATATGTTCAATCAAAGTGAGTTTGTTGACTGCGTAGGGAATTTCCGTAAAAACGATATTTTCGCGGCCGGCCGCATTCGTTTCAACCGTGTACTGGCCGCGCACGAGAATTTTCCCGCGGCCCGTCTGGTACACTTCCTCTATACCCTTTGTCCCGTAAATAATTCCGCCGGTCGGAAAATCCGGACCCTTGATAAAGTGCATCAACTCGCGGCAAGAAATGTCCGGATTATCAAGGTACGCACAGACTCCGGCGCACACTTCCCGCAGATTATGCGGCGCCATGTTCGTTGCCATTCCCACCGCGATTCCGGAACTGCCGTTGATCAAAAGATTTGGTACCGCGGCCGGCAGAACAGTCGGCTCCATGAGGGACTCATCATAATTCGGCACAAAATCAACCGTATCTTTTTTGAGGTCCTGAAGCATTTCCTCGCCGATCCGGGAAAGTTTCGCCTCGGTATAACGCATCGCCGCAGGAGGGTCGCCGTCAATCGAACCGAAGTTGCCCTGCCCCTGAACCACCGGGTAACGCAGAGAAAAATCCTGCGCCATGCGAACCATTGCGTCATAAAGAGATGCATCACCGTGGGGATGATATTTACCCATTGCATCACCGACAATACGAGCGCTTTTTTTTGTCGTAGCATTGGGGTGCAAACCCAATTCATCCATTGAATAAAGCAGACGCCGATGAACCGGCTTGAGTCCGTCACGCACATCCGGCAATGCCCGCGCCACAATTACCGACATTGCATAGTTTAGATAGGCAGTTTTGACCTCGTCTTCCACTGCTATCGGAATAATTTTTCCATTTACCGTTTCAGCCATCAAATAATTTTACCACAAAAACGCATTCAGTGGCTATAAGGTGAATCAGTAGTATATTGGAAAAATATTGGAAATGGCACCCAAAACAACCGGATTGTTATTATATTCTCGGTTTGACAGGCAGTTTGAACCTTCAAAACTAGTTCAATATGCCTGATTAGTCTGGGTACTAAACCATGAGCAAAAGACTGCTAGTGTACCCGGACGATCCAATTATCAGAGGATAATTCTAATGTCTCTATAGCTTGAGAACAAATCCGTTTAGCGATCCGCGCCGATAAACTTACTACCTTTATAAAATATCCATTGTTAAGCTGTCTAAATTCCTTAAATTTATCTTTATCTTTACTAATATAACTGGGAAAATTTTGAGCAAGAACTTCAAATTGTTCTGATTCAAGATCGTCAGCAATAACATTAAACGTTTTTTCAAGTACATCACGCCAGCTTTTTACCGGAAAATGCTGTCCTAAAATCACCAATTCATAAGGAGTTGTTCTTGTTACATCTTCAGGTGTAAAATCACGTTCTCCTAAATATGGCCATATTTCAAGAGCTTTTTTTGACAATTCTTCAGCCCGTTTTTCAATTTCTTCCTGGGTCCAACGCGATAATTTCAAAAAATATTTATTTATTTCCAAATGACTTTTTGCTAAAATAGATTTTTTTACCGGAAAATCAGCATTTGATATTTCTGCATTATACGCAGTCAGTGTTAAATTACCGGTAGTATGTAAGAAAGAATCATGTATTTCTTCCCATTCATTACCAAGTTCTTTTTTCCACCAATCTGAAGGTGTTTGCGGCATAACATGTTCTATAGTTAATTTTTCATAAGAAATCAGCTCTTTATGCGCGTAACTATCTTCAATAGTTTCCAGAATAAGTTTTGTTTTTTCACCTCTCGCTCCGGTTCCGTACAACTTTGACTCTCTAAATCGTTCACCAAATATTTTATCTTTCGGATACTCTTTACTTTGTAACAGTGATTTAAATTCATCAATAATAGCATCCGGATAATGAGCAGTAAATGAAGCACAAATAGAAGAAAAATTTTTACTCAGTTGATTCGTGGCAATATTACAAACAAACCGGCGGATCAAATAATTTTCCAATGTTTTTAATAAGCTAATAAAATCTGATCTGGTTATTTTTTTACTGACGTAATATTTATAAAAATTCAAAAGCAACGGATACGCGGTGGTTACTTCGATCCGGTTTAACCGGCTGAATAATCGCTGCAAATCTTTATCTGGTTCAAATTTAGGAAATTTTATCCGTTGATAATAAGCAGAAAAATGGTGCAGATCTTTAAGATATTCAGCCGCATTTTCAGCAGAGACTCTTTCTTTAAGCGTCTGATAAATATCATCCTGCCGGATAAATTTTCCGCCGTCTTTCATGAGATAATGCCGGATAAATTCGGTTACATTATCTCCGGATCCTTTATCCAATCCCTTATACATCGGCGCCCAATGTTGTTCATAAATGATGTTTTGTTCATTTATCTCAATACGCATAAAAAAATAATTTCTGATTAAATCCGCTTGAGTCAGTGGCATTCCTTTTGCGTTTAAACTTTCAAAAACGAGGTAAGGATTATCGTCAGTGTTCAGTGTAATACTCACGATGGAAAAATAATTTGTAATAATATTTGACAACTTTTTATGATCTATTCCGCTATTTTGTTTTAATTTTTTTTCAAAAAATATATAACATTTTGCGATTGAGTGATCAGAATCCTGCTGTAGACCATTTATTACATTATAGTATGCTTGCCGGTCAATTTGAGTCGGCATTAATTTATAAAAATCATTTCCTTTTTTATACTGATTCACTAAAAGCGTATTATGTATTTCATCTGCAATTTCTTGATTTTCATGTTCTTGCACCCTATTTCGTAACAACGCAAGAAAAACAAAAACTGTCGTCAGTCTTTGCTGTCCATCAATAAGAATATATTTTGTAATTCCTTCAGTATTTGAATCGATCTGCATTGTAACTATTGAACCGAAAAAATGTGTCCGGGGATGGTCCATTTCGCAGAGTTCAATTAAATCTTTCCATAATATATTCCATTCAATAGCAGTCCAGCTATAGGTACGTTGAAAAAGAGGAATAACAAATTGTTTTGTCCCCTCAATAATTTCCTGTAATTTTGTTTCTTTTGCCTGCATTTTTCCTCCCTATTATACAATTAATCAATACCGGATAATGAAACTATCATTGATACATAATTAAATATGGACGGGGATTCAATGCATACACCTCAGCCGGAGTCAAAAGCGGCTGATCATAACCTGCACCGGCAAAACCGGATCGATAAAATAATTTAAAACCTTTAATCGGAATATTCCCGGCCAATGCGTTGTATGCGTAGGAGTTACGTTTGACAGAAGGACTGCCGAAACCATCTGCACAGAGAACAAGGCGCACATGATTCAATCCGCTGACAATTTCTTCCCGATTTTGAATCATCGAATACCGGAATTGATGAATTACCAACATTCTATCGCCCGGAAGATCGTTCTCTAAAATATAATCCTCCATAATTGATTGCACCTGGTTGATTTCTGCACCGGTGACAGAACCGATCTCCTGCATTGGTTTTGTAGTACGCCACTCCGGATCCAACGCAAGATGCACATGGGGATATTTTAAATAGGGCAACATTCGTCTCAATGCTTGTGCCGGCGTGTATTTCCCAATTTGATGATCGATAAATACTAACATATCATGTTCGGCTGCATAGTCAATATATTCTTGTAAAAGGGATTCATTAATAATTCCAATATCCCCGCCCGGCCACACTGTTCCATAAATAATATAAAATGCGGTAATTACTTTACGTCCACCGCTTTGGGCCCGGTATTCCTTGGCAAGATCCGAAAGCTGCTGCCCGATTTCTTCTTTGGTATAACGTCCCAAAATACCCATAAGCTCCGAAGATGGATGTCCATAATAGGCAAGTACATCACTATCGAGAAGAGCCGGAAATTGATAGTTCCGGCCGGATTCTTCTTCGGTTGGAACCCAATAAAGCCGGGAGGATTCTTGGGTAGTATACGTTTTGATAGAATCGTTAAAATAAAATGCCGGAAATGGTTGTGTAAACGGACTTTGCGCGGGCAAAACTGCGGCTAAAAAAAAAAATAGAAAAAAGTGCAGAATTATTCCTCCAGAATAAAATCATCAGATTCCCATGAATTATCGATCCACCGGAGATATAATTCTCCGGTAATCGACTTTTCTCTGCCTATACACCGGAAAAGGAAAGAAATACACCCGTCTGGTTCTTCCCTCCCTCCCCCAAGCCGGACCTGGCGCGCTCCTATAGCTCGGAGCACCGGTTCCTGTTCGAGCTTTTCGGTTAAAAACTGCATGGCAAATCGGTACGCAGGTTCCGGTGCCTGTCCTCGTCCCAATGCTCCGATGACAAAATCGGATGGAAAACGAGGAGATTCTCCTCGTTGGGGACGACGGACCGCGTCTGGAATGCTTTCACCGGAATCATTCTGTGAATATCCGGCTCCTGCCGTGAAAAAACCAAACATGACAACGATCAAAAAACGATAAAACATTACTTGGAAAGCGCACCTTTATTGGGTAAAATCGAAAGCTCAGTTTCTTTGTCAAAATACCGGGCTTTTTCAAGTTTGGGAATCAAATTAATCGTTTCATCTATTTTGAATCGGTAAATCGGTTCAGTCCGGGCCACAAGCGACTGGGTCGGAGTGTTAAGCCACAAGTGAACATCAGCACCGAGGGGTTCAACTACTGTGATTTTAACCGGAAAACTATTCGGCTGCGGAGATTGCGTGTAAGCAAGGTCTTCAGGCCGGATTCCGAAGAACACTTCTTTTCCGACATATTTTTTTAGATCTGGAACATGACTCGCGTCCGGTTTAATAGTGAAGGATCCCTCATCAAGGACAATAGATCCGCCGCTTTCGCTGACCTTAACCGCAAGGAAATTCATGGGAGGAGAACCAATGAAGCCGGCTACAAATTTATTGATAGGATAGGCATAGAGATCAAGCGGGGCGCCGATCTGCTGCACTTTGCCGTCTTTCATAACGACAATTTTGCTCGCCATTGTCATCGCTTCAACCTGATCGTGGGTAACATATATCATTGTCGCGTTTAGCCGATGGTGAAGCCCGGAAATTTCTGCACGCATTTGAACACGGAGTTTAGCATCAAGATTCGAAAGCGGTTCGTCAAAAAGAAATACCTTGGGATTCCGGACAATAGCGCGGCCGACTGCAACACGCTGACGCTGTCCTCCGGACAGTGCCTTTGGCTTCCGGTCAAGAAATTTTTCAATATCAAGAATCCGGGCTGCCTCGTGTACACGCCGGTCGATTTCAGCTTTTTCTACTTTTTTTATCCGGAGCCCAAATGCCATGTTATCGTATACCGTCATATGGGGATAAAGAGCATAATTTTGGAATACCATCGCAATATTGCGGTCCTTCGGCGGTGTGTCGTTCATCCGTTCACCGTCTATCAGCAATTCTCCTTCAGTAATATCCTCCAGTCCGGCGACCATCCGAAGCGTAGTCGATTTACCACACCCTGACGGCCCAACAAAAACAACAAATTCTTTATCTTCAACGACAATGTTGGCATCATCCACAGCTCGGACATTGCCCTCATAGACCTTGCTGATGCCTTTTAACTCTACTTTCGCCATAGGATCCTCCCTTTGAGGTTAATTTTCCTTTAGTCTAATAGTCTTTATTGGTGTTGTCAATGAAAAAAATAAAATATCAAGATGAACATACAAAACAGATATTTTTCTTCCTCACGGTAGAAACCCGGAAAAATGGCTATTGAGTCTGTCCGGCTTTGTTTTTGTTGGAAAATTCGCCGGAATTTATACTGAAAGCACCGTATTTAGGCTACAATGTGCTAGGGATTAGGGACGGGGGTCTGTCCCCAGTAGCCGGTGCCACGGCAGCCGCTCCAACACCCACTCCGGCGCAGCTTTCACTATCCGGACAATCCCTTGCCGGTGGTGATGCAATCTACCCCACGGCCAGTCTTCCGGCTTTTCCACGATGCCTGCTTTCACCGGATTCTGATCGATATAGTTGTACACCGTTATAAAATCTTCATCGTCCACAATCTCCCGCGAGAAGAACCGGTCACCCCATAAGTGGCCAGTTTTTCCGTATTTATGATTCCACCGGATTGCGAGAACCATCTTGATCCATTTCATTATCACAGATAAACTTTGTCCAAATTCCGGCGTGATCAAAAAGTGAAAATGATTGTCCATGATGCAGAAGTTATGAAGCTCAAACTTGTAATGCTTCTTAGTTTTTGCTTCCTCAATAACTTTCAGAAACATTTCTTTGTCCTCGTCATCTTGCAAATCAAAAGCTTTCCGGTTAATTTCCGAAGCCACATGATACGTTTTTCCTTTACTCGTATCTCCACGTTCTGGACGCGCCATAAACTCCTCCCTTTAATCGCCGGTACGCAGCGATCAAAGAAAGTACGGTTCGAAACGACAGTTTTGATTCAGTTTGCCGGAAAATTTTTAAATTTTGGGGACAGACCTCTAGCATTTATTTTCAACATATATAATTAACCGGAAAAAGAATCCACAAACGCTACTGCACTATGCACCGCAACCGCACCGTCACCGGCTGCTGTCACGATTTGCCGGAATGGACTCGCCCGGACGTCTCCCACCGCGAAAAGTCCCGGAATAGACGTCAGCATTGTTTGATCCGTAACAATGAAACCAGATTCATCGCGCACAAGCTCCGGAACAGGGAAATATTCCGGCTCGATTCCCACACACACAAACACTGCATCAGCTGCCGTTTCAAATTGCCGGCCATTTTGTTCCAACATAACAGAATAAACCTTTTCACGGCCCCGGATTTCAAGGATTCTGGTATTAAACTCTACTTTGATTTTTGGATTATTCAGTACCCGGTCAGCCAGCGCCTTTTGCGCACGAAAGTGGTCACGCCGATGCACCAGCACGATTTCCGGTGAAAACCGAGAGAGATAGTGGGCTTCATCGCATGCAGAATCCCCTCCGCCCGCCACAAAAATTTTCTTCCCCTTAAAAAAGGGCCCATCACACGGCGCACAATACGAAACGCCCGCCCCCGTGAATTCCTTTTCACCCGGAATCCCCAAAAGCCGGTGCTTTGCCCCAGTCGCCACAATCACCGCCCGTGCGTACAACGTTTCCTCACCTGCAATTCGGACCGCGAAACGATTTTCCTCTTTTTGAATCGCCTCCACCGTTCCAATCCGAAAATATGCACCGCACTGTTCAGCCTGCTGGTGCATTTTTTGAGCTAATTCATAACCAGAAAAAGAGTTACGCTCATCTCTAAAATTTCCCGGATAATTCTCGACAACACCAATATTAAGCAGTTGACCACCGGGCGCAAACCGTTCAATCACCAGAGCATCCATCTCGGAGCGGGCAGCATACAGCGCCGCACTCAAACCAGCCGGACCTGCCCCAACAATAATCACATCAAACATATAAAAATCATAATAAAAAAAAAGAATATTTAAAAGGGGGGCGACAGTCTCGATCTCGGATGGACAAAAATTTTAGCGCGCCCCCCTGCCTACAAACCTACGGTTTTCCGTCACCCCCCTGTGATCATTGAACCTGCCAACGATCCTTAAATTTTATTGTAACTCTTTTTATTGTAAAGAATTATTGAGGTCTGTCCCCATTTTTCGATCCGGTTTTTCGCAAAAATTCCCCCTTGATTTTCAGCCAGAATAGCATTATCTTAAAATCAGGTATGTTTATAAAACGTTGTTTTGTCATCTTTTTTGTATCAGTTGCTACACTTTCTGCACAGGCGACTAAATTCCCTCAGATCGAGCCGGAGCCGTGGACCCAACACTATGCCCCGCTCGGAAAACAGGCGACATTGTCATGGCAGGATGTTGTCGCGGCAAGTCTCTACGCTTCCGGCGTGAATGAGTCAGCGTACGTACGCTTTGAGCAGACGATCCGGGACGCTGTCACGGAATTGAGGCAGGATCCGGATTTGCCGTCCGATCAACGATCTCGCGGCAACTACATTCTCACCTATATTCACAAGAAATTTTTCAAAAAATATGTATCAGGACAAACCCGGATTGATGTCATTGTGCAATCTGGGACCTATAATTGCGTTTCCTCGGCTGTATTTTACATGATTTTTGCTCTCGCGGCCGGCATGGATGTACAGGGAGTAATGACTCATGATCATGCATTCATTACAATTAACGCCGGAACTGCATCACAACCGGATTTGATTGACGTTGAAACGACTAATTCCTATGGTTTTGATCCGGGCAACCGGAGGGAATTTTATGATTCGTTTGGAAAGACCGGTTTTGTGTACACTCCTGCAACTAATTACCGGGACAGAACTAACATCAGTCAGCTGGAGCTTGTTTCTCTCATTTTGACAAACCGGATGGCCGAAATAGAAAGAAAAAGGGATTTTACTAATTCGATTCCGGTTGCGGCGAATTTTGCTGCCCTGCTCTCTCAACGGGCTAAACCGGTTAATTCTCCCATTTTTCCTGATCCGCAAAAAACATTGACCGACAGACTCAATAATTTTGGATTGACGTTATTAAACAGCGGAAAAGAAGCAGATGCCATTTCGTGGGCGCATCAAACACAGGCATTCTACCCGGATAATCAATGGCAGCACGATTTAATTTACAAAGCGACTTATAATTATGTTGTAAAATCAGCACAAAAAAATCAATTTAATCCGGCCCGGCTGTTTTTAACAGCGCAGAGTCCTGATCTAACACCGGATGAACTGACAAAAATTGAAACCGTGCTTGTTGAGTCTGAACTAGTACGAAAAAGTACTCAACTAAAAACACTCCGTGACACTGAAAATTTTCTCCAGGATGTTGAATCAGCACAATCTGTTCTTTCGGCTGCACGCTTAAGCGAAATGCGTACCCTTGGTCTTTTGAAAAAAGCTGAGTTCATTTCCAGTGGGCAGGGAAGTCTCGAAGCAATCGCCTTTCTTGAATCTGCCATTGCCCAGTACGGCCGGAATGCCAATCTCGATAAAGGGCTTCAAATGTTCCAAACCAACCGGGTTGCTGAATTGCATAATAGTTTTGCCGGACAGTACAATTCCGGTGATTTCAACAGTGCCCGGATCACTATTTTGAATGCACTACAGGAATTCCCTGACAACCGGCAGTTACGCCAAGACAAGGCTATCATTGACCGGATTCAGAACCAATAAAAATATCTTTAAACGCAGCAAGAATTTGTGCTGTCACTTGTTCAATGGTTCCGGGTATGCTTGCGCCGGACGCATTTTTATGCCCGCCGCCTCCAAACCGGACCGCGACCTCAGCCACATTGACTATATCCAGCGACCGAAATCCAACACTGCATTTTTCCGGATTTTCCTGCCGGATGAGTACAATCGCCTCTACTTCATGTACCGATTGGAGCAAGGAATAGACTTTGTCAGAATCACGGTTTTCAACGCCAAACTGAATTCCTTCTTCAAGCGTTTCACTTGTAACAAGGAGCTTTCCTCCATAATATGCCTGTGTCCGGGAGAGTATCCTTCCTAAAAGTAACCGGGAATTTAGGTTCCGACTCGGATTGATCATCTGATAAATATGTTTGAGATTTGCACCGGACCGGATCAAACGGGCGCTTGCGTCAAATGTTGCCCCACTATTGGCATCAAGGTGCCGGAAAAAACCGGTATCAGTACACAGACCAAAAAGCAGCAACTCCGCTTCTTCAAGTGTAGGTTGAACATTGAGGGATTCTATAAGCGAAAGTACCAAAAGAGTCGTTGAAGGAGATGCAGAATCCACAAAAGCCGGTACAGATCCGGTTTCATGGTGACCAGTCGCATGGTGATCAATAATTGCAACTGGAAGCCCTTTCAGCATTGGACCAATATTTCCAACCCGGTCCAAGGTAGAACAATCAACTACAAGAACATGGATTCCGGATAACTCTGAAGGAATTGGCCGGAAGCGATCTTGAAAAGAAATAATTTCCGGACGCCTAAACGGACCGGCCGAACAGGGGATTGATTCTTTAGAGAGTCTTTGGAGTACACTACAAAGTGCGAGTTGACTCCCCACACAATCTCCATCCGGATCCTCATGCCCAACGACGAGGAAGCGGGAAGCACCAGCAATAAAATTAATCAATGCAACTGGAACCGGCACTTCCTCCTTCTTTTTATCCATACGAAATGTACTAAAAATGAAGTCTCAGGTCTTTTTCCGGGTCAAAGAGTGATGCATCAATATCAAGATTTCCATAGACATTTCCCCATGTCTTGTGTCCGCGATCACTTCGTGCATAGAGCCGGACATGGCTAAATTCGCCATTCTGGTAAAACACCGTCAAATAGGGCCATGTTGAACCGGCCGTTGTAACAAGTTCCGCTTTTCCGCCTACTGTAAACCAATCAAAAGGAAGAACAGCATATTCCACATGATAGTCCTGGGCCCGGTAAGTTACCACATATCCAAAACCTGTAGGATAGATTTTCTCAACCGGAACCTTAACATAGTAAAACTCGGACGCTGTCCCTCGATCCTGCGCCATAACCGGCAGCGCCGCAACCATTGCCGCACATAAAACAACAGCAAAAGCAAATTTCTTCACATAGCCCTCCATAAAAAAGTAACATATTTATAAAAAGAGTATAGCCGGTTGAATCCTTTTTTGCAAGAGGGAATCACCGGACAAATGGGTTAAGACTTACTCCTCTATCAAAAATATCGACACCTTCCGCCCGTTTCAATAGAGCAACTACAGTGTATGTTCCCGGAGTCATAATAAATTCAACACTGCATTTGAATAAATAATTGGTGATGACCAGAGTGCGGAATAATTCCCATTCAAAAACTCCGGTAAAACAGGCGATTCCTACAAACACAAGACTATCGAGTAGCTCACCGACAAGGGTGCTTCCAATAGTTCTCACCCACAGCATTTTTCCGCCCATTAGCACTTTTATCCGGGAAAGGATCGCTGAATTGGCAAATTCCCCAACCCAATAGGCAAGGAGACTAGCGAGTACAATGCCGCCGGAACTCATTCCTCCGAGGATTGCGTCAAAAGCCTCGTTTCCGGCATAGACCTCCCAACTTGCTTCGCCGGGTAAAAACCGGAGGAGGAATAATACTCCGGACGCAAGTACAAGGCAGGCGAATCCAGTCCAAATAACCCGCCTTGCGGCTCGGAACCCGTAGACCTCGGTTAAAATATCACCGAAAATATAGGCGATAGGGAAAAGAATGGTACCACCGTCAAATGCGAGGGGAATTCCAAAAATACTCACGCTAAGATCAATAATTTTTGCTGAAGATGCAATATTGCTAACGATGAGTACCGTAACGAACAGTGCCATCACCAGATCAAAATGCCGGAATCGACGATAATCAGTTTCCATAAACAAACAGTGTACCTGAAAATAATGAAAAATGAAAAGAGGGAATAGGGATAGAGGTCTGACCCCATATAATTATATATATTGAAAAGATATACCGGAGGTCTGTCCCCAAAATTTAAAAAATTCCGGCAAACCGAATCAAAACCACGATTCCACACCATGATTCTTTTGATCGTTGTGTACTAGCGGTTAAAGGGAGGAATTCATGGCGCGTCCAGAACGTGGAGATACGAGTAAAGGAAAAACGTATCATGTAGCTTCGGAAATCAACCGGAAGGCTTTTGATCTACAAGATGATGAGGATAAAAAAATGTTCCTGCAAGTTATTGAGGAAGCGAAAACCAAAAAAAATTATAAGTTTGAGCTTCACAATTTTTGTATTATGGACAATCATTTCCACTTTTTAATTACGCCGGAATTGGGACAAAGTTTATCGGTGCTAATGAAATGGATCAAAATGGTTCTTGCGATTCGCTGGAATCATAAATATGGAAAAACCGGACATTTATGGGGTGACCGGTTCTTCTCGCGGGAGATTGTGGACGATGAAGATTTTATAACGGTGTACAACTATATCGATCAGAATCCGGTAAAGGCAGGCATTGTGGATAATCCAGAGGAGTGGAAGTGGGGTGGGTTACATCATCACCAAGTCGGAGATACCCGGATAGTGAAAGCTGCGCCGGAGTGGGTACTGGAGCGGCTGCCGTGGCACCGGCTACTGGGGACAGACCCCCGTCCCTAATCCACCCTACTTTTACCATTTTACCGGTAGATTCCGTCGAATTTTCTCTAAAAAAAGCAACAAAACACCTTCGCAGGATTTGTTTTTAACAAAAAACAAGTAGCTTACTATTGCATCAGGAGGAATCTGCTCAAAAAATTACCTCCTATAGCAAAGTTGCGAGAATGTGCGGAAACATATTCGTTATGCGAAATACCAAACCAACGTTTTTTTAGCATTTTTGAATAAAGTACTTGACAATATTGTACAAAAGTAATATATTCTAATGAATTAGAGGTTATAAACATGAAAACCGCTATATGTTATTTCAGTGGGACTGGGAATGGATTTGACTTGGCTATAAAATTAAATGAAAATATTACTGATAGTAGTATCTTCTATATCCCCAATATGGATATAAATTTATTAAATAAATATGAAAGAATTGTAATTATATCCCCTGTATATTGTTTTGGTGTACCAATTATTATTAAACAATTTTTACAAAATTTATCGAATTATAAAAACAAAACCTTCTATGGAATACTTCATTTTGGCGGCTTTAGTGGTAATGCTAAATACTATCTTAAGACTATATTTGACAAAAATAATTTATCCTGTAACAATATTTATACATTACAAATGCCTGAAAACTATACTCTCTCTTTTGTTCCACCAGAAAAATATATAGACAAACAATTAAAAAAATCAAGAATAACAATTGAATTAATTGCAAAAAAGATAATTGTCAACAATAAAGGCAAGATCAAGAAAAATTTATTTTCATTCTGCGATAGAATACACGAAATAAATGCTTCTAAATGGGCAACTATGAGTAAAGAATATTTTAATGTTACAGATAAATGTAATAAATGTGGATTATGCATAAAAATATGTCCTACAAAAAATATTGAGATGGATAATGAGAATATAATATTTAAGGAAAATTGTCTGGCTTGTTTGGCCTGTTATCACAGATGTCCAACTTGCTCAATAAATTATAAGGACAAAACATATAATAAAAAAAGATATGTAAATCCTAATGTTGATTTAAATAAAATGGAATAAAGGTTTGGTACTTCGTATAACATACGCTATACGCTGCACCTCAGTAGCGGCTTTGTGCGGTTTTTCTCCGGCACATTTTGTTAAAATCTTATATGAGGTTTTACATTTTTGGAGCAAAAAAATGAAGAAGAATGTGTTTTCTGCGGGAATGGCGGTAATAATGCTGGTATTCGGTTTGGTTGTGCCTCATGTATGCTGATGACGCGTTTTTGGAACATCCTGATGCGCGCTGCTACTACGACAACTGCCTGTACTTTTTTGCGTTGAGCGGCAAGTACTGTGCCATTGCGTGTGAATCACTGCCAATTAGGAATCAATCATGAACTGCTCAAAAAGACACCCCTCGTTTAGGGATACACTGTGAAGGCGACACGCCGGTGATTGCCTTAAAATGTTTGTAAAAATGCGCGACATCGGAAAAACCACAGTACTCGGCGGCCTCGCCCACATTGCACTCGCCGCTTCGTAGGAGATATTCCGCGTTATGCACCCGCGTCTTGACCAGATAGTGGTTTAAACTCTCGCCGGTTTCCTGATGGAACAGCGCGCCCAAATACACCGGATTCAGTTCAACAAAAGACGCCATCTTGCTCACGGTGATTTTTTCCGCGTAGTGAGATGCGATATAACGGATGATTTTCTTGACACGAAAGTCGGTTACGTCTGTTTCACGCCCCGTGCCGCTCAACTCATAGAGGCGGTGTAGCAGTAGGAGCAAATACCCGTGCGTTTTGATTTCGTAGAGCGCTTGCCGGTCACGCCATACGTACAGCATCTCATTACACAGACGCAACACGTCTTTTTGCACACCGATGTGGCTTATTGTGGGGAATGGCGGAGCAATCGCGCTACCATTCGGGCCGCGAAGTGTAAAATTCACCGAAAAACAGTGCATCAGCGATTCGCGGTAGGTGAACGCCTTTTTCAAATCACCGTCGGACAGGCACACTAAGTCGCCCGCGCCCAGGTCATAGGCGGCGCTGTTCACCGTGTACTGCGCTCTGCCTTTGACGATATAGGTGATGTCGCAGTCGTCAACGGAGTGCTCTTTCAAATTCCATGCCGGCGTACATTTGCGGAATACCAGATAATTAACGCGGGTGATGCACGACAGCGCAAACGCGGCAGTCGTTTTGTCATTCATATTATCTGTAGTTTATACTCGATTTCTTTATTTGAGAAGTGGTGTATTTGTTCAAGCAATATATAATGGAACAAAATAAACCGCGCTTAAGCGGATTCTCTGGAGGTATTAAATGGTACGAAATAAGTTGAGCGCTTTGAGCGTGTGTGCATTCTGCGCTATGCTATTGCTGGTGCTGTGCGGGTGTCAAAAAAAGCAAGACACGGCAGAGGGGAGGGCAAACGATCCGGCGGAAATCACTGTGGAAGTATTTGATCGCGGCACGGATGGCGGCAAAAGCGACCCCACAAACAACGCGTGGACACAGTGGATACAGGAAAAAATCTTGAAAGATGAAAACATCAAAGTGACGTTTGTCGCGGTGAACCGCTGGGACGAAACATCGGTGATGAATAATTTACTCGGTGCAGGAACAGCTCCCGATGTATCTTTTTCGTACAATGGCGAGCAAATCAACATATACGGAAAACAGGGCGGCATCGTTGATATTGCGCCGTATGTTGACAGCCACTTGAGCGATGTTAAAAAACTACTCGGTCAGGATATGCTGATGGGCGGCGAATGGGCGATATACCGCGCATTGGACACCGAAACTGGCGAACTGTACACGGTGCCGAACCGGTACATGTACACAGCGACGCAAAATATGTTTATCCGCAAAGATTGGCTCGATAAGCTGGGGCTGCCGCTTCCCACCACCAAGGAAGAATTTGCCGCGGCGCTCGCTGCCTTTAAGGAGCAGGATCCGGGCGGTGTCGGCGCAAACCGCGTCGTGCCCTTTACGCTCACAACCGATGTGCGTTGGACTGCCGGTATTATCCTTGATTCTCACATTGACCCGTACATGAGCGATAAAGATCGCTGGATTAATACTGTCGTTGACCGCAATCTCCTGCTGCCCGGCTACAAAGAAGGGATGCGCTATCTCAACGGGCTGTATAACGCCGGTTTAATCGACCGCGATTTTCCACTTTATAAAGAAGAAAGCGCGATGGTCAACTTGATAAAGAGCGGCGTGGTAGGCAGTTTTTCCCACAACTGGGATCAAATCTACCGCGATAACCAGTCACTCATGGCCGATATGCAAAAAAATGTCCCCAGCGCTGTATTTGTGCCGGTTGACTGCATGAAAAGCGTAGACGGACTGACTCACAAACGGGGAAGTTCCAGCATTGGAGGGCTGTCGTTCTTTATTCCAAAAACCTGCAAAAACGTTGATGCCGCGTTGCGTTACGTCAACTGGCTTGCAAAATACGAAAACTATCACTTTTTGCAATTTGGTAACGAGGGTACCAATCACCAACTCGTGAACGGCATTCCAAAAATAGTACCGGCAACCGGAGGATGGATTCAGAACAGCGGTGCCAACATTGACTATACTATCAGTATCAACGGTTACAATTTGAATGATGAAGCAAAAACAGGCCAAGCGTTGGCGCTCAGCTACTCGTTTCCAATGGAAGACGTGTTTGAAGCGTACCGTATATCGTCTCTCAACGCGTACATCGGCCCCTTTATCCGCGCAAACCTCGTGGAAGCGGCGCCGCTCGTGCAAACGCTGGTTGACAACGCCGCCACGCTGTATGTACAAAGCATTATCGCTTCCCCGGCTGATTTTGACCGGATATGGGATAGAGGTGTACAGGACTGGCTTATCTCAGGCGGCCAGCGGGTCGTTGATGAACGGCGCGCGAAGTACCCGAATTAGATTTGAATTTTTATAGGAGTACACAATGATTTTTGCGGGAAATGTGCATAAAATAGCCTATGGTGGGGATTACAACCCGGAGCAGTGGCCGGAAGAAATATGGGCGGAGGATATGCGTCTCTTGCCAATGGCCGGTATCGACACAGTCACCCTCAACGTGTTCAACTGGGCGATGTTGCAGCCATCCGAAGATTACTACGATTTTTCGACACTTGACAAAATTATCGAGACGGTGAGTCGTCAGGGGTTTAACATCGTACTGGCAACTTCTACCGGCGCGCATCCGGCGTGGATGGCGCGTAAGTACCCCGATATTCTGCGCGTCACGAGCGACGGGCAAAAACGTAAATTCGGCGGCAGGCAAAACTCGTGCCCAAACAGTCCCACGTACCGCACTTATAGCGTGCTTCTGGCGAAAAGACTTGCCGAACGTTACGGGAAACTCAAAAATCTGGTGGCGTGGCATGTGTCAAACGAATACTACGACACCTGCTATTGCGAAAACTGCGAAAAAACCTTTCGTGTCTGGCTCAAAAATCGCTACCAAAGCCTTGACGCCCTCAACGAAGCGTGGAATACGCACTTTTGGGGACACACCTATCACGATTGGGATGATATTGTCTCCCCAACGCACTTGAGCGAAACATGGGAGCCGATGCGCACCACGATGCAAAACGAAGCGCTCGACTACAAGCGATTCAACTCGGACAGTCTGCTCGACTGTTACAAATTAGAATATGACGCGCTCAAAACGATTTGTCCCGACGTACCCATCACCACCAATCTGATGGGTACCTACCGCGAGCTGGATTACCACAAATGGGGCAAATACCTTGATTTTGTGTCGTTTGACAACTATCCGCGCCCCGAAACGCCGTACACGCGCACGGCAATGAATCACGCGTTAATGCGCGGCCTCAAAGACGGGCAGCCGTTCTGTCTGATGGAGCAGACACCCAGCGTGACCAACTGGGCGACCTACTGTTCGCTCAAGCGCCCCGGCATTATGCGGCTGTGGAGCTATCAAGCGCTTGCGCACGGCGCTGATACCGTAATGTTCTTTCAGATGCGTCGCTCGCGAGGCTGCTGTGAAAAATTTCATGGAGCGGTCATCGACCACGCCGGTCACGAAAACACCCGCGTGTTCCGCGAGTGTGCGGAACTCGGTGCGGAATTGCAAAAACTGGGCGGCGCATTTCTTGATAGCCATGTGAGCGCGGATGTCGCCGTTATTTTTGATTGGGATAATTGGTGGGCAAGCGCCTATTCCGCCGGCCCCAGCGCCGACTTTGACTATGTGGCGGAAATGTTTCGCTTTTATGACGCAGCGTCCCGCCAAAACCTCGGCGTCGATGTCATCGGCATGGACGCCGACTTTAGCCACTACAAGCTGA
>BOBG01000024.1 GCA_026002265.1 Spirochaetia bacterium
CACTTTTCGTAATTTCGGTCGGATATGAAAAACAAAAACCGATTCCCTCAACAGCAGGATTGGATTCCAACAAAGGTGCGGTCAGCGCAGCGATATAATCAAAAAATTCTTGATAATTGACCCTGCCCTTTGTTCCCGGCATGAACGCTTTTTCGGTGTGTTCTGCAATAGCCTTACCTTCAGCAAAGAGGTTGATGCGCCGGAAGTGATTGGAAAATTGGTCGGAGAGGGACTCCGGGAAGCGCTCAAACGCCGGGGTGTACAGGCGCCTGACCGGATTGTGTTACTCAATGACACGACTGCAACGCTTCTCTCCGGTTTGATTGAAATGCGGGACGCGGGAACTGGCCCAGCGGTCGGGGCAATTCTGGGAACCGGCTACAACACGGCCTATCCGGAAAAATATATCCGGAAAACCGGCTTTGAATCGGCTGAGAATCCCCAAATTGTCGTATGTGAAACCGGAACCTTCGCGCACCGGTATCAAGGCTATTTGGATAAAGAATTTGATCAAACGACCAAGAATCCCGGAACCTATCTTCTAGAAAAAGCTTGTTCCGGTGCATACCTCGGACCATTGACTCTCCACATCATTCAACAGGCGATTCGGGACCGGATCCTTAACTTCAAAAAAGCCGAGGAAGTTTCTGCATGGACCACTCTTCAGACACGGGATCTGAATATATTTTTGCGCGGTCAAACGAATCCGGATAATCCTCTGTATAACCTTTTTGGGCCGGATGAATCGGAGGCGCGAAGTTCATTTTTATATTTAAATACGATTATTATAGAACGGGCGGCACTCCTTGCGGCAGCACCAATAGCGGCTGCGGTCCGGAGAATTGCACACTATGATCCGGAATCGCCGGTCCGTATTGCGATTGAAGGAACAACGTATTTAATATATAAAGGAATGCGGAATGCGCTTGATTCATGGCTCCACACCATGCTTGACGTAGACAAACCTCATCCGTATCTTATTGCTCCGGTTGATCAGGCATCACTTTTCGGCGCTGCTGTCGCTGCATTGACACGTTAGAACTGGAGTTTTAATCTGTATAAAAGTGAGGATATTTTTTGAAAACAGCAGTAATTACCCGGAAAACAGGTATTCGTCTTAGTCTGGTAGCGCTTTTTGCGGCACTCACCGCGGCCGGAACCTTTATCTCGATTCCGCTGCCCTTTTCACCAGTACCTATCGTGTTACAGAATATGTTTGCACTCCTTGCCGGGCTGCTGTTGGGACCATGGTTAGGGTGCGCGGCTGTCGGATTCTACCTTGTAGCCGGACTCATTGGCGCGCCGATTTTTGCCGGAGCATCCGGCGGAATCGCCCATATCCTGACTCCCTCCGGCGGGTATCTCTTTGGCTATTTTCTCGCGGCAGTGACAGCCGGACTCATCGCAGGAATGCCCCGTGCGGACCGGAAAACCGCACTCTGGCGCCTGATCTGCGCTGCAACGGCCGGATTGCTGATCGTGTACGTTCCGGGAGTCGCTCGGCTTAAATTTGTGCTTGATGCCTCGTGGGGCCGGGCAGTGGCGGCCGGCTTTGTTCCCTTTGTCATCGGCGATGCAATCAAAGGCGCTGTTGCTGTAATCATCGCCGCTCGGCTCAGACCTCTTGTGGCTGATAACCTTGAACGATGACCGGATTCTTTTTTCCATTGAAAATGTGTACAAATGTTTTCCGAACGGTACGGAGGCGCTTTCCGGAATCACTGTGGATATTTTTTCCGGCCAGTGTCTTCTTATCGCGGGTTCCAATGGATCCGGAAAAACGCTGCTTATGCACATGATCACCGGGTTGATCGATTCAAGCGGGGGAACGATCCGGTATAAGGGAGAAGTACTTTCCCATGCCCTTCCGCTGATTCGGCGGCAGGTGGGATTGGTGTTTCAGGATGCTGATGCGCAAGTGGTTGGAGAAACAGTCGCAGAGGATGTTGCCTTTGGTCCGAAGAACATGGGCTTTTCAAAACCGGATATTGAGACGCGAGTCAATGCTGCACTCCGGGCGGTTGGATTGGATTCAAAACGGGATGTTCTTCCCCATCAACTCTCCGGCGGAGAAAAACGGCGCCTTGCTGTGGCCGGCATTTTGGCAGCCGGTGCGGATCTTATCATTATGGATGAACCTTTTGCCAACCTCGATTGGCCGGGTGTGGTGCAGGTTTTGGAAATAATCCGGAATCAAAAACAATCCGGAAAAACAATGATACTTTTGACTCATGAATTAGAAAAAGTATATGTACTTGCAGACCGCTTGATAATCCTTCACAATGGAAGAATCCATGCTGATGGATCGCCGGAAGAAGTGTTGAACCGTCTCGATCCTGCATGGGGAGTCCATGACCCCCGGCAGGCCTATTGACGGCGCTCGTGCCGGATACTATTCTAGTCAATAATTATTGGGGCTGATTATGTTACAATTACAAGGTACTTATACTGCGTTGATTACTCCTATGAAAAACGATATGTCCGTTGATTATGACGGCTTCCGCCAGTTGATCGAATTCCAGCTTAACGCCGGAGTTGACGGCATTGTTCCGCTTGGCACAACCGGCGAAAATCCAACGCTGGAACATGATGAGGAGGACCGGCTCATCGCCATTGCTGTTGAAAGTGCACGCGGACAGGTGCCGGTTATTGTAGGCACTGGCTCGAATTCAACTAAATATGCTGTTTTTTATACGCAGCGGGCAAAGAATCTTGGAGCGGATGCCGCTCTTGTGGTAACACCGTATTATAATAAACCAAACGATTCCGGAATCATTGCACATTTTAGCGCGGTTGCAGCAGTCGGTTTACCGGTTATTGTGTATAACATTGCCTCCCGGACCGGAAGGAATATCAACGCAGCGCTGATGAAACAGCTCGCAGCGATTCCCGGAATCATTGGAGTAAAAGAAGCTTCCGGTGATGTCAATCAAATGGGCGATATTATTGCACAAACAGATCTTACGGTACTTTCCGGAGACGATGCCTTGACTCTGCCGCTTATTGCGCTCGGCGGAGCGGGAGTCGTTTCGGTTCTTTCAAATGTAGTACCTCACAAAATTGCGGAACTGACCCGCGCCGGATTGTCGGGTGATTTTGTCAGGGCGCGGCATTTGCATTATGAACTGCTTCCCCTTGTACGTGCAGCATTTATCGAAACGAATCCGGTTCCAATCAAAGCTATGATGACAGCGGCCGGTCTTCCAGCCGGCAGTGTCCGGCTTCCCTTGGGTCCGCTTACTCCGGAACATGAATCCATGATCCGCGACATTGTACACAAATTGACTTGAAATACAGAATGCAATATTTTATTTGACGTCTCTGAAAAATTACCATATACTGACACAAACAATAAAGGGGGCGAATCATGTCAGAAGTTTTGTCAATTATACTTGGTGGGGGAAAAGGAACACGTCTGATTCCGCTTACGAGTGTTCGTGCGAAGCCGGCCGTTCCATTCGGTGGGAAATTCCGGCTGGTCGATATTCCGCTTTCAAATTGTATCAACGCAAATTTGCGTCAGATTTACGTTCTGACTCAATTCAATTCCGCGAGTCTCCATTTGCATATTTCAAAAACTTATTTATTTGATACTTTTTCAAAAGGGTTTGTCGAAATTCTTGCTGCTGAACAAACTTTTGAACATTCGGATTGGTACGGCGGAACGGCTGATGCAGTCCGGAAGAATTTCGTTCATTTCAAGAGTCAAAACCCTGATTATTACTTGATCCTCTCCGGCGATCAACTCTACCGGATGGATCTTCAGGATTTTTTAAAAAAGCATCATGAATCCGGTGCGGAGATCAGTATCGCATGTACAACGGTGAGCCGGCAGGATGCCAGCCAGTTGGGGATTTTAAAAGTTGATAAAAATGGTACTATAACTGAATTTATGGAAAAACCGGGTCCTACCAAGGATATTTCCGATTTCAAGGCACCGGCCAGCGAAAAAGGCAAACCGGAGGGCTATCTTGCGTCTATGGGTATCTATATTTTCAATTCAGCCGCGATAGAGGCAAGTTTGGACAATGAGCGAAGGGATTTTGGCAAAGAGATTATTCCGGATGCAATTAACCATGTAAAAGTAAATGCATACCGGTTCGATGGTTACTGGGAAGATATTGGAACGATTAAGAATTTTTATGAGGCAAATTTAGAGTTGACTACGTTGAATCCCCGGTTTGATTTTTATGATGAAAAGCTTCCTATTTACACTCACATGAGAAATTTACCGCCGTCAAAAATGAATTTCAGCAACATGAATCAGTCAATCGCAGCGGAAGGCTGCATCATCACCAACGCAAATATCACAAATTCAATAGTTGGAGTCAGAACAGTCATCGAGCAGGGTGCGAGTCTGAACCGAGTCGTGTGTATGGGCGCGGACTACTACGAATCTGACAAACAAAAAAATCAAAAACGTGAATCCGGCACCCCGACAATCGGTATCGGCAAAGGTGCAATCATCAAAGGCGCAATCATCGACAAAAACGCCTGCATCGGGGAAAGCTGCCGGATCGGCGTTGACGACATTCCCCGTAACGATGGAAATCACGGACTCTACCACATCGTGGACGGTGTCATCGTCATCACTAAGAATGCAATACTTCCGCCTGGGACAATGATTTAAGGGAATTCACCGTGATCCGGTTTCCTGCCACTTGCGCAACCCGGATCCCGGTTCCCTGTTCAATGAATTCGCCCTCGCTTTCCACTGAGTAGATCCGGCCGTCGATTGCAGCTTTTCCGGCGGGCCGGAGTGTGGAAGCAGCAGTCCCGGTTTTTCCGAGGAGATCGGAGTGCGGTTCAGAATCGGTTCCGGTGATTGCAGTGTTTAAAGTCAACCGGTTGAACAGTTGAATCTTTGGACCGAGTAAGACGAGCAAAGCTATGCCGGCCGTTGCACCGAGGATTCCAATGCCGACCGCTGCCGCATTTCTGCCGAACACCGTCAACTCCCAGTCAGATCGGGGTATGACAAAATCCTGCATGGACAAGATGAGTGCGATGCCGATGATGAGGATTCCGGCAATTCCAATGATTCCGAAGCCGGGCAGGATGAAAATTTCGACTGCCAGCAGTGCGATTCCAACCAAAAAAAGGATTATTTCCAGAGAATCAACCGTACCGACTAGTGCGCTTGAACCAAAAACCAGAGCGAATGCGATGATTGCTGCGGTGCCGGGCAGCCCAAAGCCGGGTGTATTGACTTCAAGGAAGATCATAGCGATACCAATGATGATCAACAGTGAGCGTATTGCACTTGAGGTGAGCAATGCAACGAGCGAATCCGAGAATCCGGCTTTACTCTCCGCGGACACTATGGTTGCACCGAGCGCTGCACAGAGTTCCTCTGTATTTTCCACGATTCCAGCCGCCAAGCCGTACCGGTAAGCTTCCCCGGCCGTGAACGACAGCAACTTTCCGGGCGCGCAAATCTGCTTAACTCGTACTGCCGGGGCAGTACCGGCCTCGACTGCGTCCATTTCACGGCGCCCCGCTTCATCCGGTGTCAAGGCTTCAATTTTCTCCCCAGTTTTAACTTCCCACAACTCAATATCATAATCCACCATAGCAAGCGCAATTCCCACCGGGTGCTTGTTCCGCTCAGCGAGTGCCGCAATTTGAGAACGCACGGCTGCCACGGTTTTTTCCCCAGCTCCTTCCATCTGCCCGTCAGCACCCCCGACAACCGGCGCGGCTGCCCCCATCGATGTTCCGGCTGCCATGTAGATTTCTTTGCAGGCAAAGGCGATCAAGGCTCCGGCCGACCAGCTCACACCCATCGAATGTTCCCCGCTCCGGACCCACGCCGCGGTAGGAAGCCTAAGCGTGCTGATGAACGAAGTGATTTGTAATGCGGAATCGACCCGCCCGCCGAATGTATCAATTTCAAAAACGAGAATATTTGCCCCGCTGTTGACTGCTTTCCGAGCTTCCCGGCGGACAAAGGCTACCTGTGCAGGATCGATGTCGCCCCGGATTGGAACGATCCAGAGAGATTCTTCACCCCATAGGGCAGCCGCGGCAAAAAATGCACACAGAAACAACCATTTTTTCATATAAATTCCTTTTCTCGCTTTTCATCGGGATTGAGGACAAAAAAATCTACCACTGAACGGCCGTATTCGCGGGATTCTCTGCGAATCAAGAGCCTGCTCTCCACTGGATCACGGTGGTGCCGGTGCAAAAGCACGAGGGATTCCGGCTTCATCAACGTTGATCCGGCTATTTTTTGCACAAGATCCGCTTTAAACGGGTACTTAAAGGGCGGATCACAAAAAATAATATCGAATCCGGTTTTTGCCCGCTGAACATATAGCTCAACTGGCATGAATCTGCACTGAATCCGGATCGGAGCTATGGACACATTAGCGAGCAGAACGGCCCGTTTTAACGGATCAACTTCCACAGCTTCAACCGGATCTGCCCCCCGTGACGCGGCTTCGAGCGCAATGATTCCGGAGCCGCTGAACAGATCCAAAAAAGAGCAGCCGGTTAAATCCCCCAGACACGCAAATACTGATTCCCGCATCCTATCCATTGCTGGACGGATGACTCCGGGCGGACATTCAACATGCCGGCCTGCCAACATTCCACCGGAAATTCTCATAATAACGGCTTCAACAGCTCGGTATATTCAGCAGAACTCACCAAAGGATCCTCATGATCAGTATCTTTGATCGCATTTGACAAATCGATTTTGTGCCGGCGTGTGCTGCTATTGTTTTGCAGTACAAGAGCATGTTCACGAAATTCCGGAAATGAAACAATGGAAAGCGCACCGGATCCTTCGGTAAATGATTCGAGAATTTGAGAAAAATCCCGTTCAATTGTTGAAAAATTATCCAGTTGTTCATACCGGTCAATGAGATGTGTATTTTCCAGCAGCCGCTGTAGCAGCGAATCCAATGTTTGATCGACAAAATCCAGGTCCGCGATAATTTTTTTTATAAACAGTTCCGGAACAGCATCAAGAATCAACGAATCATGGATATTCCGTATCACCTCTGTAAGAATAAAAATATTATCTTCAAAATTAATGTTTTTAACCATAATTCCCGGCTCTTACCCTTCATTATTAATTATAGTCCATACTACCGGTTAATTCAATCTTTTTTTTCACGGTTAAAAAATATAAGATTCCGGAAGATGTGCTTTTTATTTTTTTCAACCGAATGTAGGCAGGGGATGCAAAAGTCTGAACAATAATCTTCAGAAAATATTCTGTGAGAGTGCAAGAAAATAAATGATCGCTTTGACACTGCTAAACGTTTAGGTTAGACACTGGCGGTGTGTATACTAGACACGATACAAGTATAGGATAGACGCATCAAGTGTGCAGCCTATACACAATAACCGGATACTACCGGGCAACCTGTAATCCAAGATATTGTTCTATTGGATCATAGTCATGGTCATCGTGGAGTAAAATTAAATCATGGTTAATGCAGAATGTAGATATAATCATGTCTATAGTACTGCGAATAGTAATGCCTTTATTGCGTAGAAATCGGTAATGTTCCGCAGCATGTACTGCTATATCTTTGCCCGCAAGATCAAAACATTTAAGACTATCGATCAAAGATTTGTTCTTTTTGTACTCTGCATCGGTACGGAATCCTTGGAAAAACTCCGCCACAATCAAACTAATAATAACTGATCGAGCATACCCGTTTGAATAGTTTTTTTGATTTTGAGTAATCTATCCAAACGGACGTATCAACCATTACCGAACCCATCTATCCTTCCTCCACTCTTCTAAGTCACCGTCCCAATCAATACCCGGAAGAGTTTCTCTGAGTTTAAGCTGTGCCTCCCATGATTTTTCGATTTCTTCCTTTGTAGGAATCGGAAGTCCTTTTTGACGGAATTCTTCTTGTGTTTCTTCAACAGTGCTGTGTTCAATAAGCATATATCCTCAAAACTCATATTTATTATTCTATTCGATTAAATAGTATTTTGAAACCAGTCAATGACCTTTGTTTATCATAATTCGATAGAACACTGGTAAGTGTCTAGATTAGATGATTGGTGGGGTTTAGTCTAGACACATCGAGTGTGCAGACTAGACACAGATACGGCTCTAGCCTATACACATGATATATTCTATATTAGATCATCTGTATATTGAGAGCCGTTCCTACTATAAATCCAATGATTTTTCAATAATTTTCTGCGTAATGTAGGCTGCACATTCTGGGACTTGCATCGCTTCGAGCTGGCGACCGTCACGGAGCCGGATTGAAACTGTTTCCTGATCCATTTCTTTTTGTCCGACTACAAGCATATAGGGAATTTTCCGGTTCTGACAGTCACGGATTTTTGCATTCATCCGAGCGTCTCCAAGCTCCGCAGTTACCCGGATATCCTTGAGGCGTAGTGCCTTGGCAACTGATTGTGCATAGTCATTAAAAACTTCGGAAACCGGAATCACCGCAGCTTGTTCCGGTGCAATCCACACAGGAAAAGCCCCACCAAAATGCTCAATCAACACACCAAAGAAGCGTTCCAATGATCCAAGCAATGCCCGGTGAACCATATAGGGTCTCTGGCGGTTGCCCTCGGCATCAATATAATGCATGTCAAAACGTTCCGGTTCATTAAAATCAAACTGGATCGTGGTCATCTGCCACTCTCGACCGAGCGCATCTTTAATTTTGAGATCGATCTTCGGACCATAAAAGGCGCCACCACCCTCGTCTATTTCGTAGGGTAGCTGCTCAGCCTCGACAGCTTTACGCAGTGACTCCAACGCCTGATCCCAACGAGCCGGTTCACCGACTGACTCTGAGGGCTTTGTTGCTAAGTAGGCTTTGATGTCTTTAAATCCAAACACCTTCCATAAGTTTAAACTGAACCGGAGTACTTCAAGAATTTCACCTTCAATCTGCTCCGGCGTGCAAAAAATGTGTGCATCATCTTGAGTAAAACCCCGTACACGAAGGAGTCCATGCAGGACGCCGCTCCGTTCATACCGGTACACAGTTCCCAATTCAGCCCACCTGAGCGGTAATTCCCGGTAACTCCTGCCGCGGGTCTTGTAAATCATTATGTGGAAAGGACAGTTCATGGGTTTGAGGATATAATCCTGCTGATCGATTTGCATTGGACTGTACATATTCGATTTGTAAAAGCCTAAGTGTCCGGAAGTCTCCCACAGCCACGACTTGCCGATATGCGGCGTGTAGAGGATCTCATAGCCGTTCCGGTACTGTTCCTGCCGCCAAAAGTCTTCGATGGCAACCCGCATCCGCCCGCCGTTTGGATGCCAGTAGATCAAGCCCGCACCGGCCTCCTCATGGATCGAGTACAAATCCATCTCTTTGCCGAGTCTACGGTGATCGCGTTTTTCAACTTCTTCCAGAAACGAAAGATAGGCTTTGAGATCTTTGGGTGTTTTCCATGCTGTACCATAAATCCGAGTCAGCATTGGTTTAGTCTCGTCACCGCGCCAGTAGGCACCCGCGATACTCATTAACTTGAAAGCTCCGGAGTGGATTTCACGGGTATTGGCAACATGGGGACCGCGGCAGAGATCGTACCAGAGCGTTTTTCCGTCCTGATTACGAATCTCATAGACACTCAGTTCAGCATCAGCCGGCAGATCGTCAATCAATTCCAACTTAAAAGGCTCGTCTGCGAATCGTGTTTTTGCATCGTCACGATTCAAGGCAATCCGGACAAAATCAGACTTTGAATCGATAAGTTGCTTCATCTCTACTTCGATGGCCGGTAAGTCCTCAGCTGTAATTGCACGAGGCAAGAGGAAATCGTAGTAAAACCCATTTTCTATTGAGGGACCGATTGCAACTTTGGTCCCCGGAAATAATTTTGTAACCGCCGCGGCCAAACAATGACTGACCGAGTGACGGATAAGACTTTCTTCATTTAACATACTTCAGAATTGCCGATCTGAATAATTCCGTCAAGAGTCTAGTTAAGAAGATGTCTATGAATAACACTAATAAAAGATTAGTGGTCTGTATTATCCGTGAGTATCCGTGGATTTTTCCTTTTTACAATTTCACCGCACAATATTCCGGATTTCCTCCAATACTTCTTCTTCGGTGGGAATCACTCCGCCGTTATGTCCGAGGAAATGCACTGGTGCTTTTGCGAGCACTGCAAGCTTCACATCTTCGACCAACTGCCCCATACTCATTTCCACGGTGAGCAATGGCTTTCCGGATTCTGCAATGCGCGCCAGCTGATTGGCCGGAAAGGGCCACAAGGTTATGGGCCGGAAGAGTCCGACTTTTAAAGCCTCAGCTTGAGCAAGCCGGATCGCACCGTAGGAAACCCGCGCGGAAGTACCGTAAGCAACGATAGTTAGATCAGGATTGGGATCCCCGATATATTCGTAACGAATTTCATTTGCTTTAACTGCTTCATAGCGGACAAAACGGGTGCGGGTCTGCGCTTCCAATTCTTCCGGCACGAGATTTATAGACGTTAGATGCCGGGACGGCCGGTTTTTCATATTTCCCACGGCCCACTCGCGCACTGGAGCTGTGCGTTCCGGCGGAAGTTCAAGTCCTTCCATCATTTGCCCGATCATACCATCGCCGAGAAGAATAGCCGGCATCCGGTATTTATCCGAAAGATCAAAAGCCAACACCGTGAGGTCCGCACATTCCTGTACACTCTTTGGTGCAAGGACAATACACCGGTAATCCCCATGACCTCCGCCCCGAGTCGCTTGAAAATAATCGCTTTGAGCCGGCGCAATGCACCCGAGTCCGGGTCCGCCCCTGACCATATTTACCACAACCACCGGAATATCCGCACCGGCCGCGTAGGAAATACCCTCTTGTTTAAGACTGATTCCGGGACTAGACGAAGAGGTCATCGCACGGGCGCCCGCCGCAGATGCACCGTAAACCATATTAATCGCCGCGGTCTCACTCTCAGCTTGAATAAAAACCCGGCCCCGGTCAATCATAGCCTTTGCCATATAAGCAATTAATTCATTTTGCGGTGTAATAGGGTAGCCGAAATAAGCACCGCAGCCGGCTCGGACGGCTGCTTCCGCTATTGCTTCATTTCCTTTCATTAAAACTTTTTCAATCAAGATGTTTCTCCCTTAACCCCACATATAGGTCCGCAATGATTCTATTTCAGAAATACTTTTAAATCGTTCTGCATTTGCAGAAAATAAATCAACAAGAACCGGATCAAAATGAGATCCCCGATCTTCAAGAATAATTCTAACTGCTTCCTCGTGAGGCATTGACTTTTTGTAGGGGCGTTCTGAAATAAGGGCATCGTAGACATCTGCAACGGCCATGACTCGTCCCTGTAAAGGAATATCCTGTCCGGATAACCCCAAAGGATATCCGGTTCCATTCCATTTTTCATGGTGGAAGCCGGCAAAAATTTTAGCATGTTTAGTCAATTCATTGGGATGGGTAATTGCCTCGATTCTGTCAATAATCGTATTTCCATAATCGGTATGTTTTTTCATTTCCTCAAATTCGTCCGGCGTCAGTTTGCCCGGCTTCCGTAAAATCTGGTCGTTAATGTAGATCTTCCCAACATCATGCAGTTGAGATGCATCTAAAAGAACCTCAACATCCCAGCCCTCGGTTTGCTCCGGATAGATCTGCTGATTCAATAATTCTGTTACCAGTACGCTGATACCATGTTGTGTACGTTCGATGTGTCCGCCGGTGACATCATCTCTGCTTTCAACCATTTCGGCCATAACTTTTAAAATAGCTTTTTGGAGATCCTTAATGGTCCGGGTTTTTTCATCAACCATTGACTGTAGCGTATCATTGAAATTCCGGAATTCCCTTTTTTGAAGCTCGATAGTATGTTCTTGTCTGGACAACATAAGATGCGCTTCAATCCGCCGGATCAAAAGCTGCGGTAAGAAAGGCTTGATGATAAAATCGATTGCACCGAGCTTCAGACCTTCCGCCTGTTCCACTGCATCAATTTTATTCAGTGAAAAAATCACCAATATATCTTTTGTTTTTGGATTATTTTTCAGTACTCTGATCGCTTCAAAGCCATTCATTTCCGGCATATCTGTAGCGAGAATAATGAGCTCCGGCCGCTCAGTTTCCAACAATTCAAACATTTTCTTTGCTGATGATGCTGTAAATATATCATACGCATCGCCGAGAGCTTGTTTGATTTCTCCCAGTGATATCATGTCATCATCAACCAACATAATAAGATCACGGTTACTGCCCATTTAATACTCCCCTAAAAACGCCGATTCTTTTATTAAATTCCGGATAGTTTTTTATCCGGAATTATAGTTCAAAAATTTCGATGCACACATCCGGACACATGGCAAAACAATTTCCGCATGCGATGCATGCATCCGGATTCACCACAGAAGCCGGATAGGTTCCGGTGCTATTTGCCGTGGTGTCCTTGTCTAAAACATGAACCGGGCACGCACGGACACACAAAAAGCAGCCTTTACACAATTCCCGGTCTAGTACAATTTTTCCTTTTTTTGCCATGATTCCCCCCGCAGCTTTTTATATTATAGTAAATTAAACCGCAAGAACCTTGTGAGTTTCTTCGAGCTGTTTCCGGATCGGGAGCTTCTGGGGACATTTTTCTTCACAGGTTCCGCATTTCGTGCAGGCTGCGGCATTTTTGTAGTCACGCCACGGAACATTGCCAATTTGCGCGTAATTTTCCTTTGCATAATCGGTGATTTTATAAACCCGGTGATAATTCATCAACGTAAAAATTTCCGGAATATTAACCCCAAAAGGACACGGCATACAGTACTTGCATCCGGTACAGTAAAGCCCGGCGAGCCGCTCATTTTCTTGAAGAGATGCTGCAATCTGCTCCTGTTCATCGGCAGTCAAAGGCTGAATATTGCTTGCAGTTGCGACATTTTCTTCGAGCATTTTGAGATTTCCCATGCCGGAAAGCGCGATATTAATGTTGGGATTGGAAAACACAAAACGCATGGCCAATTCCGCGGAACTCTGTACTTTACCCGGAAGAAGCGCCGCAATGGCCGGAGAAGGCGCACCAAGGCGTCCGCCCCCGACAGGACCCATGACAACGATGCCGATTCCCTGTTTCCGGGCAAATTCTATGCCGGCCGTGTTTGATTGATCGAGAAGATTGTACTGGCAGAGGAGCGATTCAAAAATTCCTTCGCCGCGTTTGATAATTTCGATCATATGTTCCGGTTTATCGTGAAAAGAAAAGGAAATATGCCGGACAACGCCTTGTTCGTTCCATTTTTTTACCCGAGCCAGCGGACCGTCAGGCGCACAAATCTTGTTCACAAAAGAATCAAGGTTGATTCCCCAAAAATGATAAAAATCAATATGGTCAGTATCCAGCCGCTTGAGGGAATTTTCCAAACGTTTATCATAATCATCGCCGGATGCATTTTCGATAGGATTCTTAGTTGAAAGATAGATTTTGTCACGGAATGGTTTTATTGCTTTTCCAACTGTGACTTCACTCGTACTTTCACAGTAAGTAGGCGCGGTATCAAAATAATTAATACCCAACTCGTATCCACGCCGCAACAGCTCGATACCCTTATCTTCATCAAAACATGTTTTATTGTCCTTTTGATAGGTCGGCAAACGCATTGCCCCAAATCCAAGCCTCGAAACCTTGATCCCGGTTTTTCCAAATTCTACGTACTGCATACAATTCTCCTGACAGCTTTTTTGTATTTTTATGATAGCGTTTTTCCTGAAAATGAACAAGAGGAATATCCGGATAGTACCTCTAAAGTAGTTCCGGTGCGTCAACCCGGTGGTCCGGCTTTTGTACCTTTTCTTGTAACTCTATATATCAAAAAGGGATTCGAGGTCTGTCCCCATGATCCGGGATATGCCATGAGTGGCACGGCACTGACCGGCCCGGAACTGAATCGACTCTTCCCTATTCCCTATCATCAGATTATACTCTATAGTTATGAGATTCCTGGTTCTTGTTGTGTTGATGACGAGTACGGTGATTCCGGTACCGGCTCAGACTACGACTGCTGCACAGAACTATCGCACCGGGCGGCAACTTGAAGCGGCCAATCGTATGGCGGAAGCGGAATATTATTATAATGAGGCTATACGCATTTGTAGGGACGAAATTGAGGGGAACCGTGCCACTGCGGATTCGTATGTAATACTTGCGTGGACCTTACAACGCAAAGATCAGTACCGTAATGTGATCGAGTGGGGAGAGCTGGGGCTTCGTTTGTACCGGAATGAATACCGACTTGTTGAGATTATGGGTGAAGCCTATTTTTATCTCAATGAGTACAGCCGATCTCTTGTGAATATGCAGCTTTATGTTGATTCTCTTCCCCAAGGAGAACGAGTGCCGACAGCTTATTTCTTTATGGGAGAAATATATCTGCTCCAACGGAAATACCGTAGAGCTGATATTGCCTACACCGCCGCGACTTGGCTTGAGCCGAGCAATTCGTTGTGGTGGTACCGGTGCGGGTTAGCCCGGGAACGAAGCGGCGATACAGAAACTGCGGCTGAAGCGTTTGAACGCAGTCTCCGGATTTACCCCGGATATTCAGAGGCACGCGCCGGCTTGGAACGGGTGCGTACTACTCGCTAAAGGTTATTTTTGTGACTACAGTTCAAAACGATCTGTCGCCTGGTATGAGCGAAGAGGGGGCAGAAGCTGTTCATACACCGGTTATGCTCGAAGAAATACTCCAACTCTTGGGACCGCGGCAGGAGAGAGAGATGATGGTCGATGCCACCCTCGGAGAAGGCGGTCACAGCGAGGCTTTTCTCTCACGGTTTCCAGACATGCGGATCATTGGAATCGATGCGGATCCGGACATTATTGAACGGGCGCAGAGGCGACTGAGGGCTTTTGATCAGCGGATACATTTTTACACCGGCTGGTCAGAGGATTTTTTTGCTGCATTTCCGGAGCATGAACAAAAACCGGATAGCATTCTCATGGATTTGGGAATCAGCCGGTTTCATTATGAAAAAAGCGGCCGGGGTTTTAGCTTTCAAAGGTCAGAACCCCTTGATATGCGGATCGATCCGCGCAGAGGTCAGAGTGCAGCAGATCTGATTCGGTCTATGCCGGAAAAAATATTGGCGGATCTCCTTTTTACCAATGCAGAAGAACGTTTTTCGCGCCATATCGCCCATGCGATCAAAGCGATCCGGCCGCCGCTCGATAATTCCCTTGCGCTTGCAGAAGTTGTCTGCCATGCAGTGCCTCCTCGGTACCGGTACGGGCCGGTTCATCCGGCAACCCGGACCTTTCAGGCATTGCGGATTGCGGTGAATGCTGAACTTGACTCATTGCCGAACCGGCTGGAAGCTGCACTCCGGGTACTTGCACCGGGCGGGCGTTTTGGGGTGATCACCTTTCATTCTCTCGAAGATCGTATTGTTAAAAATTTTTTCAAAGAAAAAAGTCTAAAAATGCCGATAATGAAAGAAAATATTGCCGTCACAGTACTGACAAAAAAGGGACTCGTCCCCACCAATGAGGAGTTGCAGCGCAATCCTCCGTCTCGAAGCGCACGGTTCCGGTGTGTCGCTAAAGCTTTAGACGGGGACAACTAAATGAAGCAGCGGCTATTCTATTGCCTGGCTATCATTGGAATTATGATGTTTTTTTGTGCAGTGTGGCAATCTTCCCGCTATCTTGCGTTACAAAACGTTGCACAAGACTTGGAGCGGGAACAGCAGGAAATTGTTCAAACCAATGAACGGTTGCTCGCCGAAATCGCAGAACTTTCCCGGTCTGAGCGTATAGTGGAAAAAGCCAGCGCACTTGGGTTGATAGAAAAAGGTCCGGAAGATGTTACTCAAATTCTTATACGGCAGCCCTGAATTGTTGAGGTTTTTGTGAATTTAAAAGAAGTAGCCGCCGGTTGTGGGGCGGATTTTTATGGAGAAGATCATTCGTTTTCGCAGGTACATATTGATTCCCGGAATGTGAATCCGGATTCGCTGTTTGTGGCGCTCCCAGGAAACAACACTGACGGGCACCGGTATGTAGCAGATTCGTTCCATGCCGGGGCAGTTGGAGCTATTGTTGACCGGATTCACTATGAAAAGCCGGAATTTCATCTGACGCAGAGTGCTGAACGCTTCCGGGCTGCGCTTCTCGTGGTTGACGACACACTCCACGCCTTGCAGACTGCTGCCCGGTTTTACCTTGAACACTTTCCCCGGTTGCTCCGGATCGGCATCACCGGATCCTCCGGAAAAACGACCACAAAAGAAATTGCTGCATCGATCATCAGTCAGGAGAAATCTGTGGTGACGAATCTAGGGAATCTCAATTCAGAAACCGGGCTTCCTTTGTCGGTTTTTGCGGTCCGGCCGGAACACGAGGTGGGAATTTTTGAAATGGGTATGAACCGGCCCGGTGAAATTGGAGAATTGACTCGGATCCTCAGGCCACAGATTGCATTGATCACCGGAATCGGCTCCGCGCACATTGGACTCATCGGCAGCCGAGACAGAATCGCTGGTGAAAAAAAAGCGGTTTTTTCTCTGTTTTCCGGAACTGAAACCGCGTTGATTCCGGAACATGATGACTATGCGGCATTTCTTGCAGATGGAATCAAAGGAAAGCTCAGATTTTTTGAGAATTTCATGGATCCGCAGGATCGGGGCTTGGCCGGAAGTGAATTCAACATTGAGGGAATTCCGGTTCATTTTCCATTACCGGGGCCGCATAATGTGCAAAACGCAGCCGCTGCTGTAGCCATTGCCCGGGAAATTCCGGTAACGAGTGAATCGATCCGGAAGGGTCTTGAATCGGTGCAGACCTTGTTCGGCCGGAATGAAATTATTCCGGGTCCGGTGACCGTGATCCGGGATTGTTATAATGCAAATCCGGAATCAACTGCGGCCGCGATTGCGTGGTGCAACAGCGTTGAATGGCCGGGCCGGAAAATCTACGTCATTGGCTCGATGATGGAATTGGGAGGAGAATCCGCAGGAGCCCATGAAAAAATCGGACGGATTCTCGCGGATTCGCCGGTTGATTATGTATTTTTGTTCGGAGCAGAAACGGAGCCCGCGGCAAAAATGTTGGAAAAAGCCGGACATCCCCCTTTTTTTTGGACAAATAAACAGGAAATAGTAAAAAACCGGTTACAACTATATGTACAGCCGGACGATCTGGTACTGCTCAAAGGTTCGCGTTCATGTAAATTGGAGGATCTCGCTTGTTTTTGAAATTTATTTACCCGTTGGTACAATATTTAACCGCGCTGAATGTTCTCCAATATTTAACCTTCCGGGCTGCTTTTGCGGCAATGTCGGCTTTTCTTCTCTGTTTTCTCCTCGGTCCATGGATCATCAATGCCTTGCGTACTTTAAAAATGGGACAGTCGATTCGGACTGACGGTCCCCAAACGCATCTTGCAAAAAGCGGTACACCGACTATGGGCGGAATCCTCTTCATTTTGTCTATTGCCGCCGCGGTGATTCTGTGGCAGGACTGGAAAAACTGGAAGGTGTGGCTCGCGCTCGGCTCACTCGTTATGCTTGGGTGCATAGGATTTATAGACGATTATCTGAAAGTGACGAAGCACAATTCTGACGGCCTGCCGGCCTGGGCAAAATTGGCAGGGCAGTTCGTGGTGGCGCTGTCCGCGACTCTCGTTCTGTACCTCAGCGGCGAAAAAGGTGTGACGCTACTCTACCTTCCATTTTTCAAGGATCCGGTTGTGGATATGGGGCTTTTGTGGATTCCGTTCGCGGTGCTGCTGGTAATGGGCGAATCGAATGCAGTCAACTTTACCGATGGACTCGATGGATTAGCTTCCGGATTGCTGATTTTTGTGTTTAGTACCCTGGCGATTCTCAGTTACCTCTCCGGCCGGGTTGATTACTCCGAATATTTGGGAATTCCTTACATTACCGGTGCAGGAGAACTGACCATTTTTTGTCTGACCGCGGTGGGTGCATGTATAGGATTTTTGTGGTTTAACGCGCATCCGGCCGAGGTGATAATGGGAGATGTCGGATCCCTGTCGATGGGCGGTACGATTGCGGTTATTTCGCTGATTCTGAAAAAAGAAATTGTCGTCCTGATCGCGGGCGGTGTTTTTGTTCTGGAAATTGCCTCGGTGGTCATTCAGGTTGTGTATTTTAAATTGACAAAGAAGCGAGTCTTTAAAATGGCACCTCTTCACCACCATTTCGAATTATCCGGCTGGAAAGAGACAAAAGTCGTCATCCGGTTCTGGATACTAGGGGCATTGTTTGCGATCATTGCACTTTCGACCCTGAAAATTCAGTGACAGAGGCAGCATGGCCTACGCTATCGAAAAATCTTCGAAACAGCTTGCAGATTTTTTCCTCGTTATCAGTATACTTCTCTTTGCCGGAATTGGTTTTGTGACCTATTATTCCGCGTCAAACGCCACGCAGATATTCCCAAACGGAAATATTTTTGCAGATGGAGTAAGCCGGCAAATTACCTGCGAATTCATCGGAATTTTTCTCTTTTTTTTAACTTCACGTTTTAACTGGGAAATTTTACGCCGTTCATGGATGCCGGTGGTGATTCTACTGTTTATCGTTCTTCTCGGGTTTTTGCCCAAGATTCCGGTTATTGGTAACACCATTAATGGTGCGTCCCGGTGGGCAACCATAGGATTCCGGTTTCAACCCTCAGAATTTCTCAAAATTTTACTGCCGTTTTATTTCGCGCATCTTGCCGATAAAAAACAAGAGCGGATAAACAATTTTTTTGACGGACTGCTCCCCCTCGGAGCGCTTATTGTGGTTGTCCTTTTTTGTCTGGCCTTTGTACAAAGCGACCTTTCGACTGCGGTATTAATCGGAGTGAATTTATTTTTAATGTATATTTTTGCCGGTGGGAAAAGGAGTTACATTATTTCGGCCGGTATTGCTCTGGTGATCATCGGGATTCTGTTTATCATTAACGATGCAGAACGGGTCGAGCGGGTGAAAATTTTCTTAGATTCAAGCAAAGATACTCAAGATTCCGGTTATCAGATCAATCAGGCGCAACAAGCTGTGCGGACCGGCTCTTTTTGGGGAACGGGTCTTGGACAGCGGATTGAGGAGGGAGCGGTACCGGAATCCAGGTCGGATTTTATTTTTTCTTACTATGCTAAACGCTGCGGTTTTGTCGGGGTTTTTTTCTTTTTCGTGTTGTTTGGCATTTTTGCATTCCGTGCCTACGTTAATGCCCTGCGAGCCGGCGAAACATTCCGGCGCCTGTTCGGAATCGGAATCACGACTATGATCGTAACGCAAGTCATTATGAGTGTTGCAGTAACAGCCGGGGCGCTGCCGGTGACCGGCATCACTCTGCCGTTTTTTTCGGCCGGTGGTACATCTTTGATCGTGACCTTTGCCGAAGCCGGAATCCTCGTGAATATTTCCCGGATTCCGCACAAAAATGGTTTTCCGGATCATGGCGGAATCGGTCTCAATTTTTCTGTCCGAGAAGGGGGGTGGTCATAAATGGCTGTGATATATACAGAAAGGAGCCTCCCAAAATATGAAGCGCTAGAACTGAGACTCCGGAATCTCCTCCTTTTTTTGACTGCTGCACTGATCAGTATTCCGGTTATCTGGTTTTTGGCTGTGACTCCCTTTCTTCCCTTTGCTCAAATAGAATTAACCGGCGCACCGGGTGCGGATCCGCTGCGGCTCTTGAGATATGCCGGAATCAGCACCAAGGCTTCGTTTGCATCGCTGAATCCGGTTGAGGCTGAGTCTGCACTCCGGCGGGCCTTTCATTTTGAATCCATTGCGCTCACAAAGGAGTACCCGAATATTTTAAAAATAAATATTGAAACTAAAGATCCGGTGGCTATCGCTTTGGTAGAGCTGGACGAAAAAACGACACCGGTGTATTTTGATAGCAATGGAGTCGTGGTTCAGATTGGGCACATGCTAACCGGGAATTTTCCTATTGTAAGCGGAGATGTATTTAACGTACCGCAAGTTGGAGAGTATCTGATTCCGCCGGAGTTGACAGGTTTTCTGCCGGAGTTGGACCGGCTGCGCGTTGAAACGCCGGATTTATTGTTGGCAATTTCTGAGATCCGGATTGATCAACGCAGTTACGGCTACGATCTTGTTGTGTACCTTGCCTATTACACAGCACGGATCCGCATGAGCAGTATGTTGGATGCAGAAACGCTCAAGTATGCGCTTCTTTTTGTTGATGCGGCCCGGGCTAGCGGGAAGACGAGTCAAGAATTTGATTTTCGTTCCGGCCGAACCGCGACATATACAGCTGATTAAGGGGGCACACTCTGGCTAATGACAGATTTGTTGTCGGTCTCGATATAGGTACGACAAAGGTATGTACTGTGATTGGTGAGCGTAGCGAGGATGCACTTGAGATCATTGGAGTCGGAGTGGCTCCGTCGACCGGTATGCGTAAAGGTATAGTAGTCAACGTTGAGTCGACGATCCGGGCAGTGACCGAATCAATTGAACGGGCAGAGCTGATGAGCGGGAGAGAGGTGCGTGACTGCTGGCTGAGCATCGGCGGGAATCATATTGACGGAATAAACTCCCGGGGCGTTGTTGCAGTCACCGGAAAAAACAAGGAAAACCGGGTGATCGGGCAGGAAGATATGAAACGGGTCCTGGAATCAGCCCGTGCCGTGGTGATTCCTATGGATCGTCAAGTACTCGAAGTGATTCCTCAAAGTTATGTCGTGGATGATCAAAAGGGAATCCGGGATCCCCTTGATATGATCGGAGTCCGTCTCGAAGCTGAAGTACATATCATCACTTGTTCCGTCACCAGCGCGCAAAATCTCATCAAATGCGTCAGCCGCGCCGGTTCCGGCTATACCTATAAAGACCTTGTGCTGCAATCCCTTGCCGCAAGCCGGGCTGTGCTGACTCCGGAAGAGCGGGAACTGGGCGTCATCGTTGTGGATTTAGGCGGCGGAACGACCGATATACTCGTTTTTTCTGAAGGAGTCCCGTTTTCGACTTCGACTGTTCCATTGGGCGGCGGTATGATCACTAGTGATATTTCAAAAGTAAAAAATATTTCCTTTGAAACCGCGGAAAAACTGAAAATTGAATCCGGTTCCTGCTGGGAGGAAGAGGGCGAAGATGATGACGAAGTTATCGTTCCCGGTGTCGGTGGACGTCCTCCTCTTCCCATTCCCCGGTCCCAATTAGTAGCGATCATACGGCCCCGGGTCGAGGAAATGCTCCGCATGGTTCGTGACCGGGTGGACCGCCTTTCGATTTCCCGGCCCCTCGGCGCCGGCGTTGTGCTCACCGGCGGTGGTTCAAATCTATCCGGAATCGCACAGTTGGCATCCACAGTGTTTAAAATGCCGGTCAGAGTCGGTGCGCCGTTACCGGTCGGCGGACTCGTTGAGGAATACCGGAACCCGATGTATGCAACCGCGGTAGGATTAGTTTTGGAAGGAAACGACCGGGAAAAACGCGGCGAAACCGAGCATATTCAAACGTTTGATCAGCCGGGAGAAGAAGAAAAACAGAGTTTTATCGGGAAAATCGGCAACTGGTTAAAAGAATTTTTTTAATATATTGGTTAAAAGTTATGTTAAGCGCCTACGGCGCCAATGTGTATAAAAAATCATACAAAACAAGGGCTTGACACATTGAAAAATATAATTATAATGGAACAAAATCATTGATGGAGGCAGAAAATACGGCAAAACAATACATTTATATTGTTCAATCGTCAAAAGAAACTACCAAATGCAAAATAGGTAAAACCAATGATTTAGAAAGAAGATTAAAAGAATATAATAATATGACTGGTAAGTCCAGAGAAACTGTTTATCAGTATTTATTCACCTGCGAAGTGAAGGATATGACGAAAGTGGAAAGTGACATAAAAGAAAAATATAGCATCCTGCGAGAAGAAAAAAGCAAGGAAATATACTTTTTCAATTCCGATCTATTTAAAAATTATGTAATATTCATACAAACTCATACCTTGTTTGTCAAAGAAATATTCATCAAAACTGATGATAAAAAACCAATAGTAAAAATCGTAAAAAAGATAACTCCATCTCTTGAAGAAAGAGGTATTACTCAAAAAGATGTAATGCAAAAGGCGCAAAGATTAAAAAACGACGAGTTTTATACTAGATATGAGGATATTGAAACAGAGATTTCAATGTATGATAAAAAGATTTGGGAAAATAGAACTGTATTTTGTAATTGCGATGACGCTGTTGATAACAATGAAAAAAATACATCAGCGTTTGCATTATATTTCTTGCATAATTTCAAAGAACTTGAATTAAAAAAATTGATATGCACCCATTATAGCGGCAATGTTGATTTATTTAATCAAGGAGTGAAGGGATATATATTTACCAGAGACGGTTTCAGTGAAATAGGAATAAAAGAATATCCCAAAGGTTATACGGGAAGTTTTGATGATCCGCTTTCTTTAAAAATACTGAATGAAGAAGCGGATATAGTATGCACCAATCCGCCATTTTCACGGGCAATAGATTATTGGAAAATAACCATTGAAAGCGGGAAGAAATTTTTGATCATTTCCAATATAACAAATCCTATAACAAAAGCATTTATTCCATTTTTTTATGAAAATAAAGTATGGGCGGGATATAATAGAAT
>BOBG01000025.1 GCA_026002265.1 Spirochaetia bacterium
TTGGTTATATGCTGTCAACTGAGGTTTTCAGCGAGGGTACACCTTTAATAATTCGGACGCTTGAAGGCGATTCGGAAGTTATTGCATCGAAAGATAGGTATATAATGATTGGAGTTTTTGGTGAAGTATATAGTATGAGGGCAACTACATTTGAGAAAATCTACTCTGCTAGTGAACAAGCTTACAATATGAATCCTGAAGATATGAACCCCGAGTATTTGTCTTACCAGCCAACTATAAGAGATAAAATAACCGGAGAATCAAAGAAATCAGAGAATATACTGAGATTTGCCAAAGCGTGTACGCCTAAAGAAGGAGTATATATACGCGAAACAGCTTAAAAGAAAGACAAAATTTTTAAGGCCTGATTATCCTTATATGAATGGCGAACCGGGTGATTTTCTTGCTGTTAAGTCGAATGAGAAGAGTGTATATATTATACACCGTAAAGTTTTTGAAAAAACATATGATAAGGTATCGGATTAACAGCATATGTGTTGTTTTTAAACAAAATTTAGAAAAGAAAGGAGTCCGACCATGTCATTCGATCTCATTGAAAGCCGTCAAATTCGTATTTTCATCTCGTCAACATTCCGGGATATGCAGGCCGAACGGGATTACCTTGTACAAAAGACTTTTCCTTCATTGAGAAAATATTGTGCAGAACGGGAAGTAACCTTGCAGGAACTTGACCTGCGCTGGGGCATAAGCGAAGAAGAATCTAAACAGGGGAAAGTAGTGGACATTTGCCTCAAAGAAATAGGGAAAACCACGCCTTTCTTTATCGGACTCTTGGGCGATCGTTATGGATGGGTACCTGAAAAAGACGATATAAATAAAATGGGTGAAAAATCCAATGTGTTTGCAGACTACCCCTGGGTGCGGGAAGAGCTTGAAAAAAACGGGACCAGTATCACGGAAATTGAAATACAGGAAGGCGTGCTTCGGGCAAAAACCAAAGTTAACGCCTATTTCTATTTTCGCTCACCAGCAATGGAGGTTCCCGATAATGCGGATTTTAGAGAGGCGCCGGGCAGTCTGGCGGCGGAGAAACTTGAGCGTCTGAAATCGACTTTGCAGGGACGGAAAAGCTACCCTGTAGAGGGGTACGATTCCGTAAAGCATCTTGGCGATCTGGTGGAGCGGGACTTCAAAGAACTGGCTGACGCCCTGTTCCCTAAGGTGTCGTTTTCAGCCCTAAAAAAAGAACGACTCGAACAAGAGTCTTTTCTCAAGAGCAAAACCATAGCCTATGCCAGTGACGACGACCTCGTAAAGCAGCTTGACGAATTTGCCTTAGGTGAAATGTCCTGTCTTGTTGTTAAGGGAGAAAGTGGCTCCGGAAAAAGCGCCTTGCTTGCAAACTGGATTAAAGGCCGCTTCCGCCGGGACGATGAAAAAATAATCTACCATTTTGTTGGGCAATCCATGTCCCAGGGGGATTACCATAAAATTAACGCACGGCTCATCAACGAATTGAAAGACATCTATTCGCTTGCGGACCCGCCGGATGAGCTTGAGCAGTTGCAGGCGGGCGAGGACAAGCAGCAAGCAAAGCTGCAAAACCTGCTCGCCGGAATCCGGGACAGGGGACGGCTTATCATCATTCTTGAAGGACTTGACAAACTCGTCGATTCGGACGGAGCCAAACTGCTCAACTGGCTGCCTGGCTTTCCTTCAAACGTCAAGTTCGTCTTTTCGACGCAGAACGACGATAAAACAATGGATTATTTCACCCGTATGGAATATCCGGTTGTCGAAATGAAGCCTCTGAGCATGGAGCGCATAAAAACATTGATTCCCCTTTATCTCAACTTATACGGAAAGAATCTAAACGACCAGCAGATTGAACGTATCGCAGGAGACCCGGAAAACGCTAATCCCCTTGCCCTTTGCATCTTGCTGGACGAGTTGCGTATGTTCGGCGTACATGAAAAACTGGATGAGAAGATAGACTGGTACCTGAAGGCGGAGAGCATCCCGGCCCTATTTGAGTTGGTCCTTGCGAGACTTGAGGATAACTTTGATGATGACAAAGAAAACTTTGTAAAAAACGTCCTCTCCCTGCTCTGGGTTTCCCAAAACGGCCTGTCCGAAGACGAACTCTCCACCCTTACCGGGTCGGCGCCCCTGTACCGTTCCCAACTCTTCTGCGGGCTGGAAAGCCATCTATTGACCCGCGATGGTCTTTTGACATTCTCCAACAGATACATCAGGGAAGCAGTTGAAAACCGGTATTTGAACACCGATGAGTCAAAACGCGAATACCACCAAAAATTGGCGAAATTCTTCATGGAAGACCAGTCGGCCTTCGCAAACAGAAAGAATGATGAAGTCCCTTACCAGCTATTTGAACTGGGTGAGTGGGATACGCTCTATCGGTTTTTACTCGATTTCAATGTTCTTGAATATCTGTACAACAAGGATAGTTATGAACTGGTCAAATACTGGCATACCCTCCTTGACCGGGACAAAGCCAAGTATTCCATAGAGCGGTACCTTGCACCCAGTTCTCTGGCCAGGAGCAAGGCAAAAATGGGCGAACTCTTCCGCAAATTGAGCGAGCTTGCCGCCGATGTTTCGGAATTCTCCCTTGCCGTCGCCTTCGCCAGGAAAGCTGTCGAAAAAACGGAAGAAGCCTACGGTGAAAACCACATTGAAACGGCAAACGTCTACGCCGTTTTGGGCAGAATCGGAACATTGAATGCTGAAGAACAGCTTGACTACTGCCTCAAGGCTCTGGACATATACCGGAATACCCTGGGCGAGAAACACATCGCAACGGCGCTGGCCTATTTTTTCGCAGGCTGCGCATATGCCGCCGTTAATTGGCAGGAAGAAACAGAAAAGAACAATGCGTCCGAATGTCTGCTCCGGGCCGTTGAGATAGCGGGACAAGAGAGTCATATCGCCGCTATTTCGTACAACCAATTGGCAACGATTTCCATAAATGACTCCAGTGCGGCTTCAGAATATGGCCAAAAAGCGCTAAAAGCCGCGGAAAAATCGCTCGGGAAAGACCATCCCAAGATGGCTTTTATTTATTACACCTTGTCCATCGTGTATGCAATTCAGGATGACGCGGATTATGAAAAAGCCGCAGCCTGCGCCGAACAATCCTTGGCAATAACGAAAAGCGTTTACGGTGAAAACTCCCTTTCCGCCGCAATGGGTTATCAAGCCCTTGGAATTGCATATCTGAACGGACTCGACAAAAAGCCTCATGTGGAAAAAGAGGAATTGTTTTACAAGGGTCAAGATTATACCACGAAGGCAATCAATATTTTCTCAAGAGTACGAGGAGAACAAAACGAACTTACGGCTGCGGCTTTGCTTGTGCTCGGTAGCGGCTATGAAGAAATAGAAGACTGGCAAAACGCACTTGATGTTACACGAAGAGCCTATAACATATACCGGGAAGTTTTGGGAGAGAATCATTCCCAGACTAGGGCTGCTAGGGACACCCTAGCCGGATTTTATATAAGCAGGGGTGACGCCCAGGTAGAAAAAGGGAATCACGAAGAAGCCATAGCTGATTTTAGTGCGGCCATAGAAATTGATCCGAAAAATCCCTCCTATTTTATGTCCCGCAGCAACGCTTATATGAAGATATGGGATATGGAAAAATCAATTGCGGACTCAACCGAAGCGATTCGGCTTCGTAGCAAATAAAACTCCACAATGCAATAGCCAATTACACCCAGGCTCTTTGTCTTTCTCCAAAGTATGTTTGGGTTTATACCAGGCGCGGAGAGGCCTATACGAATAAAGGGGATTATGACGGAGCGATTGCGGACTACAGTATGGCGATTCGGCTTGATCCGGATAATGCCGGTTATTATATCAGCCGGGGCAATGTTTATCACAATAATAAAGGCGATTACGATAAAGCCATTGCGGATTATTCTGAGGCCGTAAGGTTGGAGCCTCGGAGCGCTGCGCATTACGCCTTTCGCGGGAATTCATACAACACTAAGAAAGACTATGATCGGGCCATCGCGGATCTCATTGTGGCGATTACTTTCAGCCCGGATTATCAATGGGCCAAAGACAAACTGCGGGATGTTTTTAATACACGGGGGAGGCTTTTAACGTAAAAAAAGAATATGGTAAAGCTATTGTCGATTACAGCGAGGCAATCGGGCTTGACCCTGATAAGGCTTACATTTATACCAACCGCGGTGATGCTTATGAATCGAATGGGCAATACAATAAGGCAATTACGGATTTTGACAAAGCTATCGCCATTGATCCAAAATATGCCAGAGCTTGGTGTCTTCGCGGCTTTGTGTACAGCCTCCGTAAAAAGGACTATGAAAAAGCACTTGCTGATTGTACTGAGGCGATTAACTTGGATCCATCGAACACATGGTTCTACGCAACCCGAGGCAATGCATATATCAGCATACAGGATTACGATAAAGCAATAGCCGATCTAATCAAGTCCGTCTCCCTCAATCCGAACTACCAGTACGCGAAAGACAGACTGGTCGCAGCGCATCATGAGCGCGCCAAGGACAGCTTTAGAAAACAAGACTACGACCGGACTGTTGGAGACTGTGATGAACTTATTGGATTAAAGCCGGATATGGTGGAAGCTTTTTTTCTTCGTGGCAGGGCTTATGCCAAAAAAGGAGACTGGGATAAGGCTTTGGCGGACTATAATAGAATCCGCCTCGGGTTGAAATATGACCCGGCCCATCCCGGCCACTCCTTAGCAATTCTCTCCAGCGAAGACAGGGATAAAGTTCTTGAAGATTGTAACGCAGTGCTTGAAACAGACCCGAATATAGCCTTGGCTCATGCGCTCATTGGCATGTACTCTAACGAAGGGGACTGGGAGAAAGCAATTACCGATTGTACCGAGGCAATAAGGCTTGATATCAATTGCGCCGATGCCTTTTACTATCGTGCCATGCGGTATGGCATAAGAGAAGATTATGACAGGGCTATACCGGATTTTGAACGGTATTTAAGACTGAATCCCGACGATGCCAATGCAAAAGAAATACTTGCCGCTGTATATACTGAACATATAAAATCATGCTTCAAAGCAGAAGACCTGAACCAGATAATAAACGACTGCGAAGCATTATTGAAAATAAAGCCAGATTATGCCGACGCCAGACACTGGCTTGCCAGTTGCTATTCCGAGCGCAGTAGGGGATACCTGAATCAAGGGGACTGGAACCGGGCAATAGCGGACTGTGGCGGCGATCAATGCGGAACCGAATTATGCCAATGCCCTTGTAACCCGTGCTTCGGCGTACCTTGGTAAAGGAGATGTAAACAATGCCGGTGCCGATTTGGCAGCGGCCCAGAAATACGCTTCAGGCAACCAGGATTTAATAAAATCCATTGAGAATCTAAAACAGAAATTACAACAGTCGCAAAGTTAGGTTTAGTATATCGACTTCGGTAGAACAGGAAGAACAGGGCCAATGGTATATTGTACTATAAGTCAGGCGATGCATATCAAACAATCAAACTAGTGATGGGAAGAAGTATGTTTCGAGTAGATCCGCTTGAAATGGCAAATAAAGAAAGAGAAAATATAGTAACATGAATTCAACAACTCTGGTTAGCCAAATCGCTATCATCTTGATCTTGTTTTGGAAGCTTTTTTACCTTATTCTATAAACCCGGTAAAAGGTGTTTTCAGGGAGTTTCAAAATAGTGCTGTTTTCATTGCAGGGCTGATGGCTCTTAAGCCTATTGACTAAATAGGAGATTTAACAAATGAGCGATACAAGAGAAACTAATCAAATTGAAGAACGTCAAATCCGGGTTTTCATCTCCTCAACATTCCGGGATATGCAATCTGAGCGCGACTACCTTGTGATGAAAATATTTCCGGTTATTCGCCGGTATTGTGAAGATCGGGATATTTCCTTTTTTGAACTTGATCTCCGGTGGGGTATCAGTGAAGAAGAGTCAAAACAGGGAAAAGTCGTTAATATTTGCCTCAAGGAAATTCAAAACACCAAACCCTTTTTTATCGGCCTTTTAGGAGAACGGTACGGCTGGGTGCCTTCCGGCGAGGAACGCCGGCTGATAGCGGAAAATACGGATGTCTTTGAAGAGTACCCCTGGATAGGCGCCGAACTTGACAAGGGAACCAGTATCACCGAGATGGAAATTCAGCAGGGAGTTTTGCGAAATCCAGATACAATTAATGCCTATTTTTATTTCCGTTCCTCTGGAATGCAAACGCCAGATGAATTCAGAGAAAAAAGCGGCAGTGATGCGGAAAAAAAGCTCTTGGCGCTTAAAAAGGCTTTGCGTGAACAGGAGCATTATCCGGTAAAATATTATACGTCCATTGAAGTTTTGGGCGATTTAATTGAAAAAGATTTTAAGGAACTTGTCGATACACTCTGGCCGGAAGGTGCTATCTCATTTCTTGAAAAAGAACAACTTGAGCAAAAAGCTTTCTTAAAAAGCCGTACTAAAGTGTATATTCCTAATGAAAAAGCCTTGCAAAAGCTTGACGATTTTGTAGACGCATCAGGGGAAGACGCAGATAGGTTCATGGTAATTACCGGTGAAAAAGGTATGGGAAAAAGTGCCCTTATCGCTAATTGGATACAACGCAGGCAGAAGCGGGACGAGAAAATAATCTATCACTTTATTGGTAATTCCGGCTCCGAAGGGGATTACCGGAAAATAAGCGAATATCTTATTAATGAGCTTGAATGTATTACCGGGATTAAGCGTGATAAGGATTCCCTCATAGATAGCACAAAAAAAAGAGAGGATAAACTTACAGAAACTCTGCAAGATATGTTATGGACCGCTGCAAAAAATGAAAAGATCATCCTCGTTCTTGACGGCATGGACAAGCTTTCTGATGTTGAAAATGCAAAACTTCTCAACTGGCTGCCGGCTTTTCCGTCACATACACGGATTATTTTTTCTACACAAGCTGACGATAAAACTATGGATGTTTTTAAGCGCCGGAACTATCCCTGCATTGAACTTGAAGCCCTTTCAATAGATAACCGGAAAATACTTATTGAAAAATATCTTGCAGTTTTTGCAAAAAAATTACTACCGGCACAAATTGAACGTATTGTAAAAGACAGGGAAAGTGAAAACACCCTCGCCCTGCGGGTTCTTTTGGACGAGCTGCGGATCTTTGGGGTACATGAGGAAATTGACACCCATCTTAATGCTTATCTTGCCGCGCCGGACTTGGAGAGCTTCTACGACATAGTCGTTGAGCGCATAGAAAAAACTTATGGTAATATTACCGGCAGGATTGCAAATTTCGCCGGCGAAGTTCTTGCATTATTGGCCTCTTCCCGCGCTGGTTTAAGCGAGGACGAGATTTTGGGAATAACAAGAGCCGCTCCGCTCTACTGGTCCCAATTATACAACGGTATGGCGGGGCATCTTGTTAAACGGAATGGTCTTATCGTGTTCGACAACTGGTTTATACAAACAGCCGCCGCGAAGCGCAAAAAGGACGGCGGGGAAGAATACCGCCACCGGATTATTTCCTACATGGAAACGGCTTCTGATATTTCTCTTGACCGGAAGCGAGACGAACTGCCCCACCAGTATTTTGAGCTGAAAGAATGGGACAAACTCTACGCCTTCCTGCTCAATTTGGCCGTATTTGATTATATTTATACAAAGAATGAATATGAGCTTGGGCTGTACTGGCGCGTTTTGTTGAAAGAAAACAAGGAACAATATTCTTTTGCAAAGTATCTTGCCCTTGAAGAAAGCGGTAAAGACGAAGCAGCGTCTTACATAAACGCCTTAGGCCTTTTTGCCCTAGAGTCATTGGCAGATTACGTCATGGCGCTGGAATTCTTCCAAAAAGCCCGTGCTGTTGATGAAAAAGTTCTTGGCGTTGAGCATCCTAATACCGCAACACTGTATAACAACATAGGCGGGGCATACAGCAGCAAGGGAGACTATGAAAAGGCGCTGGCTTTCCACCAGAAAGCCCTTGCTATTGATGAAAAAATTCTTGGTGTTGAGCATCCTTCTACTGCAACATCGTATAACAACATAGGCTTGGTATACCACAGCATGGGAGAGTATGAAAAGGCGCTGGAATTCCAGCAGAAAGCCCTTGCTGTTCGGGAAAAAATTCTTGGTGTTGAGCATCCTTCTACCGCAACATCGTATGGCAACATAGGCTCGGCATACGGCGGTATGGGAGACAATGAAAAGGCGCTGGAATTCCACCAGAAAGCCCTTGCTGTTTGTGAAAAAGTTCTTGGCGTTGAGCATCCTGATACCGCATTATCGTATGGCAACATAGGCGGGGTATACAGTAGCATGGGAGACTATAAAAAGGGTCTGGAATTCCAGCAGAAAGCCCTTGCTGTTCGGGAAAAAGTTCTTGGTGTTGAGCATCCTCTTACCGCAACATCATATAGCAACATAGGCGGGGTATACGACAGCATAAGAGACTATGAAAAGGCGCTGGAATTCTGTCAGAAAGCCCTTGCCATTCGGGAAAAAGTTCTTGGCGTTGAGCATCCTTCTACCGCAAAATCGTATAATAACATAGGCGGGGTATACTACAGCATAAGAGACTATGAAAAGGCGCTGGAATTCCAACAAAAAGCCCTCGCTGTTCGGGAAAAAGTTCTTGGCGTTGAGCATCCTGATACCGCATTATCGTATAACAACATAGGTTTTGTATACAAAAAAATGGGAGACAATGAAAAGGCGCTGGAATTCTACCAGAAAGGCCTTGCCATTTGGGAAAAAGTTCTTGGTGTTGAGCATCCTCTTACCGCAACATCATATAGCAACATAGGCGGGGTATACGACAGCATAAGAGACTATGAAAAGGCGCTGGAATTCTGCCAGAAAGCCCTTGCCATTCGGGAAAAAGTTCTTGGCCTTGAGCATCCTTCTACCGCAAAATCGTATAATAACATAGGCTTGGTATACAGCAAAATGGGAGACAATGAAAAGGCGCTGGAATTCTTCCAAAAAGCCATGGTCATCCGGGAAAAGATTTTCGGTATAGAACACCCAGCCACCACAACGTCTTACGACGATGTTGCCTTAACATACAGCAACATGGGGAGGTATGAAGAAGCGCTGGAACTCTATCAAAAAGCCCTTGCTATTCGGGAAAAGATTCCCCGTCCGGAACACCCAGATACCGCAACGGCTTACAATAATGTTGCTGTGACATATAGAAACATGGGTAGGTATGAGGAAGCATTAGAATTCTACCAAAAAGCCCTTGCTATTCGGGAAAAAGTTCTTGGCGCTGAGCATCCTGATACAGTGAAAACACTGCAAAGAATAGCTGCCTTGCATGAACTAATGGGTAATACTGAAGAAGCACATGCTATTCGTGAAAAGATGGAGAGACTGAAAAAATCTTTAATGGTATAAAGTCAAAGAAAGTGCCGCCGGATATTCAAGCACGGGCATTCAACAAACTGACTGCTATTCATGGCGCAAATGTCATTGAAGATTTACGGATACCACCATCAAACCATCTTGAATCTCTTGACGGTGATAGAAAAGGGCAATATTCTATACGAATTAATGATCAGTATCGTATCTGTTTTTATTGGAATGACAATAATGCTGGCAGTGTCGAAATTGTAGATTATCACTAAAAATGATATCTCTTGACAAAATATAGTACGCAATACAGAATAGATAGAAGGTTTTTTATGGATGAATATATTAAACTTGATCACGTCGGTAAGTATCTACAAGAAGAATTTTTGCAGCCCTATAATCTGTCTCAGCATGCATTGGCACGGGCTATAGATGTCCCTTCAAACCGTATAACGGATATTGTACATGGAAAACGCCGTATCAGTGTCGATACAGATTTGCGCCTGACCACGTTTTTTAGTCTTTCAGAAGGGTATTTCCTCCGCTTTCAGGAACATCTTGAAACAGCTTTGGCAAGGCGTAAAATTGAACATATTTTGAATACAATAAAACCGTTAAATAGACGGTATTGGCCGAAAAATAATGACTAAAGAAACGATTGTCAGCGAAATTGCTATTGCCTTGATATTGTTTGGAGTGCTTTTTTACTTTTTCTCCAAACTGGTAAAAAGTATTTCCAAGAATATTCCTCAAATAGTGTTTTTTGTCACTATTTTCATTGCAGGACTGATGCTCAACTGGTTGGCTATTAACTATTTCTACGGTAAAGATGAAAATCCAGTCAATATCTTCAAGCTAGGAGCGATATTCAGCATTACCTTAAAAATGTTTGCCGGTTTCAATTGGGATGTATCGATCTGGTCACCACTTGCAAAGCAAAATATACTCTACAGTATTGCTATTACTCTTTGCTTCGTCTCCGCTGTGCTTTACACAGCATCATTGGTTGTGCACTTATTTTTTAAAAACCTGTGGAATTCCATATCTATATTTTTTCTTACAAACTTTTCAAAAAGAACATGGATCATCGCCGGAATGGGTGTTTATCAGGGAACACTTCTCAAAGGCCTCACACCGGAACAAAAGAAAAGCACCATTATTATTCCCAATAAGATCAATGATGAAGTACAAAAAGAATATCTTGCTCAAGGTTTTCTTATCATTAATGCTAAACTCAGCGTGGATATTCTAAAGAAAGCCGGATTCTTTGATAAAAAGGAAACAGCCCTTATCGCTATTTCTGATAATGATGTTGAAAATCTTGATATAGCAAGAACTATAACATCATATCTAAAAACACGTTCAGATAAAGACCGTGAAAAATTGAATTTTTCAGTACACATTATGTATACTAATATTGAAAGAGTGGAACATTTTAAATTCAGCGAATCCGCCGGTGGAAAGATACAATTCTTTAATCCTTACGAAATAACCGCACGTTCTTTTTTATTCGAGAACCCTATTACTAAATTTATTCCCCTCTCAAATATCGATACCGAAACGGCACACATAAAAACCGGGTTTGATTTTCTTCATGTATTTATAGGTTTTGGGAAAACAAACAGTGAACTTCTTAAACAGAGCATCGCTGCAAATCAGATTCTAGGTGTGGATTATCGTGCTCTGGTAATTGATACTGACATAAAGGATAAAAAAAGCATATTTATAAACCAATGCCATGGAATATTTATAAATAGAGAAGAATGGGATGATAAAAAGTATTTTCCGGCACCACATGAAAAATATCATATTGATTTTATAGAATGTAATGTCCTTTCAAAAGAAATGTATGGTACGGTAATAAATTGTGTCAAAAAAGTTGATGCGTCAGCGGTGATTGTTTCTCTTGAAAATGACCAATCAAGCGCTGAAACTGCTATGGAATTTCGTCAACAGTGTTATGAGGAAAGTATAAAAAACGTCAATATCTTTATCCGTGCAAAAGAAGATTCATCCATTATTGCCGAGGATGTACTCAATGATAATACTGAAATCAAGATAAAACTTTTCGGTTTTGAAGATGAAATTATTAGCCTTGAGCACATTATCAATCGAGATATGGATATCCTTGCAAAACACATTGCTGAAAATTATTCCGGCGACACTTCTATTGAATATCCATCGAAATGGGATGAATTGAGTAACCATGAACGGGAATCAAACCTTTATGCGGCACTTTCAATCCGTATAAAACTTAATTTAATGGGCTTTGATTTAATTTATGATAAAACAGAGAACAGTATTCAAGACAAAAATATCCTCACAGAATTTGCCCACATTTATGAGCTTGAACCATCGCAAAAACTGCGGAATGAAAAAAAATACCTATCTTATATAAAACGTAACCCTGATGGCAGCATTGCAAATACCGCCCGAAATAATCTTGCCCGGCTTGAACACCAACGGTGGAATTCGTATTATTTAGTGAAAGGTTGGACACCATTACCAAAGGATAAGGTTAGTGCGGCATCACGGAAAAATCCACAAACAAAAAAGCACGCTTGTATCACCACATTTGAAGGATTAGATAAATTGACACAACTGCAAGCAAACAAAAAACGCGAAGATGATCCTGCTTTAGATTATCAAGCTGCCCTTGAAAAATACGACACTATGCATCTTGATTGTGACCAAATAGACTGTCTTATCGGTAACATTGCAAACACAAAATACCGAATTGTAAAATTAGGATAGACATGAGACATGAGGAAAAATTAACAGGAATGAATACGAATAATTTGGAGAAATTTGAATGACAAAAGGTTACTATATTGTATTTACAGATTTAAAAGGTTTTTCAAAATTATCAGAAGATGAAATAATACTCTTTCAAACTGAGGTTGTTCCAGCATTGGCTTTAAAAATAAAAGTATATAAGGATAGGTCTAAATTCTGGAATACTTGGGGTGATGCTATATTCGCAGCTTTTGAAAACGGCATAGATGCTGTTTTATTTATGCTTGAATACAGGAATTTCTTTAAGGAACATAAATATTCAAAAATGGATTTGAACTCAATTCATCCACGTATTGCTGGACATTTTGGATCTGCTTTGGTAGTAGATGATCCAATTTTAGGGAATATCAATTTATTTGGTGCAAATATTAACCAAACGGCAAGAATAGAACCAATAACACGTGCTGGGGAAATATTTGTTTCTACTGATTTTAAAAAAGCGTATAACAAAATAAAAGGAGAAAAACCACAAATAAAATTTAACGAATTAGGAATAATAAAATTAGCAAAAGATTTTGGAGAAAGAGAGGTGTTTCGGCTTTGTTTAAAAGACGAAAAAGATCAATTTATTGATCGGATATTGAAGCAAGACATCGTAAGTTATCTGCCTGACATAGGTGATATGAGTGCGACTGAAGAAAATGATTTGGCATCTTATAAAAATTCACCCGATATAACGGCATTAATGAAAAACATAGAAACAATCGATAAATCGACATCAAGTCCTGCCTTTCTCCTAGAAATTGGAAAGATATTAAAAAAATACGGCGCATATAAAGAATGTCTGGATTTTGTGGAATATCTAAAAGCTTATACTTTAAAAATTGATGAAATCATTATTTTTCCTATGAAACATAGAACTGAAATATTAAAATTGAATGCAAATATATTAACCCGCTTAGGAAAATATGAAGAAGCAGCAGATATCATATATAGTTTATGGCAATCAGGTCATCGTGATTCTGATACGTTATCAATGTTGGCAGCTCAATATAAAAGAAGAAGTATATATGGTGATGGTGTAACTTATTCAAATAAAACTATAAACCATGACTTATTAAATCGAGCTTTGAATTTATATATTAGACTTGTTCGAGAACCCAAAAAATGATACAATAAAAAGATGGAATGTGGAAGAAAGGCAACAGATGCCAAAGAAGCGACATTTAAAAGGCTGTTTGGGGTAAAGCAGGAAACCTTTGAAAGCATGGAATTAATACTCCAAAAAGAGTATACCAAACTGCATAAATACGGAGGCAGTCCACCGAAGCTATCTATCGGGGACAAGCTAAAGATAACCTTAAAATACCTGAGGGAGTACCGCACGATGGAATCTATCGGGGTGGATTACGGGGTCAGTAAAAGCACCGTCTGTGAAACAATCCAATGGGTTGAGGATACGCTAAAAAGAGATAAAACATTCAAACTGCCCGGTAAAAGGATACTCAAGGAAGCTGAGAACACCATACAATATATCGTTGTTGATGTGACGGAAAGTCCGATACAACGCCCTAAAAAAAACAAAAAGAATATTATTCGGGGAAAAAGAAGCGGCACACGATAAAAACGCAAGTGATTATCAATCGGGAGAACAGGAATATTCTGGATATTCGGGAGGCCGCCGGGAGTGTCCATGATTTCAAATTGTTCAAGAACACCATTGGAAAAACAGTTGACCCGTCAGTTTTGATACAGGCGGATTCTGGATATTTGGGAATCGGGAACCTTCATGCCAATAGTCAAATACCGAAAAAGGAAAGTAAATATCATAAGCTTTCCAAAGAGGAACTGGCATATAACAAACGGCTTTCCAGGGAACGGGTGGTCATTGAACATATTAATGCTAAAATAAAAACATTTAAGAATATGGCGTATCCTTACCGAAATCATTGCACACGTCATTTACTCAGAATGTCCCTCATTTGTGGTATTATTAATTTTGAATTACGAATTTAGGGTTGTCGAACAAGTCTATTGAAGCTTTTCGAATGAACATTGAAGACTATTACCCTGTAATAAATGCAGCTTATATTTATATGATGATCGGTGGTAGTAAAAAAAAGAAAGGGAGGAAATTAGCGCAATATATTATTACTTCATGGGGTAATTTAAAGGATAATAACTGGTGGCGACAAGCAACCATTGCCGAGGCTCAACTATTACTAGGAGATTACCTTGAATCAGAGAATACGTTTAAAGAAGCAGTGGAAGCAGGTAAACCTGATAAATTTATGTTAGAAACAACAAGAGAACAAATTAAAATCTACTCAGTCATTGACAAAATTGAAACTAAGATAGAAGGAATATTAAAAATATTGAATTAGGATAATTATGAGCATATAAAATAATTTATGTAATTAACACAAGTTTTCAAATAAGTACTGGCAAAGGAAATACAAGTATCCGTTTTATCAACAGTATACGGACAATGCAAGGCTCTCAACCTTCAACCACTACCGTGGTCGAAAAATCTTTTGAAACTTACTAACCGGAATAACCGGAGAGTATACAGAATTTCATATCTTTTCTTAATTTCAAGAATCTGGGGAGATGGTCCCCAAACCTCTGAACCACCTCACACTTCCTTTAAACTCTATATCAGCTCTTCATGATCAGTGGGGGAGGGCAAAATACATGTTCTAATATGTAGGCATTTCAGCCCAAAAAAATTCCGCACTCGCCTTTTTCAGTGTTTCAAGGCTATACGCACTGTCTTTTCATCTATCTCTAATATCCGCGCAATCGCCCGGTTGCTCATCTTCGGATGTTCTCGCTTGTAGGCCCGGATTTGCTCGGCTCGTGCCTGCGCCTTGCTGATGCGTTTCGGCTTGCTCTCCGGCTTCGGTGTATCCGTGAAGAACTTCTCCCCGTTTATCCGGTAGTAGTAGCAAATACCGTACAACCTTGAATATTCGTAGAGGGTACCTCCACCCACCACTCCCTCCCGGTAGCAATCTCACCTTCTCCCAAGCTGCTTCAAACCTTGTCTCCTCACTCTTTTTTTTAAACTCTACATCAGCTCTTCATGATCAGTGGGGGAGGACAAAATACATGTTCTAATATGTGGGCATTCCAATGAACAAAAATGGCGCACCCCCACAAAAATGGTATTTTTACTTTTTCAAAAGTCTACGCACTGTTGTTTCAGGGATATCTAGCACCCTTGCAATCGCCCGGTTGCTCATCTTTGGATGTTCCTGTTTGTAGGCTCGGATTTGCTCGGCTCGTACCTGTACCTTGCTGATGCGTTTCGGCTTGCTCTCCGGCTTCGGTGTATCCGTGAAGAACTTCTCCCCGTTTATCCGGTAATAGTAGCAAATGCCGTACAGCCTTGAATATTTGTAGAGGATACCCCTATCCACCATTCCTTCCCAGTAACAACCTCACCACCTCTCAAGCTCTGCTTCAAGCCTTTTTTTAAACTCTACACCAGCTCTTCATGATCTGGGGGAGGACAAAATACATGTTCTAATATGAGCGGATTCCAATGAACAAAAATGGCGCACCCCACAAAAACGGTATTTTTACTTTTTCAAAAGTCTACGCACTGTTGTTTCAGGAATATCTAGCACCCTTGCAATCTCACCTCCTCCCAAACTCTGCTTCAAACCTTTTCTCCTCACTCCTTTTTTAAACTCTGCATGCTCTTCATGATCAGTGGGGGAGGACAAAATACATGTTCTAATATGTGGGCATTCCAATGAACAAAAATGTCGAGGTATAAAAAACGTTAGCATCCTTTTAAGGCACGTCTTACAGTAATCTCATTAACTCCTAATATCTTAGCAATAGCAACATTGCTCATCTTCGGGTGTTCCTGTTTGTAGGCCCGGATTTGCTCGGCTCGTGCCTGCGCCTTGCTGATGCGTTTCGGCTTGCTCTCCGGCTTCGGTGTATCCGTGAAGAACTTCTCTCCGTTTATCCGGTAGTAGTAGCAAATGCCATAAACCGATGAATACGGGTAAGGAGAACGTTCTAGATAACCAATTTCAAGCAGAAACGGCAAAAGCCAGCTTTCGTAGTGTTCATGCATCTTCTTTTTGAAGATATTCCGGGAAATGGGGTAAAATCCTTCACTCGTATTCTTTGTGAAGTACGGATACAGATAGTTCCACATTTCTAGAGATTGTTTACTGGTTATCACATCATCAAGATACAGTCGCCAGCTCTCTATCACGGTGACCGCTTTCTGCGCCGTCCGCCGTCTCATTGTCAACGCTGATTTCTGTTGCCGAGTCTCTGTCGGTCCTATCACCAAGGCGGCTATTGCCTCGGCTATGACTTCGGTAAACAGCCCACCTTCATACTTTTGGGGCAGTGCGTTAAAACGGCTCTCCGGCTCATTCTTGTAAAATGATTGTATCCGCTGTAACAGCCGCCGGTACTTCCGCAGCTCCCCATCATACTCTTGGGCAAGTAACGCTATAAACTCGGCTGCTGTCTCCTCCGGCGTAAATCCGGCACTCCGGTAGACTGGCACCAACTCACATAACGCTGTGTTTGTCTCTCCAGCCTGTATTCCATACTTCCCGTATTCTTCCTCGACTTTCCCTATCTTTCTCCACGTCCGCACCTTGACCGCTTTGCTCTGCCGCTCTTTCAACCCCTCTATTATCGCATGAGGCATTATCCCCATTCCGAACACCTCGGCTGGGTGATAAACCATCGCAGCATTTACTGCCTCGTCAAAAAGCTTATTTAGCGGTTTCAATGTCAGCGGGTCGAGCAGCCCTTTCTCGGTCGGAATACGCAAGCCGATAGCATTTGTCGGCTTCACTTCTACCGGCACATCCCGCAGGAGCCGCCGGACTTGCCCTATCAGGAGAGGTTCGGGAACCGGGTGCGACAAGAAGTAGAAGGCATGCATACCGTGTGGAGTTTTACAGAGCAGAGATGGGATACCCACCTTCCTGCAAATATTTTCATAGATTGAAAGGAGGTACCCTCCACCCTTTCCGGTATGGTCATCTATGTCAAGGCAGAAACAGTCGGCACAGACTGAAAGAAAATAACCAAGAGTAACTGTACCCTCAATGGCTCGGTTGATCTTGCTAGCAGTTAAGGGTTGCTCAATGGTGCGCCATTCAAAAAGAACACCGGGACCAAACAGATTCGGCGACTGCTTTTGATAGATGTGTTTTCCGGTATACGGTGAAAAATTTCTTTTGAAGTGGGAGGCGTAATTCATCGCTGCCCCCTCTTGCTTTTATCGTGCAGATGTGGTAAGCTGTTCATTATGTTTTCTGGGAAATGACTGCCTTAAGTTTGGTGACAGAGGGCGGTCATTTTTTTTATCTCTCCTACGGGATTATGTTCATATCGTCCATTCTTTCACAAAATTTCTCTACCGGCAAGTACATGATTCCCTCTCGTTATATCCGGTAGTCATTCAGGTACTCCATAAGTAACTCACGGAGTATTGTTGCCGATCCCATGCCTCTATGTTTCGCCACGGCTTTTAGTCGTGTATATTCTTGTGGCGCTAGACGCACCAAGACCGCCTTCGTTTTTCCATCGACCGATTCACTCGTGCTGTCTTCAGCCTGAACTTTCGCTTGTGCAATAGCACGAGTCTCCATATCCTCAGCTATCATCTCCGCAATAGCACGTTTGCTCGCTCCCATTATCGATCCTCCAAGATTGCATTTGATAACGTTTCAAAAGCAATGATACTCTTTGCTTTCGGTTCGTAATCAAAGATACTCTGCCGGGCGATTTGACTTTCAGCGATTTTGCTATCCTGCGGAATCGTAAATACCCGGTAGTTCCACTTTTGCAACGTTTCAGCAAAAGCTTTATGACGGGCGAATGACTTATTGAGCATATTGATCACAATTTTGTCATTCCGGATTTTCCGGCGATTGGCTCGTTGCACATCCTCCAGGATACTGGTAAAAAGTTCGATACCATCAATACTGAAGAATTCTGGCGACAAAGGATTGATGACTTCATCAACTGCACCGATAACAGCTCGTTCAAGGAGTGAAAAAGAAGGAGAACAATCCAAAATGGCATACTGAAAACCCATAGCTTTCAAATCAGCCAAAAGGAATTCAAAAGCCCGTGGGTTTTGGGCTAACTTAGTTTCAGACAATTCCTTCAACTGCCCACCGATAGCAATAACCGGCAGGAGAGTCAGATTTTCATTAAGAGGGATTAATGCCTTTGCTAACGGCATACCCCTGAACAGGACATCGGTGATGTCAAAGGGAATGTCATGGGGAAAAAGCCAGCTTGTTGCGTTACCCTGTGGATCGCAATCGACAAGGATAGTGGGGATTTTTTTACGAGCGAAGCAATGAGCAACAGAACAGGAAATGGAAGTTTTACCGACTCCACCTTTCTGAATGTGAAAACAGATTTTTTTCATAGCTACTCCTGATAAGCAAAGACTATCAATGATACTATCAGTTTACTGAAATAAACGATTGATAATCATTGATTTACAATTATTATCGGAAAAACGTGGTAAATCTTGACGATTTTTTGGTTGAATAAAGTAACTGATGTGTTATAAATTATTCGGAATGGAGTCGTGTTCCGCAACGATGACCACATTACGAGATACAGAATTACCTAGGAGGTGTCGTCAAAAGACGAAAAAAGAGGTACCATGAAAAAATGCATAGACATGACATCAGGGATGCTGTCTGGGAAAAGGTAGAACCACTCCTGCCCGGTAGCCCCGGGCAATGAGGCAGAGTCGCACGAAACAATCGTCTTTTCATCAATACCGTCTGCTGGATCTTTCGTACCGGCGCCCCCTGGCGAGATAAAGGTATCTGGCAAAAAGTGGCTGAGCAGGTGATGGGCAAGCCGGATCTGGCCTGGGTGATGATAGAAGCGACACACAGGAAAGTACACCCGGATGCCTGCGGCGCACGCGGTGGAAATGACCGGATGGGGCGCACCAAAGGGGGCTGAACACCAAGACACACCTCGCCATTGATAAACGCGGGTGCCCGGTGCGGATACTCATCACTGTAGGCCCGGAGGCAGATTGTTGCTCTGCGTGGACTTGATAGCTGGAATGGAAATAGATGTATTGCTTGCAGACCGGGGGTATGATACTGATATGATTGTAGAACAAGCGGTTAAGTCTGGAACAAAGGTAGTGATACGGCCAAAGAAGAACCGGAAAATGCAACGGGAGTATGATAAAGAGTTATACAAAGAGCGACATTTGATAGAAAATGTGATATTAGCACTGAAACGCTGGCAAGGTATTGCGACTCGGTATACGAAGAGTGCTGCTTCATTTTTATCCGCTCTGTATCTCCGTTGTATCGTTCTTTTTACTGGACTCTTTTGATGACACTACCTAGAAAAGCCAAGATAAAGTCGGTTTTTTCTTCCCCTTCGGCTGTCGGCGAGTCCAAGGGTAGCTTAATATGGAAAGGTACCAGAGTGGTCTATTTCCATTTTTTCATAAAGAACGTCAATCGGCTCCGGGGTTGATTCCGGCTGATGGGCAATTGCGCTAGGATCTGCGGCAAGATTATGAAGAGTTTGGAAGGCATGAGAAAGGCAAAAACCTGATGAGTATCCGGTTGAAAAACGGTTAAAATAGTCGCCGGATGGCTTTTCTAGGCAACTGCGCGCTCGGTTTTGACTTTGGGTTTTCATTGCATCGGCGTGGAAATATTCTGAAAGAGCCGGCGATTGTACTGCGAAATACCAGAAAAAGTATGGTGAAATCGTGCAAATGGGACAGGTGTCCTGTTTGCAATTCCGTTTCTAGAAACAAACCTAGCTTACGGTTCTTTCTTGCGGCGGTATCCTTCACGGTTCCGTCCGGAGCGGGGTATCCAAAAGGTAACGGACTCTATGAAATTCTATATTTGACGCGTTTCTAGGATTAGTAGTTGACAAAAGAAAAGCCGGGAATCCGGCGGTGTTGACGGGTACTTTTCTTTTGCTTAGCCACGGTACGGCCGGGTTTTTTGCCGGTGGGCAGTAGGCATCCATCGAGCTCATGTAATTGCTCAGCAGTGATAGTGCCGCATTTAAACATATCCTCTGCATCTTCATAAATTACTTGCATAGCTTCACTTCTAAATCTTTTCATAGTAATACATTCCTTTACAAAATTTCTTTCAAAATACCAAGTTTAATTTGCGTTTCTATATCTTTATCAGTCAAGGCAAGCCTTGATTTTGCGTTTATCTTGAACTGTTGTAACTCTTTATCGTCAATATTATCACGGCTTGATTTTGGGTATGCATATTCAAAAAAAGTTTTATCACCGTGCCGGAAAAATAAGATGATCCGGTAGCCGCCTGATTTACCCTTGCCGGGACGGGAGAGACGTGTTTTAAATACGTCACCGCCTAGGTTTTTAGCTTGTCCATTTTCCACTTGCAAGGCAATTTGTTTTAAGTCGCTGTCGGTTATATTTTCTTTATCGGCAAATCTGGAAAACCCATTTGATCTTGAAAATACGCATTAGGCGGCTATTTCGGGTCTTGATCTGGTGATTTTGACGGCCGGCCGCGGGCAGGTACATGAGTGATTTGATTGACCACTTCCAAAGCATAGATAGCTGTGGGGCCTGCATATTCTACGGGTTTTAATCCGGCTTTCCGCAAGCGCATTTTAGCAACTTTTGGATGTATACCGAGCCGCTGACCTATTTCGTTTACTGTCAGTCCTTCCATGACTTTCATACTACATTATTTTTTCAAAAGTGTAAAATATTTTTTTTGCTGCGGCATTTCCAAAAACAAGGACGGCCTTCCCGGAATCGGGAATTTTCCAAGAATTTTTTTTTGAAAGTTTGAAAAAAGTAGTTGACAAGAGCAAAATTATCTTATAACATAAATGTTATCTGCTGAAAGTTCCTTAACATTGGTGCCGCCATACTGGCAATCAACTAGAAGCAAGGTATTTATATGCTGCATATCCTCGACATACTCTATCGGGATAGATAACCTATCAAGCATTAGCTTCAAGTTCGGCTTGGTAATCTCCTGCTCGCCAGATATAGATGATTCTTGCGTCACGTTTATATTTCTCCAAGTATTTGTAGACCGCAAAAGCAGACGCTATTGTATCAGCATCCGGTGCATTATGGCACTGTATAACAACACTTTCATCAGGTTTTATCTTTAGTTATCAAATCAGATAAACGCATAATTTAACCTCCTGTATTTTTGACCGTAGTCATTAAAACTTATTCTAAATGGACTTCCTCCGTATGACGCTCTCTAATCACCGATGCTTTTTTATATAATTCCTCTGCCTCGACTAATCGGTTTGTGTCTGCATATAGAATTGCCAGACTATTATAGCTGGTTGCCAAACTATTTTCATATGCCGCTGGATTCTCCCCTGCTGCGAGACGCTCCCAAATCGCCACCGCTTTTTTATAGAGATCCTCTGCCTCGGCTAATCGATTAATGTCTGCATATAGGCTTGCTAAACTGTTATAGCTGTCTGCCAAATCACTTTCATATACCGCTGGTTGTTCCGCTGCAAGACGCTCCCAAATCGCCACCGCTTTTTTATAGAGATCCTCTGCCTCGGCAGCTAATCGGTTTGTCTTTGTATATAGATTTGCCAAATTGTTATAGCTTCTTGCCAAACTATTTTCATATGCCGCTGGATTCTCCCCTGCTGCGAGACGCTCCCAAATCGCCGATGCTTTTTTATATAACTCCTCTGCCTCGGCCAAACGGTTTGTCTTTGAATATAGAATTGCCAAATTGTTATAGCTGATTGCCAAATCACTTTCATATGCCGCTGGATTCTCCCCTGCTGCGAGACGCTCCCAAATCGCCGATGCTTTTTTATATAACTCCTCTGCCTCGGCCAAACGGTTTGTCTTTGAATATAGAATTGCCAAATTGTTATAGCT
>BOBG01000026.1 GCA_026002265.1 Spirochaetia bacterium
CTCTTAAATAGAAGTTTTAGGACTTCCTGTAAAGACTGACGCAACGACACTCCTATTACAACCGTTGCGTTAGTTTTTTTAATGTGTTCAATGCCTTTAGGGGGCATAATTTTTTCACAGGAGTTTTATATGAAGAAAAACAATGTGTTTTTCGCTGGATTGATCAGCCTCACGCTGGTCTCAAGTTTGTTCCTCGGCTGCCCGTCGGAGGAGGAGAAGGGTAAAGATCCGACTGCTGATGTCACCTTTGAACTAACTACACCTGCAGCCAGTGCTACCGCCACCATCACCGGGGGCGGTGCCACAAAGACCGTCAATGTAGCCGTTCCAAACACTGCCAGTGTAGTCCTCACCGTGACAAAAGCTGCAGCTCAGACACTCGATAAGGGTGGTACTGCTGCTGATGATGTTGATCTCAGTACTACTGGTGACACCTCTCGAACAATCACCATTGATACAACAAGCGCAGTTCCTGCCGGCGGAACCAAGAGCTTTACGGTAAAGGTTTCTGAATCAGACAAAGAAGACATCACCTACACCGTAAATGTGACAGTAGCTGTACTGCCTTTTGATCTTTCAAAGCTTGAAGCCACTGCCACATTGTCGGCTACAGCCCCTACTGCTAGCGGTACATTTTCCTATGCTTCCGATACCAGAGTACTGTCGTACTACAACACCGCTGCCAGTCCTGCCGCGCCTGCAACAGCCACACTCGATGGGACCGCTGACAAGGATCTCATCGAAGTTTTGGAACAGCTTGTTGCAACTGACACCCTGACTATCGCTGGTGGCAAAATAACCGGAATCGAACTCGTGGGAACTCATACTGCAGCCGCTGCGGTAACACTTGATCAGGCCGGTATCACAATCACCCTCGCAGCAGGTAACATTGCTACAGTCAAAGGCGTCAAACTGACTGCAACCGGTGGTGCTGCAGGCTCTACAATCGAAACAGATACTGCAGGTGTCGTTACTGTGGATACAGCTCATGCTGATGCCACAGTGGATGTAGCTGCTGGCGCAACCGCGACCGGTGTTAAATTCGCCACCGGTTCCACCTCTGGTGTAACAATCACCTCAGCAAAAGCTGTAGCCGTTGATATTAGTGAACTGATCGAGAATGACACAGTACTCCTCGAAGGCGCTTTTAAATTTACCTTTAAAACAGCTGCAGGAACCCTTGTGGCTAAAACTACCGGTGGTAATGGTAACGGCGCATTTAACGATAGTGCTTTTATAGTAGCAGGTGCTGTCGATGGTTCAACAGCGCCAGTATTTGAAGTGCTGTCAGATGGTGCAGCACCGACGTCTGTTGCTGATTTTGGTTCTACGGTTTTCAGTGTAACTCCTGCTGCATCTACCACTGTAACTGTTACACTTGGCACACAGTTATAATTTCTCTTAACGTCTTTCTTTGAAAGATGCTCTTGCCGGTTTATCCGGCAGGGGCTTTTTTGTTAGCCCCAAAATGTGATATGGAAGGAAGCGTGGGAATGGAGCGACCGAAACTGAATCAGGATTTTCTCCCCTTTCCTCGTTAAAGATTTCACAAGCCTTTTTATAAATATCCTTTTCTTCTTTTAAACAAAATTCATCCGGCAATTTAATGCTAACTATATGGTCTTTAATAGCATCGTTATGATTTACACTATAGCCCTCCATTTTATAAGGAGCTTTATATCTTCCAAACCGTTCTGTTGTTAAGTGCATAAAACCTGAGAATTCCACCATTTTTTAATAACAACAAGCCTATTTGATAACTGAACCAGTCCATTAAACATTGCACAAAAAAACCAGTAGTTAAAACAGCATTTACTATTAATTTTAAATTCTCATTGGTGACTAGAGTAATATCAATACCGTCTATTTTTCGCTAAACAAACAAAACCAGCCGTGATGGCAATCGTAATATTATAAATTCTTTTTTCATAAAATCTCCTCTAACATAGAGTAATTTTGAATACCCAAAATTTATCTATCAATTTTATAGAAAATTCCAATTTGGAATGTTGTTAACAGTTATACTAGATTAAATTGTTCCATTTAATAAAGTAAATTTATTTCAAGTCTTTTATTATATACGTTTTTATTTTTCAACCTTGCTTCGAAGCATATACAGTCCTACTAGACGACGTAATTTTTTCTTTTTCCTGAACTATTTCCAATTCATGATGATCTGCTGTAACAAAATATCTGCCATTTATTATTGTCTCTGCTAATCCTATTGAATCAGCCAATGATATTTTATATAATGCTTTTAATCGACCTGCCTTTATCAAAATATCATCGGTTATTTCTGTATCTATTTTTATTGGCGCTATCTTAATATCTTTCAATAATTTTAAGGCTGATTCTTCATTATGCCTTTTGTGAATATAATAATAAACTTCGAGAAAATTTATTTTGTGCATTAGAATTATTATCTTGCCGTCTATTGCTTTTTGCAATATCTGCCCCATCTTCATTAGATAATAATGCGATTAACGAACAGGCATCAAAGACATATACATCATTCATAGTTCAAGTTCCTTTTCCTGCTGTTTCTCTTCTAAAAAATCATCTATTGATATTTTCCCATCTGAAAACATCCTAATTAAATGATCAAAGCGAGGTTTTTCTTCAAAAAAAGGCGTTAATGTTATGGTTCCATTTTCTTCAAAAAACTTTACTTTCCTCATACCTTCAATCACCACGTTTTGTCAAGAACTATTTTCGGGTTTATCTGTATAATTTTTTATACATTTGCGGCGCAGCGTAAACTGTATGTTATATGACATGGGTGCTAAAATTTATTGTAAAGTATTGACATAAAATTTATTTGGATATATTATAAAATATAGGAGCACTTTATATGAATAAGTACCCACGAACGGAAAAATATGAATCAAAAATAATTGAAGAAAATTGGATGGGACCAAATCCGTTACAATTGCTTGAAGAACTATGTACAAACATGAAGTTATCTTCAGGCATGAAAGTTTTAGACATGGGATGTGGAAAAGGTTTAACTTCTATTTTTCTCGCAAAAGAATTCGGCGTAACAGTGTTTGCCAATGATTTATGGATTGATCCGACTGAAAATCTGGAAAGATTTAGACTGGCAGGAGTATCTGATAAGGTATTTCCAATTCATGCAGAGGCACATGATCTTCCATATGCTAAAGGTTTTTTTGATGCAGCGATTTCTATTGACAGTTACCATTATTACGGTGCAGACGAGATATACTTTCCATGTACTTTTTCAAAACTGGTGAAGTCAGGCGGTCAATTTGGAATAGTTTGTCCAGGATTAATGCAAGAATTTAAAAAAGGTTATCCTGAAACTCATAAAACATTTTGGCATGAAGATATGTTTTCATTTCATAGTGCCGATTGGTGGAGAAATTTATGGGAAAAAACGGAAATTGCCGATATTATTACCTGTTACAATATTCCTGATCCAAAAGCAATATGGTATCCTTGGGCACATTGGTCAAAAGAACATCTTGGATTTAAAGACGTTGAATTTTTGAATGCAGATACTGAAAATCAGATAACATTATTTGCAATGATAGCAGTAAAAAAATAAAGGAGTACGCACCCACGTCATATAACAAAGTGTATACGCTTCGCCGCCAGTAGGCGGCTCGGCCTCCACAAAACCCCAGTCGGCCTGCGGCCTTTGTGGGGTTTTATTCCGGCACATTTTTGCAGTTGCTGGAAACCTGCGGTTTCCTTTATCGCAACTGCAAAAATGTCGTATAGCTTTCACGTTATGTGCAATTGTGCACTTATACCCAATTTTCTATTTTTAATTCTTTTACTCTTTCAAATTCATCTGTGTTATTTGTTACTAAAATTAATCCCAATGATTTAGCATGTGCAGCTATTAACATATCAAATGGTCCTATTAAACAATTTCTTTCTTTTAAGTCTTTTTTTATTATACCATATTCTTTTGACGCATTTTCATCAAATTGTTTTATATCTATAATCGTTAGAAATTCCATTAAAGCAATTTTGTTTTTTTCTTTATACATACTATTTTCATTTGCATATTCCAGTTCCGCCAAGGTGATTGTTGAAAGAGCCAATCCATCTTTTTTTTTATTTTGTAATTGTTTTAATACTTGTTCTCTTTTCCTTTTTATAATGTATATACAAATATTGGTGTCAAGCATGTACATTATAATTCTTCCCTTTCTTGATTATTTCCCTGATCCCTACCTTCAGATAAATAATCATCTGAAAAATTATTTAATCCATGTAAAAATGTTTCCCATTCTTTATCAACCGGGAACAAAATAACGGCATCTCCCACTTTTTGTATATAAACATCTTCCCCCTGAAATTGATATTCTTTGGGAAGCCGTACCGCCTGACTCCTGCCATTAACAAATAAACGAGCTGTTTGCATAAATTTACCACCTGATTTTAATATATACCACGATATATATTCTGTCAAGTGTTTTTTTTTGTACATTATAACTAGTACCATTACACCTGCCATTTCAAGACTGTCAAGAGCTTTTTTATCGCAATGGGAGACTCTCTTATCGGGGTCAGAGGTTTTTATATCGAGGTAAGAGACTCTTCCATCGGAGCCAGATACTTTTATATCGGGGTCGTAGACTCTCTCATCGGAGTAAGAAATTCTTTTATCGAGGTAAGAGACTCTTCCATCGGAGCCAGATACTTTTATATCAGGGTCGTAGACTCTCCCATTGGAGTAAGAGATTCTTTTATCGGAGTAAGAGACCATTCCATCGGAGTCGGATCCTCTTATATCGCAATATGAGTCGCTCATACCCGATACAAAGGACTGGACATCAGGCTCAAGTGGGTGTATACTGTTCTATAAACGGACACGGCAAGGAGGCGAAAAGCCCCCTTTTAATACCGAAATGGAGGTTCCGATGAATTATATTCCCGCAAAGGACGCTGATTTTAACGTTTTTTTTAAGAAAATCTACGATTATGTGGCACAAAAGACCGGAGGGACGCAGCCGGAATGGACGCACATCCCCGCCGATGTCGTTCAGGGGCTTCAGGAAGCCTATACTGCATGGGATGCGGCCTACACAAAGACCCTCGGCGAACATTCAAGCCAGGATACCCGGGAAAAACAGCGTGTCCGCAAAGAATCCGAAGGCGTTTTGAGGCATTTTATCCAAAATTACCTCTATGATCCGCCTGTTTCGGCCTATGATCGAGATGCAATGGACGTGCCAAACCACGACACGATCAGGACGCCACATGGGGAACCCAAGACCCGTCCGGTAATCGTCAAACTCTCTCCGCTGGGGGGCAGGCGGGTGCAAATATACTTTGCGGATGAAACCACGCCGGAAAAACGTGCGCGCCCCAAGGACGCAAACGGTGCGGTTATCAGTTCCACGCTGACGGCGGTAGACGTGCGGGTAACAGACTACAAACTGCTTACGTCAACGGAACTGTTGACCCGTTCCCCCTGGGTTATCGAATTGGGTCCGGAAGCGGAAGGGAAGCGATTTTCCTGCGCCTTGTGCTGGCAGAACGGACACTTTAAAGGGGTGTGGAGTGATATTTCCTCGGTTGTAGTGGCATAAGTGCAACATTTACCGGCACAGAAGGCGGGGACAGGTGCTTCGCAACAGACTCCGCCAGTTTTTTTGTGTATGAAAAGATATATTTCCGGTATGCTGTACAAAATAGTATTGGTTAGGAAAAGTCTATTGAACAGCTCCGGCTGTTGCCGGGTTTTGAGAGACCGCATCGGCAGGAGGAGTAGCCGGTTCGGGCATAAGGCAATCGTCAAATTCATGGAACTGTTCCGCAGTAATGGAGCCGCATTTAAACATATCTTCCGCACCTTCGTACATTACTTGTAAGGCTTTACTCTCGAACTTTCTCATACTAGCCACCTTTAAGGATATACGTTTAAGATTTTTTTGTCAACTAAAAAATTTGGGGGGAAACGAATACGTATTTTATATTTTTTTTGTTATCAAAATATCATTGTTTTAACCAACACCCTTGAGAAACGGACAGATGCTGTTCCTGAAGCGGAAATAGACATAGCCAAGGAGCGACAGACAGACTTCATTGCTAGATTTCCTGAGTCTGATATAAGGAGTAGCTATGCAAAGCTTCAAAGACCATCTGAATAAAGAACTCGAAGATTCTTCTTTTAAAGAACTTTTTGAGGAAGAAAAATATCTTCTTGAATTAGGGCTGCAAATAATCCAGACTCGAAAGAAATTAAGCATGACCCAGAAAGAATTAGCTGAAAAAAGCCATGTGACCCAATAGCAGTTGTCGAAAATTGAACATGGAATTAACTGTAATCTACTGACCTTTTTTAAAATATCTTCAACACTTGGATTCACCATTAAGATTTTTGCTTAACGTGATAGCCGGTGAAAGAATCATTTTTGCCTGAAATTTATTGAAGTGTATGAAAAATCGTATAAAATGTACTTGACAAAAAACGTTTTATAATCTATTGTAAGGAGTGTAAGGAGCCTTAATATGGAAATTGCCACAGTTACTTCAAAGGGTCAAATAACGATTCCTCGTGAGATAAGGCTAAGAATGGACCTTAAAAAAGGGGATAAAATATTGATTTCTGAGGAAAATGGAAAATATTTTTTCCAGAATTCTGCTTCAATAGCACTAAAAGCATTGGAAAATTTTCAGAATAGCATGAAAGGTGAAACCGAACCGCCTACTGGCGGTGAAGCGTAAACCCTATGTTAGGCGATGTAGTTGGCACTTTACAAGTTTTATACAAATTCCTTCAGATATGATTCCATCATCTCCACTGCTTTTTTAATAATTTCTTTTTTTAACGGTTTAAAATATTTATGAATAGGCATTTCGATATTTCGTTCACCCTTCAAAAAAGTAAAGATATTTAAGTCAACATCCTCGAAATAGCTCATAATTGAATGTGTCGAACAGGAACCATAAACAGTTTCAGGTAAAGTAGAATAATCACCACCTAATTGACTTTCTAATTGAAAAAGATGACAAGAAATATTGGGGTATAATGTCCGTAATAAATGAAAGTCTACAAGAATTCGCTTTATCATAGCATTTTCGGTATAAGCCTTGCATTCTATTCCCATCACAAATTTATTATCTATAAATATATGTTTATCAACACTCAACCCATAAAAATAGTCTTTGATATTGGCTTTAATATGTTTTCGTACTCCCTCACTTACAAGATGTTCAATGTACTCATCTTGTATCGGAATATGAATTTTACTTGAATTTATCACAAGACGATTTTCTGCTCCGCCTAAATTTTGCCAAGCAACTCTTACGATTTCTTCAGTAATGTGTTCTTGCAATTTTCCTTTTACTGACCGCACCATACCGCCGTAAGCTCTATCTGTTTGTTCGCTGGCATCGGTATCGACAACTTTAACAACAGAATCGTAGGTCTGAATTATTTCTGCGATACTGGACATTATGTTTCATCCCCTTGATTAAACAAAGAATTTATTTCTAATAATCGTTTCCTTGCAGTTTCACAATACCCCTCATCAATATCAATTCCAATATACCGCCGATCCAATTCACGGGCAATTTTTGTCGTAGTTCCCGCCCCATTAAACGGATCAAGGACAATATCATTTTTATATGAAAATAATTTCAAAACACGACGCGCCAATTCCTCAGGAAACATTGCGTCATGATGATATTCTTTCATTTTTCGTTCAGGGGCAATATACCATTTTCCATACACCCATTTTTTAAATTCGTCAGCAGTAATATCAATATTTTCTTTGCAACCATCTTTCTTAAGAAGATTTTTACAAAAAATTTCAACATATTCCCAAGAGTATTTTAAATAAGGAGATGAAGGACTTAACCAACTACCCCATGTGCAATATTTGCAATTATAGTTGTTTTTTTCCCAAAGAATTTCACCTTTCCAAATCAAACCCTCTTTAAGAAAAAAATTACTTACGACATGGTGTGATGGTATATAATCAGAAAACATTGGTTGAATATTTATAATAATTCTCCCTCCACTTTTCAACACACGAATACACTCTCTAAATATTGCAAATAATTTATCAAAATAATCTTGCCAGACACTTACATCATCTGTGCTGGTATAACTAATACCAAAATTGTATGGCGGCGATGTAAACATTACATCAATACAATTATCCGGTAGTTTTTTCAATAATTCAAGAGAATCGGAACAAATGATTTTGTTCTGAAATTCTGATGGCACGTCATTATTATAAAGAGAAAATTCTTTTTTGTAGTATTCATATCCCAGTCGCTTTTTTTTGTTTTCATCCTTACCTGTAACCTTTTTTTCTTTATTGAAAGTTTTAAAAACAGTTTTACCGTTTGATGTAGAAAATGAGCGAATTTTTAATAATTCATCAAGAACATTAGAAAGCAACAAATTATCAGATTTTGATTTTTCTAAATATTTTACATCCACAGTATCAAAATTTAAGAGAATTTCAACATCATCTATTTGTGTTTCAATTCCAGCATCATTCAAAACGGGAAAAGCAGAGGAAACATCTCTGTCTGAATATGTGTTTTTGAAATGTAATGTTCTGTATTCATCCATAATAATATAATTTATAACTTACAGAAAAAAGTGTCAAGTAGCGATAATTAGATTATTGTAACCGAAAATTTGCCAACTATGTCGCATAACAGGACTGTATATGCCCGCCCACAGTAACGGGCTTGGACGGAGAAAAAAGGATCATTTCGACAGGCCATTTCTGAGCCAAGGGCATGGATTCACTCTTTACTCTTTACTCTCTATTCTTTATACTTATCCTATGTATAAACCGGTCGATCCAAAGGTAAATTTCCCGGAACTTGAGGAAAGCATCCTGCATTTTTGGCAGGAACAGCATATTTTTGAAAAATCCATAACAAACCGCGAGGCTTGCGAGGAATTTGTATTTTACGACGGCCCCCCCTTTGCAACTGGCCTGCCGCACTTTGGGCATTTTGTGCCGTCAACAATTAAGGACATCATTCCCCGGTATCAGGCAATGTGCGGGAAAAAGGTTGAACGCCGGTTCGGGTGGGATTGCCACGGACTGCCGGTAGAAAACCTGATCGAAAAAGAGCTTGGTCTCAACTCAAAAACTGACATCGAGCGTTACGGGGTTACGGCTTTTAACGAGGCGTGCCGGGCATCGGTGCTGCGCTATGTCAGCGAGTGGCGTCACGTCATTACCCGGCTCGGCCGGTGGGTCGATTTTGATCACGATTATAAGACAATGGATCCGGATTATATGGAGACAATCTGGTGGGTGATCAAGAAATTGTGGGATTCCGGCCTTCTCTACGAGGGTCATTACATTCTCCCCTACTGCCCCCGGTGCGCGACCGTACTTTCCAACCACGAGCTTAACCTCGGCGGTTATAAAGATGTCTACGATCCGGCACTTACGATCCGGTTTAAAGTGAAAGGGGGAAGCCTCCCCCTCGCTACAAACCCGGTCATAACGACCGGATTTTCCGCTACCCCCTCTGCGGGGGACACCCCCGCAACGCCCCCGGAAAACACCTACCTCCTCGCGTGGACAACAACGCCATGGACACTACCCTCGAATCTTGCCCTAGCTGTAGGTCCGGATATCGATTACGTGATGGTACAAGACGGGCCGGATCGCTACATTCTCGCGGAAGCCCGTCTCCCGGCTTACTACAAGAACCCGGCCGATTACACCATTGTATGGCGGAAAAAAGGAACAGACCTGGTCGGCATGGAGTACGAACCGCTTTTTCCCTATTTTGCAGACGCGCCGGCTTCGTTCCGGGTCTATCCGGGTGATTTTGTGTCAACAGAAGATGGAACCGGAATCGTCCACACCGCGCCCGGCTTTGGCGAGGATGATCAGCGGGTACTCAAGGGAACCGGCGTACCAGTGATCTGCCCTGTGGATGCGGAGTGCCGGTTTACCGCGGAAGTACCGGATTATCAAGGAATGTTTGTCAAAGACGCTGACAAAGCGATTATGGATCGGCTCAAAGCTGAGGGGAAAGTGATTCGGCGCGATCAGATTTTACATGCCTATCCGCATTGCTGGCGCTGCGGTCACCCGCTTATTTACCGGGCTGTGGGTTCGTGGTTTGTTGATGTACAGAAGATCAAACCGGATATGCTCGCCGCAAACGGCACAATCACATGGGTGCCGGATCATATCAAGGCCGGCCGGTTCGGCAAGTGGCTGGAAGGTGCGCGCGATTGGGCGATCAGCCGGAACCGGTACTGGGGCAACCCCCTGCCAATCTGGAAATGTCCGGACTGCGGTACAATGATCTGCATCGGCAGCCGGCAGGAGTTGAAGGAAAAATCGGGCGTGGAAGCGCACGATCTCCATAAACATTTTGTTGATGAGATCACGATTCCCTGCGAGTGCGGAGCGGCAATGCACCGGGTTCCGGAAGTTCTCGACTGCTGGTTTGAGTCCGGCGCGATGCCCTACGCTCAAAATCATTACCCCTTTGAAAATAAAGAATTTTTTGACACGCACTTTCCGGCCGATTTTATCAACGAAGGTTTGGATCAGACCCGCGGCTGGTTTTACACGCTCACCATTCTTGCGGCAGCCCTTTTCAAAAAACCGGCTTTTCAGCATTGCATTGTTTCCGGACTCGTGCTTGCAAGTGACGGTAAAAAAATGTCAAAATCCCTCCGGAACTACACGGATCCCATGGAAGTGGTGAACCGGTTTGGTGCAGACGCGCTCCGGCTTTTTTTGATTCACTCCAGCGTGGTCAAAGCGGACGACCTCCGGTACAGTGACGAGGGGGTCCGGGATGTGCTTAAATCGATCATCATTCCCCTGTGGAATGCCTATAGTTTTTTTGTAACTTACGCAAATATTGACAAAGTTTCGCCGGCCGGTGCGCCGGAAACGCCGGTAAACCCGCTCGATCAGTGGATTCTCTCCGCGGCAGAGACGCTGGTTGAAAGAGTCCGCAGTGCACTTGATTCTTACGATCTGTCCCGTGCAATTGATCCGATTCTCGATTACATTGATTTTCTCAACAACTGGTACATTCGCCGGTCCCGCCGCCGGTTTTGGCGGAGCGAAAATGATGCCGACAAAGTTGAAGCCTACCACTCCCTTTACACCGCGTTAAAAACGCTGATCACAGTGGCTGCGCCCTTTATGCCGTTTACGACTGACGCGATTTGGCAGAATCTCCGGCTCGACACGGATCCGGAATCGGTTCACCTCGCGGATTTTCCGGAGGTGCATGAATCCAGGCGCAATCCGGAACTTGAGTACCGAATGGAAGCGGTACAGCACGCAGTTTCGATGGGACGTGCGCTCCGGTCCCATTATAACTTGAAGGTCCGGCAGCCCTTGCAGCGGGTTGAACTGGTCACGAGGAATCCGGAAGAAAAAGCCGCGCTCGCCGGCATGGATGACATTATCCGGGAAGAACTTAACGTTAAAGAAGTGTGGTTCCGGGAAAATGAAGAAGATCTGGTTTCCTATGAGGTCAAGGCGAATTTCCGCGTTCTGGGCAAGGAATTGGGAAAGGACATGAAAACAGCCGCTGAAAAAATTGCTGATCTTAGTCCGGAACAGATCCGTCAGATTCTTGCAGGAAAGTCAGTTGCGTTGGAAGTTGCCGGCTCTAGCATTGAACTCACCACTGAAAAAATTGATATCCGCCGGATCGAAAAGAGCGGTTTCCGGGTTCTCAACGAAGGCACACTCACCGTTGCCCTTGACACCGAAATTACCCCGGAACTGGCTGCGGAAGGTGACATCCGTGATTTGATTCGCGGTCTACAGAATCTCCGCAAAGAATCCGGTTTTGCAGTCAGCGACCGGATCCATTTGAAGGTTTCCGGCTCCCCCCGGCTCGAAGAGGCATGGAACCGGTTTGCCGGTTTTGCAGCAGCGGAAGTACTTGCAGTGGACTATGTATGGAATCCGGTTACAGAATCAGCCGCAGTCATTGAGGCCGGCGAGGAAACCTGGCGGGTAGAGATCGAGCGGGTGTAATTATGGAAAGGACAGAGCCTTTACATGTCTTTTTTTTTGAAACACTGAGTGGTTCACAGCCGGTACGGGATTTTCTTCTTGAACGTCCAAAAGAAGATAGGCGCGAGATCGGTTCCGATATTTTCAAAGTTCAAATAGGTTTTCCATTAGGTTTACCAACTGTCGAAAAAATGGATAATAATTTATGGGAAATCCGTAGTCATATACCAGATGGAATATGCCGGATTTTTTTCACACTGAATCAGCAGATAATGGTTTTATTGCATGGGTTTATAAAAAAGACAAAAAAGACTCCGCTAAAAGAAATAGAAATAGCGAAGGCTCGATTAGAGGAGTATAGGAGGTTTAGTCTATGAAAGGATTGGGTCAAAATTTTGACGATTTTATGAGAGAACAGGGGTTGTACGAGGAAGCTAAAAAATTGGCATCAAAAAAACTTGCCTTAACAGAAGCATCTCTGGATATGGTACCGGAATCAGCCGCAGTCATTGGGGCCGGCGAGGAAACCTGGCGGGTAGAGATCGAGCGGGTGTAATATGGAAAGGACAGAGCCTTCTTTCAATTTTTGCCGCGCAGTACAGCAATTTGCCGCTTCACTTCGTCCGGTGCAGTCCCGCCTAAGAGCTTTCGTGCGCTGACGCACGCAGCCGGTGTGAGCGCTTCGTAAATATCCGGCTCAAAAAGCGCGCAACGGGATTGCAATTCCGGCAAGCTACACACAATAATCTGGCGCTGACCCGCGTGCAGGCAATCGCGTACCACTGCAGCCGCAATTTCATGGGCAGTCCGGAACGGCAAGCCTTTTTTTACCAAATATTCAGCAACATCTGTCGCTTCCAAAAATCCACCTCGGCAGGCACCCTCCATCCGATCCTTGTTAAATGTTGCAGTCGCAACCAGTTCCCGGAACATCCGCAGTGATTGGCTAACCGTATCGAGACTGTCGAAAAGCGCCTCTTTATCTTCCTGTAAATCTTTGTCATAAGCGTAAGGAATTCCTTTCAACAACGTCAAAAGGCACATTAAATTACCATTCACCCGCCCGGTTTTTCCCCGGATAAGCTCAGCAAAATCCGGGTTCTTTTTTTGAGGCATGATCGAAGAACCGGTACTCCACCGTTCATCCAGATCGATAAAGGCAAATTCCGCACTCGCCCACAGAATAATATCTTCGCAAAACCGGGATAAATGTGTTTGAGTCAATGCACACGCCGAGGCACATTCCACTGCAAAATCACGGTCCGCAACTGAATCCATGGCATTGAGTGTAGGATTCCGGAAGTTGAGTTCCTCAGCCGTGAAATTCCGGTCAAGAGCCAGACCGGATCCGGCCAACGCACCCGCACCGAGGGGACATTCATCGAGCCGCTCGACTGCATCATGGAACCGGCTCATATCACGTTCAAGCGCCGCACACCATGCAACCAGATGAAAAGCAAGCGTCACCGGCTGCGCGCGCTGGAGGTGCGTGTAACCGGGCATAATCGTTTCGGTGTGTTTTTCAGCTTGATCGAGCAAAGCGTTAATCGTTTTGGAAATTTCCAATCGAAGGACCGGAAGCACCCGCTTCAGGTAGAGCCGAAAATCAGTTGCAACCTGATCGTTCCGGCTCCGGCCCGCATGCACCATTTTGCCGACATCACCCAGACGGCTTGTCAAGATTCCTTCAATAAAAGAATGAATATCTTCCGCATCTTCATCAATAATAAGCGCGCCGGACTCCAATTCCCCCGCGATCCGGGACAATTCTGAATCCAGCGTTGCGACATCAGCCGGATCCAAAATCCCCTGTTTGGCAAGCATGGCAACATGGGCACGGCTTCCCCGGATATCATCGAGTGCGAGACGTTGATCCACAGAAATACTTGATTGAAAAGCAAATGCCTCATCACTTGGCTGCTGCTCAAGCCGGCCCGCCCATAACACCGCAATTTTTTTTCTCATAATTTTGAACTATCATAACATGGAATGAAGGGAAAAACAAGAGCTGTTTGGGGACAGACCTCCGTATTTCTTTTCCAGCAAAGGAAATATTTGGGGTCAGACCTCTATCGGTTTTTTCTTGCAAAAACAAGGCGTCTTTACAAAAACCCGGAAATAGTCGATACTATTGGTGGGAGTTTTTATGGAAACAAGTTTTTCACGGACCGTTGACCTTTTGCACCGGGCATTGGATGCGCAGACTGTCCGGCGTGACATTATCGCCAACAATATTGCGAATTCAGGCGTGCCGAATTTCAAACGCTCTGAACTCACCTTTGAAAGTGAACTGAAGCGGGCGCTGGATCGTGAAGGGCAGCGGCCTGTGTTGGAGTTGACCCAAACTGACCCGCGGCATATCTCAAATGTTCCGGAATCAGATTACCAAAAGGTGCGTCCGCGCCGGGTTCTCGATTATACAAGTACATCAAACAATAATGGAAATAATGTGGATCCGGAGCAGGAATTTATGCGGGCTTTGGAGAATCAACTGATGTACAATCTGCTTGCACAATCTGAATCTTTTGAATTTAATCAAGTTAATCTGGTATTGAGACAATAACCGGAAAATCGAGGAATAATTTATGGGAATTTTTAATGCAATTACAATAGCCGCAACCGGAATGAGTGCAGAACGGCTGCGGTCAGACGTTATCGCAGACAACATTGCGAACGCATCAACCACACGAACCACTGAAGGCGGACCATTTCGGCGGAGCCGAGTCGTACTCCGGCCGCGGACCGAGGGGCCCTACTGGCGTTCTCCTTTTTTACCGGATGGTATGGACAACGGCGGCGGGACCGGTGTCCGGGTAATCGAAGTTCAAAAAGATTTTGCAGCCAAACTCCGGCTTGTCTACGATCCCACACATCCGGACGCAATACAATCCGGCCCCCAGACCGGTTATGTTGAGATGCCGAATGTTGATATCGTCACCGAAATGGTGGATATGATCTCTGCATCCCGTGCCTACGAGTCCAATGCATCTATAGTTGACGGTTCAAAGGCAATGTTTCAGCGTGCCTTGGAAATAGGCCGGTAAATATTAAAAACGCTACTATCCGGTGGCGTACTATATGTTTAAGGTACTACACATGAAAAAGCTGTATTTAATTGTAGCACTGCTAGTTTCTGGTTTTATGCTTTTTCCGGCGATTTACGCACAGGATTATGGTGTTGCATACACGTATAGAACTGGTACGCCGGATCCTGTAGTACAAAATTTACCTCGGTCCATTGAATCGTACCGGAGTCAAGATCCGGCACGATATATCCAAGAAATTGCTTCTTATATTGTTTCCAATTCTACAGATGATTTTGATAAAGTTAAAAAAGTTCACGATTGGATTGCACTCAATATTAAATATGATGTTGCATCATTTTTTTCCGGAAATATTCCGGCTCAAACAGTTGTAAACGTTATTGGAAAAGGTTCGGCAGTCTGTCAAGGTTATTCAACTGTTTTCAAGGCATTGTGCGATGCTATGGAAATTCAATGCGAACTCGTTTCCGGCTATGGACGCGGTTATGGATCTTCGACTTTTGTGATAGAGAATCCGACTGACAGCAATCATGCATGGAACAAAGTAAAAATCAATGGAAATTGGTATTTAATCGATTGTACATGGGATGCTGGATATGTTGATGGCAGGAATTATAAAGCAAATTATTCAACTGGATATTTATTCCTCAAACCGGAATTTTTTATCTATCAGCATTTTCCGGATGATAAGTCTCAACAATTGCTTAGTACTCCACTATCACCGGCCAGTTTTTCGAGTCTTCCAGCCCTTGAGCCGGTATTTTTTGAGATAATTTCAGTCATGAATCCGGATTTGCAGAGGATAAACCGGTTAGATGGTGCTGAATTTGCATTAGAATTTTACCAAAATCCGGATGTTATTATTAGTTTTAATATTTATGATGAAAATGGATCTCGTCAAATACAGAATGCAACTTTTACCCAAAAAGAAGGGGAATTGCACAGAGCCTATTTTTCTTTTCCTAATGCCGGTAATTATTTAATCCGGTGCTTTAGCCGGAAACCATCAGATAAAACTGCATCTCTCATTGGAGAATTCGGCATAATTGCCTCGAAAGGAAGTACGGTAAAATACCCGACTCAATATTCAAATTTTGATCCGGATATAACAATTTTCAACCCTCTCGCTATGCCATTGCAGCATAATGTTAGTTATGAATTTAAACTCAAAGTTGACAAACAATTTGTTGCAGTGATAGTTGATAAACAATGGAATTATTTAACGGCAAATGCCGACGGAATATTTTCCGGTATTGTAGCAATTCCGGCCGGCACAAAAACCGTTCAAGTAGCTGCATCTGACGCGAAAAACAAGAGTTACTCTACCATTGTTCAGTATGAGATTAAGTGAGAATTTAGTTACCGGATCCGTTACAGCATTTCCCGGGTCCGGTAACTCCGTTCCAATTCTTCCAACGATATCCGCATTTCGCGTTCGGCCTCGTCAAGTTTTGTTAAAGAATCGTTTTCAACTTCACTTTTAAGGCGCGAAAGTCTTTCCCGGATGGGAAGTTCGGTGATTTTGAGGAGCGGAGCGCCGAGTTTAATGCACTGTGCAGCGCGCCGGTGAAATTCCATGATCAATTCCAAAAGCCGGATCTGTTTGGCCGGTTTACAATACATATCCACTTCGTCAAAAGAATTCTGCTGCAAAAAGCCGTTTTTTACAATGTCGGACGTGATCAAAATGAGGCGCTGTTCATCAGGCAAGGCATTCGGACCAATTAACCGGACGATTTCAGCAAGTCGTTCTTCTTTTTTTAATAAATCAAGAGCTTCCTGCCGGACGCTTACCCATGTCGGACTCAACTGCTCCCACCAGGGTTTGACCTCATCAGCATATTCGGAATAACTATCGATCCAACTGATTGCAGGGTAATGCCGTGCATTGGCTAAATCCCGGTCGAGCGCCCAAAAACACCGGATAAAGCGTTTAGTGTGCTGGGTGACCGGCTCGGAAAAGTCCCCGCCCGGAGGAGAAACCGCACCGATGATCGAAACGGATCCGGTAGTACCGGAAAGAGTCTTTATCCGGCCGGCACGTTCATAGAATTCTGCAAGACGAGTCGGTAAATAGGCCGGAAATCCTTCCTCAGCCGGCATTTCCTCCATACGGCCGGAAAGCTCACGCAGAGCCTCGGCCCACCTGCTCGTCGAATCAGCCATAATCGCCACATGATAGCCCATGTCCCGGTAAAATTCCGCTAATGTCACGCCGGTGTAAATAGAAACTTCACGCGCCGCAACCGGCATATTTGAAGTATTTGCGATCAAAATGGTCCGCTCCATAAGCGAGCGTCCGGTTCGCGGATCGGTTAAATGCGGAAATTCGGTCAAAACATCTGTCATTTCATTGCCGCGCTCGCCGCACCCGATGTAAATGATCACATCTGCGTCACACCACTTCGCAACTGCATGCTGAGTCATTGTTTTTCCGGTACCAAAGCCCCCCGGAATCGCTGCGGTGCCACCTTTTGACAGGGGAAAAAATATGTCAATCACTCGCTCGCCGGTTACCAGCGGTTCATCAGGCGCAAGGCGTTCTCCAACCGGACGGGGCAGACGAACCGGCCACCAGTGCGAAAGGTAAATTTCTTCACCGGTATCAGTGTTTGCAACAACAGAATTAATAGTACATTTTGAAGCCGGTGCAAGCATTGTCAAAAAACCGCCCCGTGAATCCGGAGGAATCATAATTTTACAGATGATGCTTTCGGTTTCTTTTACAGAACCAAGAATCATTCCGGCGCGGGCTTCAACTTTTTCGCCACCGGCAATTTGTTCCGTAAGAGCCGGATCCGGCACAAAATCCCACAACTTTTCCGGATCGAGCCGTTCCCCGCGAACACCCGGATCCATAAATACACCCGATTGCCGGTAGAGCAGCTCCAGTGGCCGTTGAATTCCGTCATAAATCGTACCGATGAGTCCGGGACCAAGGCGCGCTGACAGGGGCCGCCCGGTTGAAAGTGCATCTGCACCAATCTGCATTCCGGTATCATCTTCGTACACCTGAATCACAGCCTCGTCATCCTCCAGCCGGACAATTTCACCGATGATCCGTTTTTCGCCCACATCAACAACATCAAACAATCCGGCACTGCCTAAGCCCGATGCCCGGACAATAGGCCCCGCAATACGTTTTACCACACCTGCAATTTCTGCCATAGGATCATTGTAAAGAATCCGATTTTTAATGACAAGAGCGGATCGCCACAGTTTTTTGAGAGCCTCTGAGCCTGCCAAAAATGGGGGTCAGACCTCCATTATTCTTTTCAACATATACAGTTACAGAGGTCTGTCCCCAAATTTTGCCACCTTGAAGCAGCATGACGCAGACTGTTTTTGGCACTCGTACCGGATTTTTTGGAAAAACAAACATTGACACTGATACGTTTTTTATGTTAAATTTCTTAACAAGTCGAAAAGGAACCGGTCATTGATAGATCGGCTTTAAAATGTAAGGTTTTTAAAGGAGTTTTTATGAAGAAAAAAGCATTTTTTGCTGGATTAATCGCCGTTGTGCTGATCGCGTTCTTCGCATGTGAAGTACCGGAAAATGGAAAGGATGAGGTAGATACGCATCTTACTCCGGGTTCATGGGGTACATGGGATAACGGTACTGTCACCGGCTTGTCTGACGGCGAACGTTATGTAGTAAGAGCTGTGAGAGAAGATGCTCCGGATACATGGTGGGGTGTATTTAAAGACGGGACATTAGGGCCAGACGCTACACTATCTGAAGTTACAGATACCATTCTAACATCAACTAGTTCAGCACAACCGCTTAACAGATATGTCAATAAAATTACCGGCCTGTCAAACAATGAGACCTATGAGGTGTATGTAGTGTCGCTTCTCTCTCCATCCTCTGGATTAGACATCCAACCGGGGAGGATAGAGAAAAATACGATCTTTGTCGCAGATTTTTCTTCTTCTCCTCCTCCTATCACTTTTCCACTTATAACGATACTTAAAGATGCCACTCTGGTTCTGGCAAATGCTACTCTTCCCACTTTTATTGTGGATGTTTCCAAGCAGATTACAGCGGATGGCACACTTGAAATTGTAAGCAATAATCTTCAGGCTTATGGAGATGGAGCAATTGTTGTATCCTCTACCGGAACTCTGAAGACTCTTGATAATTTTGGTGCTAAAAAAGTCATCGTTGGAAAAGGCGGAATAGTGACACTTGGTGACAATTCGACACTTAAACTCACTTCTTCTGTTCCTCCTGTTCCTCTTGTTCTTTCTGTTTTTGATAGAACTACTCTAACGGGTACTGCTACAATTAACGAAGGGAAACAGCTTTCCGATAGTAGTTATTTCGATACTTTTGATATTTCCACCAACAAAGCGACCCTTGTTGTAAATAACGAATTCACTCCTCCTTCGGGGTTTAGTGGGAAACTCGAAGTGGGTGAGACTGGAAAAATAACTATTACTGGAACCACACCAGTGATCAAACTTGAAAATGCTGAGATTGGAAGTGGATGGACTGCTACCGGAGTTACTTTTACTAAAAAATCAATTACCGGCGGTACTTTATCTACTATAACCGGCGGAACAATTACAATTTCCGGTGGTGCTGACATTAGCCTCGGTACTACTATCAATCTAATCCCTGGTGGTACAATTAGTGTGAAAAATACTGGAAAACTTACAGTAGGTACCACAGGTAAGATTACTACTCTCCCCTCTTTCAACATTGAAAGCAGTTCGACTGGGGCTGAGAAGGACCTTCCTACAGCATCACTGGTTAAAGGTGTTATTACCGGTAAAACTGAGGGTATTGAGATTAATAATGGTATTGGTAGCTTCTACCAATTTGCTAAAGAATAATCTAATTTTTGAATGAAGATGCCCTCGCTGGTTGATCCGGCGGGGGCTTTTTTTTTAACGGGCTTTGATTACCTTATTACGGGTGCCGTTAAGGTTGAGGATAAAAGCTCCGCCAATAGAGGCAAGCATACTAACCGCAGTGACAATCCATGCGACATAAATATTATCAGTGTTAAATGGAAATACGAGATTCATGCCAAAAAAACTGTATATCAGCGTTGGAATCATCAGTACGATAGAAACCACGGTAAGACGTTTCATGACAATGCTTAAATTATTGGAAATAACACTCGCAAACGCATCCATTGTTCCGGTGAGAATTGACGAATAAATGTTTGCCATTTCGATTGCCTGCCGGTTTTCAATCACCACATCTTCGAGCAGTTCCTGTTCATCGTCCTTGAACCGGATAAGAGACGATTTTTGCAATTTTTCAAGGAGCAATTCATTTGTTTTAATACTTGTAGTAAAATAGACAAGGGATTTTTGAATCGATAAAAGCTGAATAAGCTCATTGTTTTTGATGGAGCGCTGCAATTCATTTTTGATGACATTGGTCCGTTTGTTGAGCTCCTTAAGGCTTTTAAGGAAAGTAAATGCACCGCGCCCCAAAAGGTTGAGCACAAAAGTGTTCTGGTTGTCAAATGAAAAACCCCGGATACGATTCCGGAGAATGTCGTCAAGGGCATCGCTGGAATGTTGACATATTGTTACGATTTTATCCTGAAAGAGGATAATGCCGAGCGGCACCGTAAAAAATGAAACATCTTGAGAATCTTCGTAAGCCGGAAGCCTGACGATAAGTGCTGTGTAGGTGTCTTCTTTTTCAATCCGGGATTGTTCGTCAATATCCATAATGTCAGTGAGTAATTCAGTGTCAATACCAAATTCATATTTAAGCCGGTGAAGATCTTCACTGCTTACCGAGCGGGCATCGATCCAGCAGCCGGTACACGGAACCAGTGACTGTGTGATTCCGGTTTTATCCTGAGAATAGATTGTGATCATGAGAATCTCCTTGGGTGCGTTCCCCATGGAGATGAATCGATGGGAAGCGCTAAAAAATGGTGGGGACAGATATAGGTCTGTCACTACTGTCCGGGTCGGACATCGCTTCCTCCTTAAAAATGAAGTACAAAAACTATAGATTATTATTCGAGATTGGTCAAGAGAAGTGGGTCTGTCCTATCAAAAGCTTGAAGAAGATCGTAACTTGATATAAAATGACCGTGTGTACAAATCCGGGTTTTTAGGAAGTTATTATGGATATTCCGGCGAGGATAAAAGAATTACGGGAAGTGTTGGAGCTGAGTGCGTTTGACGTTGCCAATGAGGCCGGTATTCCCTACGAAACCTACCTTCAGTATGAAGCCGGAACGCACGATATACCGGTGAGTGCCTTGTACCATATTGCAGCCCGGTTGGACGTTGACGCAACGGTTCTGCTCTCCGGCGAGGATCCGAAAATGGATAGTGCAAGCGTCTGCCGCGCCGGACAGGGGATTCATATTGAACGTTTTCCCGGCTATGAATTTGCCAGCCTTGCGTACAATTTTAAGCACCGGACACTTGAACCTCTCCTTGTATCGTTGGATCCGGAACAGGAACCTGCCGCGCCGGTGTCTCATTTTGGGCAGGAGTTTAACTATGTCATTGAAGGAAAAGTAGAAGTCATAGTCGGCGATAGGCATCA
>BOBG01000027.1 GCA_026002265.1 Spirochaetia bacterium
CTTTTGGAACCGATTCTTATCACCAGAAATAATTGGCAGGTTCCGGTTGATGCTAAATTCTATACTCCTGAAGAGGAAGCACGCCTGAAATAACAACAGTGTTTACCGGTGAATGAGTTGTTCAACGGAATAATTCCGGAATTATCAGCCATTTACCGGTTATCTTGAAAGGGTTTACCGTGGTTGATTATATTTTAGAAATTGAACATTTAACCAAAGAATTTCCCGGTGTGCGTGCGCTTGATGATGTCAGTTTGAAGGTTAAACGCGGAGAAATTCATTCGCTGTGCGGTGAAAACGGCGCCGGAAAATCAACGTTGATGAGTGTCATAAGCGGTGTATATCCAAAGGGAAATTATACCGGAAAAGTTTTTTACCAAGGGCATGAAACAAATTATCACAGTGTCAAAGACAGTGAAAAAGAAGGTCTTGCCATTATCCATCAAGAATTGGCACTGAGTCCCTACCTTTCTATTTATGAAAATATTTTCCTTGGGCATATGAATACCCGGTTTGGAATTATCAACTGGGATATCTATATTAAAGAATCAAAAAAATACCTTAATCAAGTTGGTCTCAACGCAGATCCAGCAACGATTGTCAGTAAACTCGGTGTCGGTAAACAGCAGTTGGTGGAAATTGCCAGGGCCCTTTCAAAACAGGTTGAACTTTTAATTCTGGACGAACCGACTTCATCATTAAATGATGATGAAAGTGCGAAACTGCTTGATTTAATTGTGGAATTTAAAAAACAGGGAATCACTTCGGTGATGATCTCCCATAAATTGAATGAAGTACTGAAAATAGCAGACACCGTGACGGTACTACGTGATGGCAAATCAATTTCTACGTTTGATGTAAAAGCCGAGCATCTTACCGAGGACCGAATCATTAAAGATATGGTAGGTCGGGATTTGACGCACCGGTTTCCGGATCGTACAACGGTTCCGGGAGATAGCATCATGGAAGTCAAAAATTGGGACGTGTACCATCCGGATTATCATTCAATTAAAGTCGTTGACAATGCGAGTTTTTATTTAAAAAAAGGGGAAATTCTCGGATTTTGCGGACCGATGGGTGCGGGCCGGACCGAGCTGATGATGAGTATTTTTGGCCACTCCTACGGATCCAGAAGTACCGGAACTCTTTTACTCAATGGGAAATCGGTCACATTACCCAATGCAAAATCCGCACTTAATGCGGGACTTTGTTATATTTCCGAAGACCGGAAAAATTTTGGTCTTGTGCTGATTCAAAGTATTAAAACTAATATTTCCAGCTCCAGTCTCCGGGAATTATCCAGACTCGGCATTGTTAAAGCTGACCGGGAAACCAGAGAAGCTGAAAAATATGTCCGGGATTTGAGGATTAAAACCCCATCAATTGAACAATTAGCCCGGAATCTTTCCGGTGGCAATCAGCAAAAAGTTGTTGTGGGACGGGCACTTCTAGTGGATCCGGAAATTCTTATTGTTGATGAGCCGACTCGGGGAATCGATGTCGGGGCAAAAGCTGAAATTTACGATATTTTAAACGATCTCGTTAAAAAAGGGAAAAGTATCATTATGGTAACTTCAGAATTACCGGAAGCCCTTGGCATGGCGGATCGTATCTATGTAATGAATAAGGGAAAAATAAAAGGGATGCTAACTCGCGAAGAAGCGACCCAAGAAAAAATTATGCACATAGCTTTGGTAGAATAAGGGGGATTTATGGCTGATACACCGCGGCAAGTTACGTTTGGCTCTTTAATTAAAAGTAATATACGCAATTATTCAATGTTTCTTATATTGGCATTGATTATGATCATCTTTGCCTTTTTACTTACACCAACAGGTATCAATTTCAGCCCGCGGAATATTACCAATATATTTTTGCAATATAGTTATGTACTTATTCTCGCAATCGGTATGGTACAAGTTATAATTATCGGCGGCATAGACCTTTCTGTAGGATCCGTATGTGCATTTATCGGTGCCATAAGTGTTATGGTCTACAATACCGGAATTGGCATGATTCCCACCGTTATTATCGCATTAATTGTCGGTGCGGCAATCGGAGCTTTTCAGGGTGTCATTATTGCCTATTTACAGATTCCGGCCTTTATCGTAACGCTTGCCGGTATGTTACTTTTTCGAGGGCTTACCTACATTATCACCCATGTTAATCCTATCAGCCCAATAAACGACGGTTACAAACAATTGGCTGCCGGAATGTTTGATTTTCCGGCACTCAATATCCAAATTGGAAATACAACATGGCACATGACGGCAATTATTGTCGGGGCAGTTGTCTTTGTGGCTTTTGTGATTTCTGAAATTATTAGCCGGAATAAACGCATTAAAAATGATTTTGATTATCTGCCCATGCCGTTTTTCGTAGCAAAAATTGCGATAATCGGTGTTTTAATTTTTGCGTTAAGTCAACGTTTTGCTACCTATCGTGGTTTCCCGGTTATAGTTATCGTCCTCGCTATCGCCGTTTTTGTCTTCCATTTTATGATGAAAAACATGGTGATGGGCCGGTATATTTACGCGGTCGGCGGCAATGCCCGGTCCGCAAAACTCTCCGGTATCAATTCTGAATTCGTTACTTTTATGGTGTTTTGCTTTATGGGGACATTAACCGGACTCGCATCGGTCATTTCCACAGGCTACATGAATTCAGCTTTACCGCAGGCCGGCGTCAACTTTGAAATGGATGCCATCGCCTCGTGTTATATCGGCGGTGTATCGGCATCCGGCGGAATCGGTACTGTCATTGGAGTCGTGGTCGGGGGTTTAGTTATGTCAGCGATCAACAACGGCATGATTCTAAAAAATATCGGCGCGGACTGGCAGTACGTGGTAAAAGCTGCAATTTGTCTGCTGGCAGTCGGTTACGATGTGTTTAACCGCCGCCGCTCCGGGCTAGGTTGAGGATGCCTCGCGAGTAACGGAACATCGGAAGAAAGTATAAAGAGCGTCCTGAAAATCACTTTTATCTACATTTATTTGTGTACATTCGTGGACCATTTTTATGAATCTCTTTGTGGGGGTGTCTTCCCCCTGCCTCTATCTCGACAGGCTCAGGGAGCTTGCCGGTCATCAAGCTTGCCGGTCATCGAGCCTGTCGAGATGCCGGCACCCCCCGTTCCATGTATAAATCAGTGAAACACTGGAAAAAAGTGTAAAGAGCCGTCCAGGAAATCACTTTTATCTATTCGTGGTTACACCTCTTCTCCCGTGGTTTTAATTCTTAAATACTGATCGCTTCCCATTCGTACAAAAACCGGAGCGCATAGTGCTGGATTCCAGCAAAATAGGTGTCGATAAAATGAGTCAGATCTGTGCCCACATACCGGTAATGCCAACTTTCCCACCGGTAACCAGTCACTGCTTCATACCCATCTGGAAAAGAAATGGACCACCCAAACCGGCTCGCATTCGCCTCAATCCATTTTCCGGCCCTTGTCTCGGCAAATGCGTCAGTAATCGACCCAAAATCGATCACCAACCCGGTTTGATGCTGGCTCCGGCCCGGCCTGGCAGATTCCCGGTCAGCTTGCACCTGGCCGGAAATACGTACATTCCGGGCATAGACTTCAACCTGATACTCGTAGGACCGGTATGTTGACGATGCAATGAGCGTGACGCCCTCTGCACGGGCAGCAGCAGCCATTTCCGCAAACGCACGTTCGGCCGGCATCCGGAGCAGCAGCCCCGCACGTCCAACTTGATAGACGCCGTTCCGGAGTTCCACTAAATCGGCTGGTTCATAGCCATCCGGCAGGCTATGTCCTTTGTCCACTAATGTCCGGAGAGACGGATCCCCGGTCAAAACCGTTGCAAGATCCTGAACAAAAGTGCCTGAAGATCGAATAGTTCCGGCAATGTTTTCCGGGATTTCAGCCGCGGTCAGAGCAAGTGCCACAGAATCCGGAATTTTTTGAACCGGAGCATTTAAAATTTCCGGAACCGGAGTTAAAAGATCCGGTGAATCTGCATTTTTATCCGGTTCAGCCTTGACACAGGAAATTTGAAACAATAAAATCACCGTAAAAATTAAATATTTTGACATATCAGCTCACTTGACTATCTTTCCAGTACACTTTGACCCGGCAGAATCCCAGTATTGTCAAAAACGTAAAGTACATCGGTGTAAAGATACATTGCACAATATACGCAGCCCCTTTTTTGGGGAGCGCGCTTCCGAAAAGCCGGAGACAGATCAGCGTATTTCCAGCCATCGCGGTCATAACGGCCGCGGAAAGGGGCCATAGTGAGGGAATAAATGCTAACACCGGAATCGCTATGATTCCAAGCCCGATGGTGATCATTAAAAATCCAAAGTTAAGCCGGGTACCGAGATCCGGCCCGAAAAGTCCGCCGTTATTCCACCGGAGCGTTTGATTTATTAAAGCTTTCCATGTACTTTCCCCTTGGGTCATAACAAAAACCGGTTTTCCAACCACTGAACGGATATGGTACGTAGAATGAGTCCGGACTCGCGCCACGAGTGCAGCATCTTCAGTAGGCGAAAAAGGAACGGAGCTGTAACCACCCACCACGTCAAGGGTTTTCCGCCGGATTCCAAGATTGTTTCCAAAGCCCCCGCCCGGAGAACCCAAACCCGTTGCCCCCACAAGATATAAATACCGAATCGCATGATCAAAACATTGGTATAAATGAAAAAAAGAATCACCCCCCGGCTTTTTGAACACGGGACCAATGATGATACCAACCGATGGATCCGCAAACCGGCATGTCATTTCCCGGATCCAATCCGGCGGCAATTCACAATCTGCATCAGTAAAAAGGAAAATTTCGCCGGAAGAAGCCTCGATGCCTTTTTCCAATGCGTACTGTTTGTGATTCGGACCCGGATTTTCGTTCAAAGTGATAAGTTTCACCATTATTCCGGCTGAATGTTCCGCAGCAAACGTACGTAGAAGCTCGATTGTGTTATCAGTTGAAGCATTTTCCACAAAAATAATTTCAGCGGCCGGATATTGTTGCTTTGCTAAACTGTCAAGCAGGCTTTTAATCCGGAATTCTTCGTTATGAACAGGGATTATCACAGAAACCGGCGGAAGCGGCGCACTATTCGCGAGCAGCCTCTTTTCCCGTTTATACTCCAAAAAAATTCCCACCCATGCCGCACAGTGGATTCCCAAAAAAACCGCCGCAAAACAGATTCGCAAAATTGTATACCAAAGCATCTTGACCAAGTTTAGCGTATAGTGTATGGTATTACAACCGGGGAATTAGCTCAGTTGGTAGAGCGATAGGTTCGCAATCTATAGGTCAGGGGTTCGAATCCCCTATTCTCCAAAAAACACTTGACTTTGTTTGAAACAATTGTTAAAGTGTTTTCATTGTCTCCTTCGTCTAGTGGTTAGGACACGAGGTTTTCATCCTCGCAACGGGAGTTCGATTCTCCCAGGAGACGTTTTTTCTACAAAAGGTATTTTCATGAAAAAAATAGTAGTTGCGGCTGTTCTTCTTATAATTGGACAAGCGGCCATTTGGTCACAGATAACAACTGCGACAGATGTGGGTATACAAATTTCTTCATTACCGGAACTGAAAGTGAGCGGGATTCAGAGCTGGACAATTCCAATGTTTCAAGGCGAAGGCGCACTTACCAAGGGCAATAACCTTAAAGCGAGTGCCCGGCTTGAATTGACTCCGATTGATCTTCAACTCGGCGGTGATCTTGTGCTGACGCCCATTGCATTCCTCCAGTTTGGGTTCGGGGGAAGAATCGGTTCCGGCTGGAATATCAAGCTTTTTGGCGGTGACCTGTATGGAATTGGGATCAATACACAGAAAAATGATGGTACGAATAAGGGTCAGATAAACGGATCTGCATTTGAGGGTATGTTTTGGAATGTTCATGCAAATGGACTCTTTCAATTCGATCTCGCTGCAATCCTGCCCGGAGCATGGAACCATGTCGTCTTTCAAACAACCCACGAGATCAATTACAAAGGTTTGACTTCGGCCCAACCAGGCGATGCATGGATTTTCCAAAATGATTTTGCGGAAAATCAAAATGGATTTAATTACTATGGCTCTTTTGTACTCGGCTACCAAATGCCCATTATCCTTAACATGGTTGCACTGATGGCCGAAGTTAATACGTACCTTTACGATACCTCTAATGGAGATCAATGGGGTGATTCGAGTGGACGCTGGATATTTTCACTGCTCGGCAATTTTAACATCAGCCCGCGATTCAGTGCAGCGTTGATAGCACAACTTCGTACTGTACGTGAGTACACTGATAGTACCTCTGATAGTACTAAAAGGGTGGAGAAACCTTTTTATCAAACCCGAAGCTACAGCTCGACCAAATTTGAATTTTACCGGGTAGCACTTCTAATGTCTATTAAATTATTGTAATTGTATTGTTTACCAGCTCAATAGCTGGTACATATCAAAGCAAACAGTAGCATAGTCTTTATGCTAAAGAAGCTATTTTTCACATTACAATTCTAGTACACGTTTCAGTTATATACTTGATCAAGGGAACCATCAGATGACTGAAGGTATAGAACCGCGAACCTTAGCGGATATTAACGCTATTCTTGATAAACTGCTTTTATCATACACGGAAGAGCGGGAGGCACGGGAAGCTATGGAGGCACTCTTCCTCCGGCGTGCTGACCGGCTTGACCAGCGAGTGGGAAAACTCGGCAACCGGCTCGGCGAGATCGTTGAAACGCTCTTTATCCCCAATATCGTTGAACGTTTCAAAGCCTTAAATCATTCCATTAGAAAGGCGTCCCCAAATGTCGAAGTACTTGATGAGCAAGGAAACACCCTGACGGAACTTGATATTGTGCTTGAAAATGGTGAAGATGTCATCGTAGTTGAGGTAAAAACCAATCTTAGTGAACAGCATATATACGATCATGTTAAACGTATGAATCTATTAGCCAGCCGGGCTTTTTATCCGGGTAAGAAGCTATACGGTGCAATTGCCGGTGCGATTATTGAACAAAAAACTAAAACCGATGCCCTTGAGCAGGGTTTTTATGTGATAGAATACACCGGAGATGCGGTACATATAGAGACTCTTGACGGAACATTTGAGCCGAAACAGTGGCAATAACCGGTGAAACAAACTCTGACCTATGTGCAGTAAAATACCACTTTTTTAAAGTTGTATACATATTTGAAGAATATACAGATTATTTTGTACTAATATTCACAGAAATATACTCGCCCGGCTTCTCACTGATATAAAGGTAATTTTTTCAACTACGGTGACTATAATGAAAAATCACCGGGAATCTGGCCACAGGATCCAAATTCTGACAGAGGTCTGTCCCCAAATATTTCATTACAGTATAAAGAAATACGAAGGTCTGTCCCCATACCCGGCCCTTTCAGGAGCAAAAATCAACCGGATCTACTATCTTGCTTTTTTGGGGGGAATCCGGGAAAATTTAGCTGAAAAATGGTATGTGGCTGCTTTTTTCAAAATGGTGAAGATAAAAGGAGTTTTTATGAATGTTTTAGTCATCGGCGGAGCTGGTTATATTGGAAGCCATGTGGTTCGGGAATTGTTGGATCAAGGTCACACGGTGACGGTTTATGATAACCTTTCCTTGGGACAGCGGGAGAATTTATTTTCCGAAGCTTCGTTTGTATATGGAGATATTCTCGATTATTCGAGACTTTTAAAAACCGCTGTTTCCGGTTCTTTTCAGGCGCTCGTGCATTTAGCTGCCTTTAAAGCTGCCGGCGAATCCATGATTATTCCGGAAAAATATTCGTTGAATAATATCAGTGGAACGATAAATATTTTGAATGTTGCGGTCGAAGCCGGAATTAAAAATATTATATTTTCTTCTAGCGCAGCAGTTTATGGAGAGCCGGAATATTTACCGGTTGATGAACAGCATCCTTTGCAGCCGGAAAATTACTACGGTTTTACCAAACTGGAGATTGAACGTTTTTTAAGTTGGTACGACAAATTAAAAGGAATCCGGTTTGCGGCGCTCCGTTATTTCAACGCAGCCGCTTATGATTCGAATCAACGAATAAAAGGATTTGAAATTAATCCGAGTAATTTAATTCCGATAGTATTGGAAGTTGCGGCCGGAATTCGTTCCGAAGTACAGATTTTTGGAAATGATTATGGCACTCGCGATGGAACTGGAGTCCGGGATTATGTGCATGTAAGTGATTTAGCACGCGGGCATCTCTTGGCTTTAGATTATTTGTCAAAAAATAATAAAAGTATTATTTGTAATTTGGGAAGCGAATCCGGCATTTCGGTTCAAGAAATTATTGATACAGCGCGAAAAATAACCGGTCAAGTAATTCCAGCTCGGGTTGTTGCCAGACGACCGGGCGATCCGGCTGTGCTCACAGCATCTGCACAGTATGCGCGCACTGCACTCGGCTGGATTCCCCGGTACTCTGACCTTGAAACGATTATTACAAGCACATGGGAGCATTATCTTCTTTTGAAAAAAAATCATGAAATTAATTTGTAAAATATGATATATTTCCGGCTGAGATTCTGCCAATTTTTTTTGATTATTATTCTAGTTTTTGCGGATTATTTTTAAAATTGTCTTGTCAAAATACCAATAATCGGTGTACACTTGATTCAGGTGCAAGATATGGGTACAAAAACACAATTTGAAGATGACGAGCCGATTGCATTTTTTAAAACGGTAACGAAGTCGGAAAGTGCACCTGTTCTTGATAGTACGCAAAAAGTTGTGTTGAATCGAAAGGGCAATATTCTGTACAACTCCGGTGATATTGAAGGAGCGCGCCGGATTTTTTTAACAACGGGTTATTCTGACGGACTCACCAGAATCGGCGATTATTATAAATCCCAGGGAAAAGAGATGGATGCATTGCGTATGTATTGGATTGCACCGGATCGTACCAAGGCGAATGCAATTATTATGCGTCTTTCTGCTGTCGTTCAGAATTTAATACATGATGAGGAAAACAAAAATGAATGAAACAGAAAAAAAAAGTGGTTACGAGGAGTCCATTTTTTATTCCATCGATCTAAATACTGGGGAAGATAGTTTTGAAAACGTTCTTTCCTATGAAATTCCGGAAAACGATGGAAAAGAAATTTCAGAATGGTCCAAAAGAGGATATCAGCTTTTGAAGGAAAATAGAATAGTAGAAGCGATGGATTTTTTTGGCAAAATTTTATCAATTGACCCGGATAATAATTATGCACTTGTCGGTATGGGAGATTCGAACCGGAAACGGGGTGATTTCCGTCTGGCTATCGCCTTTTATCAGCGATGTTTAAATTCTTATGCTGGAAATAATTATGCACTTTTTGGTCTTGCAGATTGTTATAAAGCGCTGAATCAGTATCATAAAGCAATAGAAATTTGGGAATTATATCTGCTCCATGATGATAAAAATTTAACGGTGCTGACTCGGGTTGCGGATGCGTACCGGAAGATACGGGATTTCCGCCGGTCAAAAGCTGTGTACCTTCAAGTATTAGAGATGGAATCGAATAATCCGTACGCAATTATTGGATTGGGGCACCTGCACTATGATTTTAAAGAATATCAGGAAGCTCTTTTTTATTGGAAAAAAATGCTTGATTTAACCGGTGAATCAGTTGATATCCGGGTTCTCACATCTATCGGTAATTGTTACCGGAAATTAAAAACATTTGAGCAAGGCATTGATTTTTTTGAACAAGCTCTTAAACGGGATCCTTTCAATTTCTATGCGTTGTTTGGAATTGCAGACTGTTATCGCGGACTGAACCGGCAGGAAAATTCGCTAAAATATTGGAATTATATTTTGAAGCAGGATCCCCGGAATAAAGTTATCCTCACACGGGCCGGCGACGCATACCGGAATATGGGTGAATATGATATGGCTGTTGAATATTATGAACGTGCGTTGAATATTGAATTTGATACCTATGCGGTGTTGGGCCTTGCAATCGTGGCAAAAGCCAGGGGAAATTATGAAGAAGCGTCCGGATCGCTCCGGCGGCTCATCCAGCAGGATCCCCGGAATTACCGGTTTCATATTGAATTGGCAGATTGTCTGGTTAAAAACGGCGAAAAGTATAAGGCAATAGAAATTCTCGAGGGCTTTCAGCAGAATGGTTTGCATAATAATGTGGTTCTTAATTACCTCGAAAATTTGAGAAAACAATGATCCGGGCTGCACTCTGCGGTCATTCTCATGCGGAACTCCGGAATCTTTTAGCGCCGCTTCCGTCATTCCGGGCTGATCAGATTTTTCAGTGGATGCTTCGGGGAGCGGAATCCTTTTCTGTTATGAGTAATCTGCCGCGTGCTGTGCGCGAGGATCTTGACCGGAATTTTACTATTTATGCCGGTAGTGTCGAAAAACGCATCTCGGATCCTGACGGAACGATCAAGATCCGGATTGTTTTTCCTGATGGAGCTGGGATCGAGTCGGTTTTGCTCGTTGACGCTTCGGGCCGGAACACTGCCTGCCTTTCGACTCAATCTGGCTGTCCTTTGGGCTGTGTTTTTTGTAAAACCGGCAGACTCGGACTCCGCCGGAATTTAACCGCGGCCGAAATTGTTGAGCAATTATTTCACCTGCGTCTCATTGAGCCGGATATTGCCAACATTGTTTTTATGGGCATGGGGGAGCCGCTTCTCAACTTTGATTCTCTGCGGCAGGCAATCGAAATTATTTCCCATGACAGCGTTTTTTCTCCCCGGCGCATCACCGTATCGACGGCCGGAATTGTTCCCGGTATCCGGAACCTTGGCGATTCTGGGTTGAATGTCCGGCTTGCCCTTTCCCTCACGACTGCGGAACCAGTGCTGCGGAATAGACTTATGCCGGTGACTGCGGCGAACCCGGTTCCGGACGTGAAAGAATCACTGCTCTATTTTCAGCATAAAACAAGGCGCCGCCTCACCTTGGAAGCGGTTTTACTCCGCGGTATCAACACACGGATCCTTGACGCACAATCAATTGCCGAATTTGCCCGGGGACTCGATGTTGTTTTAAATGTGATTCCGTGGAATCCGGTTCCGGGTCTTGACGAGGAGTTCCATGCGCCGAGCGGCCGGGAAATCGCTGCATTTACTGGATATCTTAAAGAAAAGGGCCTTAATGTGACGAGGCGATTCCGGCGGGGGACTCGCGTGGCCGGAGCCTGCGGGCAGTTGGGAGCGGATCCCACTTGACAGAGTCGTTTCATTAACGTAGTATGAATTTTATCCTTCGATCAGTTAGTGGTGGTTTTCCGGATGCAGGTACTTGAAATCAAAAGCCTTACGAGAAAAGATGTTCCCATTTACTACCGGATGTTTTATTCTGGAGTTGCAGTTATCGAATTGCCCACTAAATCGGTTAATTTAACTATCGACTTTTCCATTGAAATGATGCCGACGGGCCGGAAGGACATTCATCTTTCGATCATCGATCCGGTAGATTATCCAATCGTGCCGGTCCGCCAAGCCATTAGAAAATATATTGTTGAACTAGATGCTGGTGGAAAACTTCCCATTTGAATATTGTAGTGACTCGCCGGAATCAACGAGGGGTCTTGGTGTTTCCTTTGCCGGCCGGCTGCAGAGGGGTGATGTTGTTGCTCTGCAAGGTCCCTTAGGATCCGGAAAAACCTGCTTTACACAGGGACTTGCGGCTGGACTCGGAATCGAGGAGCCGGTCACGAGTCCAACCTACACGATCATCGCAGAATACTCCGGAACAATGCCTTTGTACCATATTGATGCCTACCGGCTCCGTGACGAGGAAGATTTTTTTGACCTCGGTGTGGAAGAAATATTGTACGGTACAGGAGTAACGGTGATTGAATGGAGTGAACGGATTCCCGGTGCGATTCCGCATGATGCCTTTTTTGTTGCAATTACTATTGTTGATTCTACGACCCGGAACATTCTCATCACCGGCGGTCCAACATGAAAGTCCTTGCATTCGACACAGCCACGTCAGTTTTTTCGGTTGCACTTTCCACTGAATCCGGTTTGTGGTATAGCGAAAGTAACGCCGGACTCCACCATGAAGAATTGGTACTCTCTGTAGCTAATGAACTTCTCGCCCGGGCCGGCATCGTACCGGCTGATCTTGGAGCAGTTGCCTGCATGCAGGGGCCCGGTTCTTTTACCGGAATCAGAATCGGTTTCTCAGCAGCAAAGGGAATCGCGACTGCGTTGAATATTCCTCTCAAAACTGCCCCGACATTGGATTGCATGGCTCATTCCGGCGCGGTGTGGCCTGGTACGGTGCTTCCTGTGATCGATGCGAAGGCACACCGGTTTTTTGCTGTACTCTACCGGGGACAAACCCGGATCTCAGATTATCTAGATGCAACAGTTGCGGAACTTGCAGCGATTCTTGAAACGGATCCGGTTCTCCTTACAGGGCCGGGCGCGGATGCATTTTTGCCGGAAGTGCAGCATTTGTTACCGGACCACCGCTTTTTTTTGGATCCCCATCGGAACCGGGGAAATGCCGCGGTACTGTTGACCGTAGCGCAGGAAGGGCCGGCTCTTCCCATGTATCTCCGGAAAAGCGCCGCAGAAAGTTGATCACCATTAGCCCCAACTGAGATGGTTGTGGTAAAAATTTACATGGAATTTTTATGAATTTTTTAGTATTTCCTTTACTGGAAATGGGATCTGAGGTCTGACCCCAGAGATCGAAGGGATTCCGGAGGGCCACAGGGGGGTGCCGGAAAACCCGTAGGGTTTGTAGGCAGGGGGGCCCGCGACATTTCTTGTGCCGGAACCGGGTCGCCTTGTGCCGAGATCGGGACAGCGGCCCCCCTTTTGAGTCTTATTATGTATGAAAAAATTTATTTTTTTTACCATTGCTATTTTCTTTTTCTTCGTTCTTTTTGTACCGGTAAAGCTTTTTGATGATCCTTACTCACCGGTTTTGTATGACCGGAATGGGGAATTACTCGGTGCGTTGGTCGCGGGTGATGGTCAGTGGCGTTTTCCTCCCGGTGATTCAGTGAATAAAAAATTTGCGGCCGCGCTTATAGAGTATGAAGATAAACGCTTCCGGTACCACAAAGGGGTGGATCCGGCGGCGATTGCCCGTGCGTTTTGGCTTAATATCCGGGCTGGCCACACGGTTTCCGGCGCTTCTACCATTACCATGCAGGTTGTCCGGCTCTCCCGTGCGCCGAAGCCTCGGACTCTGATCGAAAAAATAATCGAGGCATTGCTCGCAATCCGGATCGAATCAACAACCTCGAAAGAAAAAATCCTCGGTCTTTACGCAGACCATGCACCGTTTGGGGCGAATGTCGTGGGCTTAGATGCAGCCGCATGGCGGTGGTTTGGGCGGCCGCCGGAGGAACTTTCATGGGCTGAAGCCGCGACTCTGGCTGTTTTGCCCAATGGTCCCGGTTTGGTGCATCCGGGGAGAAATCGTGAAATTCTTCGGACCAAACGAGATGCCTTGTTGGACCGGCTCTGTAAAGCCGGACATTTTGACAGAGAAACGCTCGCATTGGCAAAATTGGAGGACCTACCCGGCGTACCGGAACTGCTTCCTCAGTTGGCTCCGCATCTTGTGGCACGCCTTTCCGGGGTTCCGGATCAAAAGAGCCGGATCCAAACAACATTGGATGCAAAAATGCAGTCCCGTGCACAAACAATCATGAACCGGTGGGCTGCACGTTTCGCGGAACAGGGCATCAACAATGCCGCCTGCCTCATCATGGATACGATGACCGGAGCGGTTCGTGCATACATTGGCAATGTGGAAAGTGTGTCTGCGCCGGATGTTGATCTCGTGATCGCGCGCCGGAGTTCCGGCAGTCTGCTCAAGCCATTTCTTTACGCTGCAATGCTTGATTCCGGGGACCTGCTTCCAAGTGCGCTCGTTTCGGACATTCCTACCCGGGTCGGCTCTTATTCGCCGGAAAATAATAATCGTTCCTACCTCGGTGTGGTGCCGGCCGATCAAGCGCTTGCCCGAAGCCTCAATGTTCCGGCTGTTCGTGAACTTCGGGTTTATGGTGTGGATAGATTTGCCCGGCTTCTCCGGGAGCTTGGGTGCACAACCCTTTTCCGGCCTGGCGACGACTATGGTTTGCCGTTAATTCTCGGTGGTGCCGAGGTTACGCTGTGGGATATGGCCGGTTTATATGGTGGACTCGCCCGGAGTGCGGCCGGAATAGCCGCGCCGGTTTTTCCTCCAACAGTAATGAATGCCCCTGTTGCGAAAAAAAGCCGGATTTCCGCGGGTGCAGCCTGGCTGACTCTTGAGGCATTGACTTTTGTTGCCCGGCCCGGCGAGGAGGCGATCTGGCAAAATTATGCGGATGCACAGCGGATTGCATGGAAAACCGGTACCAGTTTTGGGAATCGCGACACATGGGCAGTTGGAGTCACGCCGGAATGGACGGTTGCGGTATGGGTCGGAAATGCAACTGGTGAGGGCAAAGCGGATCTGAAGAGTAATTCCACATCGGCGCCGGTACTTTTTGAATTGTTTTCCGCGATTCGGCAGAATGCCCGGACATGGTTTCCGGAACCTTCTGATTATCTTGCTCCGGTTGAGGTGTGTGCTTTTTCTGGTTTTCCGGCCGGCATTGAGTGTGAAAAAGTGCAGACTCTGATGATCCCGGCTGCGGCTCCCGCGCACCGTGTGTGCCCCTATTGCCGGACTCTCATATTCAACGAAAGTGGCACAGCCGAAATTACTCCCCAAGGGGGAGAACCGGTTACCCGCCAAAAATGGTTCATTCTGCCACCGGCTGAGGAATGGTATTACCGGGCATGGAATCTGGATTACCGGACTCCGCCTGCAAAAACGACTGTGTCCGCGCTTCCTTTCGCATTGTACAATCCGGAAGAACACGCTCAAATCTTTGTACCGGTTGAACTAGATGGACGGCCGGGCCGTGTTGTGTTTAATGCCGCGCACCGGGATCCGGATTCTTTGATTTACTGGCATCTCGACGACACTTACCTTGGTTCAACTGCCACATTCCATGAAATGGAAGCCCGTCCCCGGCCGGGTCAACACCGTTTGACACTCGTTGATTCAATCGGAAATACCCTGAGCCGGAATTTTTCTGTGATGGAACGGAATGGGCCGGAGGTCTGACCCTATATAAACCTTTTTATTGAAAAGAGATACCGGAGGTCTGTCCCCAAAATTCAAAAAAATTCCAAAAAACTGAATCAAAAGTACCACTTCGTCCCGTACTTTATTTAGATCGCCGTGTAGTGTTGGCGATTAAAGGGAGGAATCTATGGCACGTCCAGAACGTGGAGATACGAGCAAGGGAAAAACCTACCATGTCGCTTCGGAGATCAACCGGAAAGCATTTGATTTGCAGGATGATAAAGACAAGGAACTGTTTTTAACAGTTATTGAAGAAGCAAAAACTAAGAAAAACTATAAGTTCGAGCTTCACAACTTCTGCATTATGGATAATCATTTTCACTTTTTGATCACACCGGAGTTGGGCCAAAGTCTATCTGTGATAATGAAATGGATCAAAATGGTACTTGCAATCCGGTGGAATCACAAGTACGGAAAAACTGGTCACTTATGGGGAGATCGGTTTTTCTCACGGGAAATTATAGATGATGAAGATTTTATAACGGTTTATAACTACATCGATCAGAATCCGGTTAAAGCGGGTATGGTGGAGAATCCAGAGGAGTGGAAGTGGGGTGGGTTGTACCATCACCAGGCCGGGATTGTCCGGATAGTAAAGCCCGCACCGGAGTGGGTGTTGGAACGACTGCCGTGGCACCGGCCACTGGGGACAGACCCCCGTCCCTAATCCCCGGCGTTTCAACCACATTTTCAGCATTTTATGACTAAATTTAGTAGATTCCGGCATATTTTTTCTTAAAAAGGACAAAACCGGATGACTCAACCACCTTCTTCCGGTATGCATCGTGAAGAATTCCCTTTCTATGAAGGAGTTTCCGCAGCGTTTTTCAATTTCGTGACAAATGTCATAAAATGCTTCTTATTATTGCGATAAAATCCTATTTATGAAAAATCATAGGATAGACAAAAAAAAGAGGTATCTACCCTATGATACAAATTATGATTGTTGACGGACAGGAATCATGGCGAAAAGAAATTGAGAGTATTTTATCAGCTCAAGATGATTTTGAAATAGTAGGAATTGCAAAAAGCTGGTACGATGCAATTTCTTTACTATTTTATGAAGATAAAGTAAAACCAGATGTTATTATTGTTGATCCTCTTTTACCTGATGCTGATAAATACGAGATTATGACCGATTTAAAAATTAAATCTCCGCAATCTGCATTTGTAATTTTTACTGCGATATATGATGATAATTTTATTTGTGACGTAGTATTTAAAAAAAATATAAAAGGATACCTTCTTAAGGAGCATGATAAAAACATATTGGTACAATCAATTCGTACTGTTTATAGTCAAGATCCGGTATTTAATAAAGAAATTGTTGCTTACTTTTTCAAACTTCTAGTGGAATTTATTATTAATAATAAAGGCAAAATACATCCTGTTCAGCATCCGCAAGAAAATTTTGTCAATGAACCAATAATTGAGTATAAAGTAAATTTTGATGCTTCTGCATTAACGAAAATGGAATTACGTGTATTAACGTATCTTGCAACCGGTTATGATGAACAAAATATAGCGGCTATGCTGAGTCTTGCCTATGGAACGGTCCGGAATTATGTTTCATCTGTTAAACGGAAATTAGGTTTTAACAATCAAGCGCAATTAATCCGGTTTTTCATTGAAAGTGGAAAATCCAATGCCAATGTAATAGGTTTCAAATGATTCGGAACGGCAAGCTTCCGGCTTAAAACCAATCCCGCGAGTAAAACGTGTCCGGATAGCCCGGAGAAGTGCTGAAGATTCTTCACTCTGAAAAACTTTTATCACACAATTTCCACCGCGTACAAGCATGTTTTGTGCATATTCGAGCGCAATTTCCGCCAGAATAAATGACCGGGCAGCATCAACCATTGCATTACCGGTTGTTGCTGGCGCGGCATCGCTGAGCACAACATCAAAAGGGCCATAGTTCCGGATTTTTTCTTTTATATCCGGTGCAGTTATATCGCCCCGGATCATCGTGGCCTTGTCAAAAAGCCCCCGGTCGTATTCACGGGAAAAAGGCGAAAGATCAACCGCAGTCACTGCGGCTTTTCCATTGAATTTCCGGAGAATGTACAGACTCCAACTGCCCGGTGCAGCCCCAAGGTCGAGAACCCTCGTACCGGGCCGGAACATAGAGAATTTCCTGTCAATTTCTTGTAACTTATACACCGAGCGAGCCGGAAACCCTTCGCTCTTTGCCTTTTGTGTCCAAAAATCTGGAATTTTGTAGTGTGCTGCCATTATATTGCCGAATCAATTCGTTTCTGTTACACTTAATTGTGCACTCTGAGTATAGCCAACGGTTAGAAAAAATAGAAGAGAGTTTGAGATCCATTCTTCCGGATCATCCCGATTCTGCATGGTTTCACAGCATTTTTCCGGATCTTGAACCCAGTTTTTTACCGGATCAAAGTACGTCTCTCCTTGCGCCATGCCGGGATTTGATTGAGCGGGGCGGTAAACGGTGGCGCCCGCTCCTCATGACTCTTGTGTGTGAATGTCTCCACGGCGGGGATAAGGCGCTTCCGCTCGTGCCGCTGGTTGAATTTGCCCATCAAGCAAGCCTTATCCATGATGATATTGAGGATAATTCTCCGAAACGGCGCGGCGAACAGGCGATTCACCTTAAATATGGGCTTGACACTGCGGTTAATGCCGGATCCTTCCTCTATTTTCTGCCCCTATCGGTGATCGAATCATGGAATGCGAGTCCGGAAAAAAAAATGCACATTTTTTCGCGGTGGTCGAGTGCGTTAAAGAAGCTTCACCTTGGACAATCTTTGGATATACAATGGCACCGAGATTGTTCCGCATTTCCGACTGTTGAGGAATATCTTACAATGTGCCGGCTAAAAACCGGTACCCTTGCCCGGTTATCCGCGGAGTTGGGGGCATTGACGGCAGAGGCTCCGGAAATGGCGCCGGCTTTTGGTCATGCGGCCGAGACATTGGGACTTGGTTTTCAGATTCTCGATGATGTGCAGAATTTGAATGTAGGGAATCCGGGAAAACTGCATGGAGATGATATTGTTGAGGGAAAGAAAAGTTTGCCGGTGATTCTCTACCTGCATACACATCCGGAATCTATGGTCTGGGTAGCGGATTGTTTTGCCATCGCACGATCAGAAGGCGGTTCTGCGGTTGAAATTGAGAAATTTGTCCAGACATTGGAAGCAGAGGGAGCACTGGATGAAGCGCAGCACCATGGAATCCTCATGGTCGAGGAAGCGCAGGAAGCTTTTTCCGTATTGATCGCAGATGCCCCACAGGAAAGCCGGGAATTGCTTCTCGATGTACTGAAGTGGGTAGGAGGTATTCCGGATGCAGGCTGAAATGTACAAAATCACGGTGTGGTATATCCGTGATGACGGGAGAGGTGAATCAACCGTCATGTTGAAAGTATGTGATGTTGATACTGTGATTCCTCTTTTTCTTGAAAAACCGGATGCTCTGGCAATACTCTCCGGTTCGCATGCACCCATTCATTTTTCATTGTACGATGCACTTATAGCTACTGGAGAATCGTCCGGTTTGCACCTTTTAACAGTAGAAATTACCGGAGAACATACAGCTCAGATTCTTTTTTTAAGTGACGAATCCGGAGAGGTGGTGCCGGTCATGCTGGATCCGGCCGATGCGCTGGCTCTGGCGCATATATCCGGTTGCGAAGTCTATGTGAGCCGGAGTATAATGGAAGAAATTGGGATTCCGGCCAATTTAGTTCTTGACGAATACACAGTATCGATGCAAAATTTTACGGGAAAATAGCTTTATTTTTACACTGAAATTTTGATACACTAAAAATACAGGATGAGATCCATGGCGAAACGGCGAATCGGGAGAACCCTGCTGGTGGCGATTTTTTTTATCATTGTTATTTTTGTAGTTCCGCCGGATTTTTTTTCCGTAGCAGCTTCCACAGAACCGGAATATCCAGCTATCGCGTACACGCAAGAGCTTAAACCGGATAGTGCGATTGGAGGACTTCCCTCTTTTGAAAGTTTTCCGCCGGACTCTGACATGAACGGCATCGAGGAAATATCCTCGGAAGAGGAAGGACTCGGCGGAGTCCAGGAACCGGAGGAATACTCACGTATACCGCTTCTTATGTATACAACATACGTCGTACAGAAGGACGATGTTCCGGGCGGCATTGCCAATAAGTATGGACTCTGGGTGAGTACCGTTATGTCTGTCAATACATCTGGAATCCCAAATGCACGTTCTATGCCAATAGGAGCAGTGCTCCGGATTCCCAATCAAGATGGAGTTTTGTACACGGTCAAACAAGGCGATACGCTTGCTTCTATCGCGGAAAGGCAGGGTTCTACGGTAGAATCTATTCTCGTTGTCAACGAACTGTTTTCTGATACTGTCAGCATTAAACCGGGTATGGAATTATTCATTCCGGGTATAAAAATGGATCAATTTGCACTTTTGGAGCGGAGTGGGGATCTTTTCCAGTGGCCTATCACTTCTCGACGGATCACCTCCGGCTATGGACTCCGGTACGATCCCTTTGGCAGCGGCAGCCGCTATCTACATACCGGGTTGGATATTGGCGCGCCTTACGAAACACCGGTACATCCGGCTATGGCGGGACGGGTTAGCTACGTTGGGTATAATAATATATACGGCAACCATGTGATCATTACCCACCATTCCGAGTACAAAACTCTGTACGCTCACTTGATCCGGAAAGCGCCGGTCAAAGTAGGTGATTCTGTTGATGTAAAAAGCATCATCGGCAATGTGGGAAGTACCGGCAATAGTACAGGCCCGCACCTGCACCTTACTGTGTACAAGAATGGCAAGACTATAGATCCAAGGGGTATTCTGCCATAATTATTTGTATGACTATGGACGGCACCCCTCCCGGTTGAACGTCAGTGTAACTCCGGAGGGTGGATCGTATTTTTATAAGGAAATTTTATTTTATAACTATATATGTTGAAAAGAAATCTAGAGGTCTGACCCCAAAATTCAAAAAAATTCCGGTGGAATTTTAAGGTTTTTATGAGTATTGTACTTATTACAGCACTTTTTGCTCTGATTTTAGCTTTCGTGTTAGGTGTTGCCCTTGGATTTTTCCGGAAATTCTTTGCGGTTCCGGAAGATCCTTTAACCGGACAGATCCGGGAGGTGTTACCGGGTGCAAATTGCGGTGCATGCGGTTTTCCAGGGTGCGATGGCTACGCGGCCGCGGTCGCCTCTGGACAGGCACCCGGAAACCGGTGCTCGGTCGGCGGTGCTACAGTTGCTGAAAAAATATCCGGATTAACCGGTTCTGACGCAAAAATAGTTCCGGCTGTTGCCGTACTCGCGTGTCAAGGTTCAAAAGAATTCGCGCCGGTAAAAGGTGAGTACACCGGAGTACCCAGTTGCCGAGCTGCCACATTGTCGGCCGGCGGTACAAAACTGTGCGCGTGGGGCTGTTTGGGATTTGGGGATTGCGTGCAGGTGTGTCAGTTCGGAGCCTTGCACATAGCTGATTCCGGATTGCCGGTAGTTGACACAACTCTTTGTACCGGTTGTAGCCTTTGTGTGGCTGAATGTCCCCAGCACTTACTCCGGACGCTTGCACGCGGGCAGCATGGTGCGGCGGCGCTCTGCTCAAACCGGAATCCGGTCAAAGCAGGGATTCTGAAAACCTGTAAAAAAGGCTGCATCAAGTGTGAATTATGCGTCCGGAATTGTCCGGAACAGTGTATTGTACTTGAAAATGGGATTCCGGCAGTCGATTATTCAAAATGTACGGGGTGCGGTACCTGCGTGAGCAAATGTCCCACCAAAGTTCTTTCATTATTTTAGGAGGCCTTTGTGGCATATACGAATGCATTGTCAACCTACAAAAACACGGGTATTAGCACAGCGAGCGCGAGTCAGCTCGTCATAATGCTCTACGATGGGGCGATACGGCATCTCGATCAGAGTCTTGAGCTGTTACATGCGAATATGGAAAAAAAGGATCCGGCAAAAATTGAAAAAATCAGCCGGTCGATTTTGAAAGCGCAGGAAATCATTGCAGAACTCATGTCAACGCTCAACATGGACGAGGGCGGCGATGTGGCAAAAAATCTCCTTTCGTTGTACACATGGTTTCACCGGGAACTGCTGGAGGCGAATATTGCACAGGATATCCACCAGGTAACCG
>BOBG01000028.1 GCA_026002265.1 Spirochaetia bacterium
ATACATGTCAATCAAGAATTGGGTCCACGAATGTCACTAATATACACGAATAATACAATATAAAGAAAATATCTATTGTTATCCGTGGATCGATTCGCGTTACAACTCATGCGCTACGGCTAAACTCACTTCAAACATAGCGTGTAGGGCAGTTTGCCGGGCATAGGCATCTAAACTTTCACCGGAAACATTTGAATCCGAGCAAGTAAACATGGCAAGAGCTTTTTTTCCGGTATAGGCGGCGTTGCAATAGAGCGCATAGGATTCCATGTCGGTTCCGCCGCAGCCGAGTTTTGCCCATTTCTTCCAGCCTTCGTCTCCCTCAGCGCTATACAACGAAAAAAGATCCGAGGAAAAAACATTCCCCACCCAAAACGGGAAATCCAATGAACGGGTAATTACGACAGCTTTTTCCAAGAGTCCGTAATCCGCGCAGGCTGAAAAAGTTCCGGAGAGATGGTACTGGTGAGCGTAATTTGAGTTGGTGCAGGCGGCGAGTGCAAACACTACATCTCCGACTTTTATCTCCGGCCGGAGACCGCCGCAGGTGCCTATCCGGATAATATTTTCCACGCCGTAATGGGTAAAAAGTTCATAGGAATAAATGCCGATGCTGGGTGCGCCCATGCCGGATCCCATTACAGAGACAGACTTTCCTTTGTAGGTTCCGGTGAATCCCAACATTCCCCGGACACTATTCACTTCCTGAACCTTTTCAAGATAATGCTCTGCAATATAACGCGCTCGGAGCGGATCGCCGGGCATCAATACCGTAGGAGCAAAATCCCCTGGTTTTGCATTATTGTGAGGAGTGCCTTCAGTGGACTTGTATGAATCATGCATACTATTTCCTTTTAAAGAATTATGTGCCGGAATCATGGCGATGAGGCGGCACAATCAGCGCGATAAAAACCGGAATCACATTTAATCCTAAGAGGACAATTCCGGGTATCTGTTGTTGACAAAAGAAGAACCAGTAAGAGCTTGCCGCAATCAGAAACACAGCGATAATAGCCATAACTGCAACCGGAATGAGCGCATTACGTTTTTTATAAAAGAGCCGGCTGAAAAAAGGAATCCCCACGACAACCGTGGTCCAGAGAATCGGAGGCAGTACAAAATAAATCGGATCGTTCAAGAGGCTCTTATCAACTGAATGGATCGCAGAAACTGGAATCAAATAGATCAACGAAAAACCGGTTGAATCAATCTGTTTTCCGGCCGCAATCGGAATCAATGAAAGGATTAACGGCGGAAGAACCGGCACCGCAATCACATCAGCAGCAATGTGAAACCACCGCTCCATATCAAACCGGCCCGGCGGCAAAAAAGGACCGGCAAAACGGTAGAGCAGAGCGCCGCACCCGCCGGCAAGTAACGGAATCAGAATATTTACATTGCCATAGTGTGGAGAACGCGAGCACCAGAGTACATAAAAAAGCGGAACCCACAAAAGGCAAAATAACGTCATAACTTATTGTACCGGATGATCGGCAGCAGCATCAACGCAGTACAACATTTGAAAAATATTGCTGTAGCGCATTTCCATACTCAGTCTGAATGTTCCGCTCTGCTTCACGGATCGCCCGGTTTTCTGCTTCCGAGAGAGTCACATGACCTTCCCGGTCATTAAAAGTGTAGGGAAAAAGCGTAGCATTTGTTGTAGTGTCCGTCAGTTGTGAGTTTAATTCGATCCGGGCATATTTGTTCGTTCCAGAGGGGTAAGCCACCTCGGATAATTGTACGCTGACTCTAAGCACATACCGGGAGTTGATGCCCCCGCTCCGGAAGCCTTGGTCCCCAAGTGCCTTTTCAAAGGCGCTTTTGATCCGGTTTGATTGATCGGGACCCGCGACCTGAACCCCGATTGGAATGGAAGCAACAATAGCCTGAGCCGCGAGCCGGTATTCTGCACCGGTTTTCAGACTCGCCATGGTATGTCTTGTGGAATTGTACCGGCTGCCGAGTAGATTGAGTATTTTCATAAAAATTTGATTCGCATCTGCAATCACCGCAGCAACTTGATATTTTGCATATCCGTCAAGGGACACCCGCTCGGCCGGAGACAGATTGCTGAGTGTGTCGAGGATCCGGATATTGGAAGTGATCATGTCTGAGTAAATGGCACCGGCTCGTGACTTTTCCATAACAGCCACTGCATAATATGTATTTTTACTGTCAAACCATAGTTCCCGTACTTCAGTCCCCACAAGAGAATCCATCTGTGCGGAGATCGTGATCGCCTCCCGGGTGCTGTCATTGCTGATACCGGTTACAACACCGTTAGTCACTGCTTGAGAATAGCGGCTTACCATGGATATTTCGCCTTGAACAGATTGACCAAAAAAGCCTGCCACCTTGAAAATCGCATCTTTTTCTGCATCCGCTCTGGTGCGTCCCGAACCAACTGCCGAAACAAAATTCGCCTCGCTGTACACTGCTTGAGAAGCATTAATCCATGCCGGAGGAGTTTTCGAATCAACAACTTTAGTAGGTTCCGGAACCCTACCCGGATTAGACGGACTCTGCGGCCGGTTAACACTCCCGCCGTTATCCATCCGCGCCAGTGCATCCATCGCGCTTGCCTCTGCTTCCGGATCGGTACTGTTTGCAGGATAATTCTGTGTTCCGGATGAAGCACATGCACTGCATAGTATTACACATCCCACTATTGCATAACGAATTAACTCTTTCAACATACACTATCCCCCAGTTTTATACTCATTATATCATAAAAATAGTAAACAAACAATGCCGGATCAAATGGTGAATAAGGTTTTTGTTATTAGGGGCAAAGTAAAAGGAGCAGTTTTAAACCGCTCCTTAAAATATTTATTCAGCCCATCGAATGAATCCGGACCGGTAGGGGTGTACCAATGCGGCATGCTTTGGGAGAATCCGGACTGTGTAGCCCTGGAAGCCGGTGTCATCGCATGTAACTTTGACTTGGTACTCGTAACAAGTACCTTTATTCCCGACCGCTTTCATTTCAAGACGTTTGGCTTTGTCAATCGTGTTATCGTGATTCGAGACTGCTCCCGCGTAGAGTTCCACCAACAATTCCTCCGGCTTGAGGGTACCCAGCTCGATAGATGCTGTCACAGTAAAGGTATCCCCACGCTGCATAACCGGTTGTGCATTGGATTCCAGCCGGATAATTTTCAAGCTGTTCCATGCCTGCTGGATCTTGGCAAAATAAGCCGCGAGCGATTTTGATTCCGCATAATCGCTTTGCACGATGCGCTGGTAATTGTTCAACGCGGGTGCGTAGTAGCCATTGTAATAATCGAGGAGCATCCGGTGACTTGCCATTGACTGCCCCATTGCGCCCATAGTTGCCTTCATCCGTTTGGTCCATTCACGAGGCAGGCCATCCCGTCCGCGCTGGTAGAACAACGGAATAATATCCCGCTCAAGCAAATCGTAGAGCGCCTTACTTTCGATGTCGTCCTGAAGGTTCGTGTCTACGTACTGTTCGCCTTGACCAATGGCCCAGCCGACTTCCGGCGTGTAGGCTTCATCCCACCAGCCATCCAGAATCGAACAGTTAAGCACGCCATTCAACGCAGCTTTCATACCGCTCGTGCCGGATGCCTCCAATGGACGCCGGGGCGTGTTAAACCACACATCAGCTCCACTCGTGAGATACCGGGCAACGGTCATGTCATAATTTTCAATAAAAACAATCCGGTTTGTTACATCATATTTTTCTGCAAAATGGATGATTTCCCGGATAATTTCCTTGCCGGGGAGATCCATAGGGTGAGCTTTTCCGGCAAAGATCAACTGAACCGGATACTTGTTGTCTCGTACCAGCCTGAGAAGGCGTTCAGGATCCCGGAGGAGGAGATTCCCGCGTTTGTACGTTGCAAAGCGCCGTGCGAAAGCAAGAGTCAACGCAGACGGTGAAAGTGCATCTTCAGCCTGCTGTACCCGGCGTTCAACAGCACCGGTCCGGACAATATGCTGACGAATCCGTTCACGGGCAAAGACCACCAACTGTTCGCGGCGCCGCTCATGAGTCCGCCACAGTTCCTCGTCAGAGATCTTAGACATACGATCCCATATCGCAAGTCTGGTCGGGTCTTCTTCCAAACTCGGCCCGAAATAACGTTCCAATAACGACATCATGCCGCTGGAAATCCATGTACGCGGGTGCACCCCGTTGGTAACATGTTTGATTGGAACTTCGTTCAGCGGAAGCCCGGGCCACAGACCCTGCCACATTTCCCGTGACACTTTGCCATGAAGCTTGGCAACACCATTTGCATACGCAGAGAGCTTCAACGCAAGTACCGTCATACAATAGGTTTCATGATCATCATTAGGATTTATCCTGCCGAGTCCGAGGAAATCATGCCATGGAATACCCATGGACTGGGCCCATGACCGGAAATATTTTTCCACGAGCCAAATTTCAAAACGCTCGTTGCCGGCCGGAACCGGAGTATGAGTGGTAAAGATATTGGTCGGCCACAATGCTTCACGGGCTTCATCAAATGAAAATTGCTTGTCATTCATCAATTCCCGGATCCGTTCCAAGCCCAAAAATGCTGCATGTCCTTCATTCATATGAGTCACGGACGGATTGATACCCAACGCACGGAGCGCCCGGATTCCGCCGATACCGAGGAGTATTTCCTGTTGAATCCGGGTTTCTTTATCCCCGCCATACAGTGCTGCGGTAATATTCCGGATCTCAGGCGAATTTTCGTCAATATTAGTATCCAAAAGGTAGAGAGAAGAACGCCCGACTTTTACTTCCCAAATCTGCGCTATTGCAATTTTTCCGGCCAAATCCACCGAAATTTTGATGGGGTTACCCTTGGTGTCCTCTTTACGTTCAACCGGCATATTGTACCAGTCGTTTTCCGGATAGCCCTCCTGCTGAAAGCCGTCCGCGTTGAGATTCTGGGTAAAATAGCCTTGACGGTAGAGGAGCCCGATTCCAACCAATGGCAGCCCCATATCCGAGGAAGTTTTCATGTGATCGCCGGAAAGAATTCCTAAACCGCCGGAATAAATCGGCAGCGACACATCCATGCCGTATTCCATCGAAAAGTACGCGATTGTCTTTTCCCGGGAACCTTTGTACCATGTTTCGCCATTTTTGTACTTTTGGAAACGCTCGTAGACACTATTAAGAGCTGCAATGTACGAATCGTCTTGTGCAGCTTGTAACAGGTGCTCCTGACTAACCATACCGAGAGTCCGGACCGGACTCTGTTGGGACCGGGTCCATGAATCATAATCAAGCCGGATAAATAATTGCACTGCATCATAATTCCATGAAAGCCACAGATTCCTGGCAATTTCGTCCAAGGCTTTGAGGGAAGGAGGCAGATTCGGTTTAACCGTATAGGTGGAAATTTTCATGAGTCGAGTCTATCAGTAATATTAACCTGATGTCAATTCCCGATATTATTTTATTGGAAAAACGGCTTGCTTGTCCAAGCAATACACAGAGTCCAAATGAACTTTGAGGGGGTGTCTTCCCCCTGCCTCTATCTCGACAGGCTTGATAACCGGTTATCGAGCCTGTCGAGATGCCGGCACCCCCCTCCTGGCTGAGAGCGTTCCCTGACCTGTTGAAGGCATTCCCTGAGCCTGTCGAAGGGAACACCACAAGCTGTCCACTAATACACACAAATATTCACTAATTAACTGTTCCTTATTCGTAAAAATTCCGATCGAGGTCTGACCCCAAATATCTTGTTATATTGAAAAGAAATACGAAAGTCTGTCCCCAAGATCAAGATCATTTGCGGTTGCATTGATTCTTATTCGTGTTAATTCGTTCAATTCGTGGATCATATTCGTTTTTCATTATGACAGCGCCCAAACCCCAAACCCCTTCATGTATATTCGTGCCATTCGTGGACTCTATTCGTTTTTCATTATGACAGCACCCAAACCCCAAACCCCTTCGTGTATATTCGTGCCATTCGTGGACTCTATTCGTTTTTCATTATGACAGCGCCCAAACCCCAAACCCCTTCGTGTACTCTATTCGTTTTCCTCTTCAGAAATAATACCTGATTCCGGCGTAAATACCCTGCCATTTATTCCGGCCTTCTCCATCGAAAAGATTCCACCACCGGTAGCCGCCGAATACTTCCCATGCCTTCAGCATTAGACCGGCCTCGAATTCCATTTCTCCCAACGACACATTATCAAACACCTGAAACCCGGCCTTTGCCCGGAGCGTTATCGGCTTGAAAGGATAGATTCGGGATTCCAATCCAAACACAGCTCCGTTTCGGTAGAGTACGCCCCTCCAGCCCTGCCATTGTACAAAAGTTGCGAGATTGAATACCTTAGACTGAATCAATGAAAATTGCATTCCGAGCCGGAACCCGCTGAGAAAGGTGTTTTCATCCCACAGCACGTATCCGTCCATATATGGACCAAAGAATTTATAAAAATGTCCGCTGAACGAAAACCATGCACCGGTTCCCATGCCCTGTAATTGAAATCCGCTTAAACTCGTTGAAAACCAATAATATTTACCATTATCCTGAACCGCTCCATCTTCATGCACTACCGGCCGTTCCAAATAACTGCCGTTGTCATAAGGAAAATTATTATAATAAAGATATGTATTATCATAATACCAGATAATTGCAAAAATCCGTGAGAAAAATTCAATCAAAAATTCTCCAAGACCGCCGGACGAACCGCTTGATTCGCCTGAAGAGCTTGATCCGGATCCTTCAGCGGATTTAATGGCATCAGAAAAATCATCTAAATCGGCAAATACTGTACTTGACGGAATCGTCAGGAACATTAACAATAAAAAAGCCGAAAGGACACGTCGTGTATTCATACTGAGATTATATAGCGTTCTTTTTGGTATTTCAATACTTTTTTAAAGTGGAGCAACAGTGAAAATTTCCACCCGCGGCCGCTATGGTATCCGTCTATTGATCGATCTTGCTGAACATTCGCATGAAGCGCCGATTTCCCTCGCCAGTGTGGCTGAACGGCAAAATATTTCCCTTCGGTATTTAGAACAAGTTGCGTTGAGTCTCCGGCGCGCCGGTTTTCTCCGTTCCATAAAAGGTTCATCAGGCGGCTATACATTAGCTCGTTCTTCCCATGATATAATCATTGGAGATGCACTCCGGATATTGGAAGGAGATATGCTCGTTGTAGATATGCCGATTCCGGGTATACATGAGACAAAATTGCAAAAATGTATCCGTCACGTCATCTTTGATCCGCTTAATGAACGCGTGGCCGCAATAATCGACAGTAAAACCTTATCATCAATGGTCGGTACTGTTGATCCTGATGAATCGTATATGTATTTTATATAAGGCTTTCAGAACGTTTTTGTAACATCATCTGTTAGTGTCATTGACAGTACCGCTTCCTCCAAAAGGATCAAATACCAAATCGCCTTTACAGCTCTTCCCATTTTCAATCCCTTGAATTATGGAATCACTGCGCCGATAATTGCCCCCCAGGGTCCTTTTTGTCCCTTGGCATTTTGCCACCGTACACAGATATACACCATTTTTCCGCGTTTATCTCCGGAAAAGAACAAGGTATGCGGTGTTTTCGTGTTAAATTCAGAATGAGTAAGCGCATCAGGGTCTACTATCTGCGTTTCGCTGAAATCCCAGCGGACTTCAGCCCCATGAACTCCCTGGGGTTTGCCGCGCCGTATAGTGCCGGTGTCCCAAAAGCGCACAGACAGTTGGCGCAGTACCGATGTATCAATCTCAATATTAGGGTATGTTGAAGGCGAAGGTACCGGTGTCGGCGGGTTGCGGGGATTCAACCCTACTGAAGTCAGATCCTCCACGGTACGGGGCGGACTGTTGAAGTAGTTGTTCTTGATAAAACGCATTTCCAGTATGAGCGCCTTAAAAGCCTTATCACATGCTACCGTGTCAACACGAGTACGCGTCATTTTATCCTGCATTTTTTTTAAAGCTATATCAGCGGCATCAGTAAGCGTACGTAATGACGATACATCATCGGCCGGTATATTCCACGTACCGGCAGATTCCGCTAAAACGTTCTGCCAACGCCTTGATAGAGCGAGTTTTCCAGATCGTGAGTCAGGAAGCCAATTTTTACTCAACATATACCTCTCTTTTAGAATGGTCTGTACCCTTTATACTATAGGGAGTGACCTATATCGGTTAGGCTTCAACCGGTGTCAGTTATGCTTTGACCTATATCGGTTAGGCTTCAACCGGTGTCAGTTATGCTTTGACCTATATCGGTTAGGCTTCAACCGGTATCAGTTATGCTTTGACCTATATCGGTTAGGCTTCAACCGGTATCAGTTATGCTTTGACCTATATCGGTTAGGCTTCAACCTATAGTTATAGTGCAGCCTTCACTAGAACAAATTATTTTAAACGACATCATAACGATTAGTAATATACGATATATTGATAAATTCGTCAAGTTTTGAATACAAAAAATTTCAAGAAAAGATTTCTGCTTGTCTTTCATAGAAAATATGACTATATTAGTAGCATAGTGTTTGCATTGTGGTTCAAACCTATCAAGGTTTATGCACTTGTTGGGGAAAGTGGTACGGGAAAAAGTTTTCATGCAAAATTCGCTGCTCACAAATACCATATCGATTTCATCATTGATGATGGGCTTTTGATCCGCGAAAATAGAATCCTCGCAGGACATTCTGCAAAAATGGAAAAGACATTCATGGGATCAGTCAAGGTTGCGCTTTTTGATGATAAGAGTCACCGGGACGAAGTTGCACGGAATTTACAGGGGAAAAAATCTAAAAAGATTCTCATACTAGGTACTTCAGTTAAAATGGTCAATAAAATAACTGCCCGGCTCCAGCTTCCACCGCCCGGAAAAATTATACGAATCGAGGATATTGCATCGCCGGCTGAAATTGAAAAAGCGATCCGAATCCGCAGGATCGAGGGAAAACACGTTATTCCGGTTCCCGGTGTTGAAGTTAAACGAAGTTATCCTCAAATTTTTTATGAAGCAGTGTTGGTTTTGAAACAAAAAAAAACACCTGGACCCATTACGCCGGCTCCGATTATCCATGAAAAATCCCTGGTACGGCCGGAATATTCAAAACGGAGTAAAATCATCATTTCCGGTGACGCACTTTCCCTTATGGTAAAACAATGTGTTGACGAATACAATCAAAGCATTAAAATAAAAAAGATTGCGGTAAAAGATGGAGATAACGGCTACCGGATTGTTATAACCATTGATGTAGTTTTTGGTACACAATTAGGAGATAATATCAATGAGGTTCAGCATTATATTATTGAAAATATCGAACATTTTACCGGTATTTTTATTGAAGAAATTAATATTATTATTGATAAAGCCATGGAGGAATAAATTATGGATCAAAAGCTTCGCTACCCAGTAGTACTCGTTCATGGAATTATGGCACATGACCGGAAAGGCCTTATTGATTTTTGGGGCAGGATTCCGGATATACTTAGGGATAATGGTGTCGATCTGTATTTTGGGAATACAGATGCATGGGGAACCTATGAATCGAATGCAGCCATACTCAAGACAACTGTGGAAACGGTGCTGACTGAAACCGGTGCAGAAAAAGTAAATATTATCGCTCATTCAAAGGGCGGAATCGATTCCCGGTTTATGATCTGGCGTTATGATTTCGGCAATACAGTGGCGAGTCTTACAACTATTTCCACACCGCACCATGGCGCGGAATTAGCTGATTATATACTCGATAAAGATATTGTTCATACAGATTTTGTAAAAAAAATATGGGAAGTCTTAGGTGAAATGTGGGGAGATTCTAATCCAGAGATGTATCGGGTCGGCAATCAATTAACGACAGAACACATGAAAGAATTTAATAAAATCGTTATTCCGGATGAAGATGTTTATTATCAAAGTTATTATACTACTATGAGAGATGCTTCTGATGATCTGTGGCTCAGTGAAACATACAAGTATATTTATAGCGTCAGTGGAGATAATGACGGAATTGTGAGCGCACGATCCGCTACATGGAGCGATCACATTACCCTTATACCCGGTGGAATTTCTCACCATGAGATTATTGATGTAAAAAAAACAAAAATATCCGGAATCGAGATCCCGGATATTTATCTAGAATTAGCCGTTCATTTATATGAATTAGGGTTTTAGCATTAAAATTTTTTCCTTTTGACTCTTTATTTGAGTAGCTTCCTCATTTCAAGTTAAGGAAGAGGAATATGCGAGCGAAGATAACAACACCGTTTAGTACCGGAGATAAAATAACGACTCGGCACATCGCCCTGTTCCCACAGGGCTACTAATCTTTTTTTGTGATCTCTGATAGACTGAATCTATGCGTATTTTTAATAAATCTACAAAATTAAATGAGGTGTGTTACGATATTCGCGGGCCGGTTCTAAAGGAGGCAAAACGGCTGGAAGAAGAGGGATTCCGGGTTCTCAAGCTGAATATCGGCAATCCGGCGGCTTTTGGTTTTAATGCACCGGATGAAATTATCCATGATATTATCATCAATATTCAAAATGCCCAAGGATACATCGATTCAAAGGGGCTGTTTCCAGCCCGGAAAGCGGTTATGCATGAGTTCCAGATCAAGGGTGTGATGGATGTCACTACAGAAGATATTTATATCGGCAATGGTGTTAGTGAACTGATTATGATTTCAATGCAGGGGCTGCTCGATTCCGGTGACGAAGTACTGGTGCCGTCTCCTGATTATCCGCTGTGGACGGCCGCGGTGACTCTTTCCGGCGGAAAAGCCGTTCATTACCTTTGTGACGAACAATCTGATTGGAATCCGGATCTTGGGGATTTAGAATCAAAGATCACTGCTAACACAAAGGCAATCGTGGTCATAAATCCTAACAATCCGACCGGTGCAGTTTACGACCGCCTGACCTTGGAACGCATTGCAGCGATTGCCCATGAACATCATTTAATTGTTTTTACTGACGAAATTTATGACAAGATTCTTTACGATGGTGCTGTACATATTCCTTTCGCAACCATTGATCCGGATATTTTAACCATTTCATTCAATGGTATGTCAAAAGCCTACCGAGCTGCTGGCTTCCGTTCCGGCTGGATGGTACTCTCCGGAAATAAAAAAAGCGCGGCTGGCTATATTGACGGGCTTGATATGCTCGCAAATATGCGGCTCTGCGCGAATGTGCCGGCACAATACGGCATTCAAACTGCACTCGGCGGCTACCAGAGTATCCGGGATTTTGTGCTGCCCGGCGGACGCCTCAAGGAGCAGCGCGATACCGTTGTTTCTTTGGTGAATAGCATACCCGGACTCTCGATGGTCATTCCCCGCGGCGCACTCTACTGCTTTCCCCGGATCGATACCGGAAAATTTAACATCACTAATGACGAAAAATTCGTCATGGATCTGCTCCGGGATCAACATCTTCTTCTCGTTCATGGTACCGGGTTTAATTGGAAGGAACCGGATCATTTCCGGATTGTGTTCCTTCCGGATAAAGAAATGTTGGCAGATGCGATCAACCGGTTGGGCAGTTTTTTGGAACACTACCGGCAATAACTTTGGGAACAGAGGGGGTAGTGGAGAAGCCGGTCATTGAGCCTGTCGAAATGCCGGCTTCGGAGCGAGGGGGAGGCTTCCCCCTTTAATCGAATTCTGGCTATGCTGCTGGTTTTTCTTCAGGATTTGTAATCTGGGCCGGAATCTTCCCCACAGTGCCCAAAAAGGCGGGAAGATCCAAGCCGGCCTGCTGTGCGATGTCGTGCAACGGCGGCAGACTCTTGACCAGATTCCGCATAAAATGCGCGGTGGAACTGTCGTCTCCATTCGGCGAATCCCATACTGTGATCTTGTCAATTTTAATATTTTTGATAGCCTCAGTTTGCATTTTAACAATTTCTTCCAATTTTTCCACTAACAGCAGTGTTGCCGCACTTTGGGCATCACTATTTGCAGCCTTGATAAGGGTTTCATAACCAAGAGCCTTTGCATCAAGTATTTTTTTAATACCTTCAGCTTCCGCAGATTTTATCAATAGAATCGAATCTGCTTCACCCTGTGCAATCCGGCGCTGCTTTTCAGCCTGTGCAGCCGCATCAATTTCAAGCTTCCGTTTTTCAATTTCCCGCGGTACCACTTCCTCAACTTCGAGCCTGCGCTGTTCTGCAAGTGCTTTTGCCTTTTGAATTTCGGCCTGCGCTTCTTGTTGGGCAACTTCCCCGCGCATCTTGGCTTCGGATTCCCGTTCAGCCAATGTGGCATTTGAAGTGGCAATTTCCGCACGCGAAGTATTTTCCCCTTCGACTGCCTTTGCATTAAATTCAGCCGTTTGAATCCGCTGTTCTTTATTAAATTCCGCGGTTTTTACCTCTTGTTCTTTGTTTAATTCAGCAATTTGTACTTGCTGATCTTTGTTAAATTGTGCAATCTGAATCTGCTGTTGTTTATTAAATTCAGCTTTTTTAATCTCCTGTTCAGCGCTATATCCGGCCGTTTTTACCAATTGTTCCTTATTTAATTCAGCGATTTGCACCTGCTGCTCTTTGTTAAATTCTGCAACTTTAACTTGTTGCTCCTTTTCAAAAAGCGCAACTTGAATCTGCTGTTCTTTTCTGGATTCGGCCTGCCCGATTGCACCTTTTTTATCCTGTTCCGCAACATCAACTTTCGCCTGATTTATTGCAGTAAGTGCGGCTTTTTTCCCAATACTTTCAATATATCCGGATTCATCAGTAATGTCGGTGACATTTACATTTATCAAGCAGAGTCCGATTTTATCTAACTCAGTGGCAATATTTTTCCGGATTGCTTCCAAAAAACGTTCACGATCTTGATTTATCTGTTCAATTGTTAATGACGCAACGGTCAACCGGAGCTGTCCTAAAATAATTTCGGTTGCCATCGACTCAATCATTTCCTGATTTAATCCCAATAACCGGATCGCAGCCTGATTCATACTCGCCTCATCAGTTGCTATTGCAACGGTAAAGGTACTTGGTACATTTATCCGGATATTCTGCTGTGAAAGTGCGCCTTTTAGAGGGATATTTATTGTCAGGGGCGTAAGATCGAGGTACGTATAATCCTGAATAAGAGGCCAGATAAATGCTGCACCACCGTGCAGGCACCGCGAGGATTTACCGCCGGCGACCTTTCCATATACAACTAAAATCTGATTTGACGCACAACGTTTGTACCGGCTTGCTAAAAAAGCAATCACCACAAATAAAAAAACAGCTAAGAAAATACCAGCAATTAAAGTAAAATTCATTTTAGACTCCCTCTTCAAAAGGTATTACCGTTACAGTCCGAGAATCATAGGCCCGGATAATGAGAACTTTTACAAACGATGGGATTTCTTCACCGGTATCGGAAATTGCATCCAGCTCATGTTTTATTTTATTTACAGTACAAAAAATACGACCCGTTCCCTGAGCCGGAATCCGTATATATACATCGGCAATAATTCCGGCTGTTTGCTCAATATTAAATTGTTCACCGTCACTTTTTAATTTTGATGCACCGTAATAAATAAATGAAGTGAGAATCATCACTGCAAAACCGCACAATGCAGCGATAAGCAATGACATTGGGATATTACATGAAAATTGAAGCGAGGCGGCAAGCCCTGACCAGCCAAACATGGCAATACAACCCGACAGAGAATTGAGAGATAATAATTTGAATGCTCCTGCACTGTCTTGAAGATCCGTATGTATATCATCCGGAGAATCCAGATCCGGTGTGTGCCCGGAATCGATTCCTCCAATAATCATCATAATTACTCGGAACGCAAAGAAAAGTGTTCCACCTACTGCTGCACCCCAAAAAAGTTGCTGCATCTTTGCCTCCCATTTTCAACGTATATACGATCATGATTTTTGTCAACGATTATTAAAAATAATGACCGGTCCGGTATGAGGGAAAGTATCATTTTTTCATACCGGAAAACTTAAGATCCGGAAATTATGGGACTAGAAATTTTCCAAAGGTTCAGAGGAATCAAGCATATCCGGAAACGAATACACGAGACTTCCGGTTTTTCGACAGCGTAATTCTGCATAACCTTTCGTAACCATTGAATCGAGTTCCTTTTTCGCTTCATCCATGGAAATATGTGCGGCGATTGCAGCATCAGTGGTACTGATCAATCCACCATTCTTCTTTGCCTCACGCAAAATTGCATACTCAACACTTTCACCGGCTCTACTATTCTCGGTACTCCACAACGAAGATACATTGTAGGGCTGATATGAAGCCGTGGTTTTACGGACACCATAGCGTTGATTGTTTGCCGCGGCAACTTGAGCCGGCAGGGTAAAAAAATCGTAAATTGCACCGACCATGCCGAGCCCGCCGGTACACATCCAGAGAATGCCGGTGGGAATTTTACCCAGATAAAAACGATGCAAACCCATTGCACCGAATCCGGAAAAGAGCCAGAGCAAATATGCAATGCCGACACTATACATCGTTCCCCCCTTCTTTAACATGCACCCGGTATTCCCCATCTTCCCAATCAACCACTGCGAAGCCGCCTTCGCTTAATGTACCAAACAACACTTCGTCAACAAAAGTACTTTTAATTTTGTCCTCGACGAGCCGTCCGATATTTCTCGCGCCTGCATCCCTGCTATAGCCTTCCTCGGCGAGTTTATTAATACAAGTATCAGTAACCGTTAATTGTATATTTTTTCCGGAAAGTTGGGCACGGAACAAGTCCAATTCCTTTTGTACAATTGAAATCATAGTTTCCGGCGAAAGATGTCCGAACCTGACCACAGCATCGAGCCGATTGCGGAATTCCGGCGTAAAGGTTTTTTCAACCGCATCGTTGACAACTGTATCATTGTGGATACGTTCTCCAAAACCAATCAGCGATTTGCCAATATCCCGTGCGCCTGCATTACTTGTCATGATTAAAACAACATTCCGGAAATCCGCCTTCCGCCCCTGATTATCGGTAAGAGTCGCGTAATCCATAACTTGTAACAAAATATTGAAAATATCCGGGTGCGCTTTTTCAATTTCGTCCAAGAGCAGCACCGCATGGGGTTGTTTCCGGATCGCATCCGTGAGCTGGCCCCCTTCTTCATAGCCGATATAGCCGGGCGGCGAACCAATTAAGCCGGAAATAGTATGTTTTTCCTGATATTCACTCATATCAAACCGGATAAACGGCACCCCAAGGAGTTCCGCCAACACCCGCGACAGTTCTGTTTTGCCCACGCCGGTTGGACCCACGAAAAGGAAATTAGCGACCGGTTTATTTTCAGCTCTGAATCCGGCCCGTGAACGTTTAACAGCTTTGGCAACAGCGGTGACAGCATCTTTTTGTCCAAAGATCCGATCCGCTAATCTCGTTTCCAAAAGCCGGAGTTTATCCTTTTCACTTTCATTGACTGAAGGTTCCGGAATCCGGGCGATTTTTGAAACAACCGTTTCGATCAGCGGCACATCAATGACAACCGGGTCAGGTCCTTTTGACAGATTTACTTTCTGAGATTCGGCTTCTTTATAAGACTGAATCCGGGCAAAAGCTCCAGCCTCGTCAATGACATCAATAGCTTTATCCGGCAAACGCCGCTCTGTAATGTATTGTGCTGAAAGGTGAACCGCAGATTCAAGCGCTTCGTCCCGGTATTCTACATGGTGATATTCCTCGTACCGGGATTTCAAACCTTTGAGAATCTGTATACAATCTGCCTCGCTCGGCTCCGGAATATCAATTTTTTGGAACCGGCGCGACAGCGCACGATCTTTATCAAAATATTTGTTGTACTCCTCGTGAGTTGTCGAACCGATGCACCGAATTTTACCGGATGTCAACACCGGCTTTAAAATATTTGCAGCATCAAGAGATCCGCCGGAAACTGCCCCGGCACCGACAATGGTATGAATCTCATCAATGAATAAAATCGCCTTTTCTTTTTTTAGAATTTCATCAATAATCCGTTTGATCCGGTCCTCAAAATCGCCCCGGTACTTTGTTCCGGCTATCAACGAACCCATATTCAAGGAATAAATGGAAAAATCCCGGAGAATCGGGGGAACAGCTCCGTTGACAATCCGCCATGCCAAACCTTCGGTAATCGCAGTTTTGCCCACGCCGGAATCGCCGACATGCACCGGATTATTTTTGAGCCGACGGCAGAGAACCTGTACGGTCCGATCCAATTCAGCTTCTCTGCCAATCACCGGTTCCAGTTTATTCTCCCGGGCAAGCGCGGTGAGATCGCTCGTCCACCGGTCCAAAATGCCTTTTTTTGATTCTTTATGGTGGGAACTGTACTCATCATCGCCGGAGACCCGTTCAACTTCCGGCCCGTGGGAAAGGACACTCAGCAATTCCAGACGTTTAACGCCGGCCCGCCGGAGCCAGTATGCACAATAATTCCGCTCCTCGTCATACAGCGACACGAGAATATCCGCAATATCCAGAACTTGTTTTTGGGACGATTGACTCTGGATCACTGCCCGTTCCATGACACTTTGGAAACCAACCGTTTGAGTCGGCTCCGCATTTGGACTAACCGGAACCTTCTGTTCAAAATAATGCTCCATGCCGTTTCGCAAAAGTCCTAGGTCCGCACCGCACGCGGAAAAAACCCCCTGCACTTCGTCAAATGCAAGCGCAGCATAGAGTATATGTTCCGGCGTCAAGTATTCATGGTTGCGTACCCGCGCCTCGTTATAGGCTGCATTGATGATCGCCTGAACCGATCCAGATATTTTCATCACAAACATTGTCCTCATTCTAAAAAGAATCGCTGAACGACTATAAAAGATTCCGGAAAAATATCACACCGGCTCAACGACACACTTGAGGGGAAAATCATTGTCATGAGCCGCTTTATGTACTTGTGACACTTTAGTTTGTGCAATATCCCATGGGTACTGCCCCACGATTCCCCGTCCTTTTTTGTGCACATCAAGCATAATTTTCTTTGCCGTCGCCCGATCTTTATGAAAGATGCTCACTAAAATTTCCACTACAAAATCCATCGTTGTAAACTGATCGTTGAGAAGCACGACCCGGAATTCCTCCGGCTCCTTGAGCTGCTCCCTGCGTTGATTTCGTGACTTAAGGTTGACATCGCCCTCTCTTCTCACCGGCATACTGTTAAGATACACGCAATCTGGATTTTTATCAAGTATCCCGGAAAATTATACGGATCCGGCCGGACTGAGATCTGCCTAAGCCGGTTGCTCATTTCGACACCCGGTTGGTGAACTTGTCAAACCACAATGACCGGACTGTACCCAAGGAAAATTTTTGAAAAAGAGGGGTCCAAAAGGTTGACGGGGGGGCTGATGTAGTACACTTTGAAAAATGGTAGGTGCGAAGCTGTCTTTCGATACAAGCCATTAGTCAATGAAGGAGGGTAGTTATGAAAACTACAGAGAAGTGGAGCAAAATGCTCTTTACGGGAATGGCTGCAATGGTACTGGCATTTGGGTTGGTTCTGGTCGGTTGCGAACCGCCCGATGGTGGCGAACCGTACGTCACTAGTGTAGATGTGCTTCCCGTAACAGCCACCGTTAAGCTGGGGAAAACCAAAGAATTCAGTGCAACAGTATCTGGTGTGAACAACCCGGAAAAAACTGTTGTCTGGTATGTTGAGGGCGCAACGGATCCCGATACGGACATAACAATAAACTCCGGACTCCTCACGATAGGTAACAATGAGACGGCTGAAACACTGACAGTAGTGGCAAGATCGACTGTAGACACGAGCAAAAGTGGCAAGTCAACTGTGACGGTTCTTGTTCCACCAGCACCTCCCGGTCCAACACCACTGCCAAGGTATGTCGCCGTTAAAAATGAAACACCTCAAATTCCTTTGAGTTCCACAACCGACGGTACATATAATTACTACATTTTGTATATCGGCCGTATAGACCATGTACCTATAGTTTATGAAACAGCCCGTACCTATAACGGCACTACGCCTATTACGTTATCTTTTTCGAAAAGCCTAGTTACGACATCAAGTGTTGAACAATCGACCACAAATACTTTTTCGGAAAGTGTGACGAATAGTGCTTCACTGGAAGCTTCCATAGCTAAAAAAGTCAAAGGAGAATTTAAATTAGGATTATTTGAAGAGTTGGAGGTAGGTGCTAGCAACGAACTTCAAACTAGTTTGACAGCCTCTATGAGTACTGCGGTGACAAAGAGTTATTCAACGGAAAATACCTATTCTACCTCTTATTCAAAAGTGAAAACACTTGAAGACACAGAAACGTATACACTCGGCGAGCACAACGAACCAGCCGGGAAGTATCGCTATACCTTGGAGGGTACAGTAGATATGTACCTGTTCCTTAAGTTGAACAAAACTAACACAGCAGTGATCGATTCTGTTACGTCCATTTGTGCCCGTCCAAAATCCTATTCGTACGTTATAGATTACGATCCGGATCTAAACGGAGAGTTTGGAAAAAATTCCGATTCGGAGTTGACAATCGATCCGGAACTTTACAAAACCCTGCCTTTACCACCGAATAGAACAGAATTCTATTGGACACAATCCCGTGGCACTGTTAGAGTTGAAAAATACGATGGTGTCTTGGGCATTGGCGCTCATAATGAGAAATTAAATGATGTTATTAATCTTGGAAGCGCATTTAATTATAGTGGTTTAAAAGCTGATGGTTATACAACCGCGGTAATTACCATTGATACGGATATAAAGGAGACAAATGGGTCATGGGTTCATGTTGATATATTGAAATTGAATGGGAATATTACTCAGAAGTTTGATCCCGACGGCAATAACGCGACTGGTAAGTGGAAAGAGCACTATATTAATTTTAGCCGTAGCATACCTCTTGACGATATCCCGAACGGCGAATTTACAATACGATATTCTGCGAGTGGAAGCGGTACTGACACATATTACGTTGGAGCATCAAGAGTAACTGTAAAAATTTCTAAATAATATAAAAACGGTAAAGTTATAAAAGAAAAAGCGGCGGATTTTCCTGCTGTATGGAAAAACGCCGCATCGCATAATAGCGTGTTTATGCTAAAGACAAATATTCCGCCAAAAAAGTGTAAACAATGTGAAAAATCTTTTGCTAGTGATTATTCAACCTGCCCGCATTGTGGTTCAAGTGATTTTGAATAAAATTTAATTATTGGAAGTGGTGGCAAAAATTTAATACCTGTATCCGTATTTATAATGATATATACATTTAAAAAATGTGCATCAGGGGCTGGTATGAACGATAATATGTTATGTAAATAGTTTTACTCTCCACCTCGCAATTATTTTAGCTGTTTGGAACGATTGCAAGATTGTAATATTATGGCCCTTGTAATATACTGAAACCATCAGGAGGGTAAATATGGCAAACCTAACAGAGCAACCTCAGATGGGACTTACTTTTGAGCAAGTTTGGGCGGCTTTGATGGAAACTCGACAGTCAATTATGGAAGATAGGCAAGCCCGTAAGATTTCGCAGGATAAAACTGACGAGCAGATAAGGAAAACCGAAGAAACTGTTCGTAAGATGGCGGAAAAAGTTGATCGTGTTTCCGAAAATCTTGGAGGCTTGAATCGGTCTATGGGTGAGCTTATTGAAACCCTTATCGCCGCTAGGTTGTGGGAAAAATTTGATGCCTATGACTACAATCTCAAACGTGCATACCAGCGAGTGCCTTTGTTTGATGAAAATAACACTAAACTAACTGATATAGATATTTTGCTTTCAAATGGTGAATATGTTATGGCAGTAGAGGTGAAAAGGGAACTAGATAAAAAAGACGATGTTGATCACCATCTAAAACGAATGGAATTGATAAAAAAGTATCCGCCGGCTGAATGTAAAGGCAAAAAATTGCTTGGAGCAATGGCGGGAGGTGTTGTTGATACAGATATACAAAATTATGCACATAGTGTTGGATTTTTTGTGTTGGAATTGACAGGTGAATCTGTTCGGCTAGTTGAATGCCCTAAAGAGTTTATGCCGCATCAATGGTGAAGCACTATGCCTTTTTCCTTAGAATTAAGCCAATGAGCGTTCTTTTGGAAATGCGCTTAGTGAACTAAAAGATGTTGCCTATGAAACGTATTCCCATTATGGAATTTGATTATTTTAATGAAATGTATACAGTTTTTACACGACTTGCTCCTCGTTTAGGGAAAAAAGCGAAAATAATTATTGATATTGGAGATTCCATATTCGCGGGTGTGCATATTCCAACTGATGATATTTTAATTGAACTTTTTAATGAAAATTATTTATTTCTTGAAAAAAAGAAGTCAGAAAACGGCGCTCAAGAAATAAAACATTATTACACCAAACGCTTTTGGTATTTCAAACACGTAACAATCGGCGTGTTTCTACGCAATCGGCAAACCATTACGGAAAAAAACCATGGGATGATTTCAAGCGTGAATTACCGCATCAGAATCTTCCTTTCATAACTATGCATATAGCGCAGGTACAATATTTGGCCTACGAAAAAAACGTAGTCGAGCCGCGCCCTTATTTAGTATGTTTTCCCGTTTGATGATTAGTGGGTCACTTCGGCGGTGCCTTAACGTCCGCTTCCGACAACCCGTATTGTTCGCCGGTCTCAACCGTCTCTCCTGACGGCTCCACATGCACCATAATATCGTAGATGTCGGGAATCGCCTTATGCAGCGCCTTTTCCACATTGACAGCGATTTTGTGCGCCTCATAGACGCTTAAGCTCCTTTCGACTTCGATGTCCAAGTCGATGTCCCAGCGCGACGCGATTTTGCGGATACGCGCACGGTGCGGATTTGAAACTCCCGGCACAGTTTTGATGGTGTCGAACAGCGTCTTATAGAGCGCGGCATTTGCGCCGCCGTCCATGAGTTCGGTATTGGTTTCAAAGAAGATGCGAAGTCCGTTTCGTATAATCCAAAGGCTCACCGGAATCGCGATAATCGGGTCGAGGATGGGAAGACTGAACAGCTTTACCAGCGCGAGTCCCGCGAGTACCGAAACCGAAATCACCACGTCGTTCCGCATGTTTTGCGCGTTCGCCAGAATCATTGCGCTCGCGGCGCGTTTCCCCAGCCGGTACTGTGAGTATGCCAAAAGCAGCTTGCCGCAAATCGACACAGCGGTAACTGCCAATAATACCGGCGATGCCCCATTGTCTATTGGCAACAGCGCGTCGCCACCTGACAGCTCCTCGATAACCGCGCCTACTGCCTGAATG
>BOBG01000029.1 GCA_026002265.1 Spirochaetia bacterium
TTGTTGATGAAGCAGCCAGCCGTCTCAAAATGGAACTTGACAGCCGTCCCACTGAATTGGATAAATTGGAACGCCGGCTTCTGCAACTTTCGATTGAAAAACAAGCCCTTGCGCGTGAAGAAGATCCGGCTTCTCTGGAGCGGCTGGGAAAATTGGAATCGGAGATACAATCTCTTACATCTGAACGTAATGCAATGGCCGGAAGATGGGAATCTGAAAAAACGGAAATAGGAGAGATCCGGAAATTAAAACAGCAGATTGAGGAATTAAAAATTGAGGAATCCCGCTATGAACGGGAAGGCAATCTTTCAGAAGCTTCCGCTGTAAAATATGGGAAGCTTCCGGAGGCGCAAAAAAAGATCAATGCACTCACCGGGAAACTGAATTCAAAACCAGATGGAAAAGCCTTGCTGCGGGAAGAAGTTAGTGAGGAAGACATCGCTGCCGTGGTTTCCACATGGACCGGAATTCCAGTGACAAAAATGCTCGGCTCTGAGTTGCAAAAATACCTTGAGCTTGAGCAAAAACTTGAGGAACGAGTCGTTGGGCAAAAGACTGCTGTGAATGCAGTTGCAGATGCGATTCGCCGGAATAAGGCCGGTCTTTCCGATTCGTCCCGGCCCCTCGGCTCTTTTCTCTTTTTGGGACCGACTGGTGTGGGTAAAACTGAATTGGCAAAAACACTTGCGGCTTTCGTTTTTAACGATGAACATGCGCTCACCCGGATCGATATGAGTGAATACGGCGAAAAACATTCAGTCAGCCGGTTGATCGGTGCGCCGCCCGGTTATGTCGGCTATGAGCAGGGCGGTCAGCTCACCGAAGTTGTCCGGCGCCGGCCCTATTCTGTGATTCTCTTTGATGAAATCGAAAAAGCGCATCCGGAAGTGTTTAATGTTTTCCTGCAAGTACTTGACGACGGACGGCTCACAGATGGCCAGGGACGAGTAGTTGATTTCCGGAATGTTATTATCATTATGACGAGCAACCTCGGTTCGGATCTTATTGTAGACTCAACAAAAGAAAGCGATTTAAGGGAAACCGTCTCGATTATGCTCAAACAATATTTTAAGCCGGAATTTCTCAACCGGATTGATGAAACGGTTATTTTCAAGCGGCTTGGAAAACCGGAAATCCGGAAAATTGTTGATATTCAGATTCGCCGGCTACAAGAACGTCTCAACGAGCGGAACATTACCTTGAAATTGACTCTCCGTGCATCGCAATATTTGGCAGACCAAGGTTACGATCCTCAATTTGGGGCACGTCCCCTCAAGCGGGTGATCCAATCAGAAGTGGAAAATCCCCTTGCGAAGGAAATTATCGCCGGAACAATCCGCGATGGTTCCACAGTAACAGTCGATTATGCGCTCAATAAATTACTCATAACCGGAAAATAAAGGTTCCGTTTATCGTGGTGGATTCATGGGGTCAGACCTCCATATTTCTTTATAACAAAACGAATTACAAGATTGTTTTTGACAATTGTATATGTTAAAATGAGATGTCGAGGTCTGTCCCTGTTAATTGTATATATTGTAAAAAGATACTGAGGTCTGTCCCCACTTTCGATCTCGGTAGACGAAAACCGGACAAACAGGTACACTAGAAAAGTATGCTTGCACTATTATCATTACTTCCCACGCCGACCTTGCAGACGATTTATATGACACTACTTTCCACTTTTTTTGCCTCAGTACTCGGCTTTCCCCTGGGCATTTTTCTCTACACAGCCGGCCCTTCCGGTTTACACCCGATGCTGCCGGTTTACGAAGTACTCTCCCGTATTGTCAACCTGTTCCGGTCCTTTCCTTTCATCATTTTAATGATTCTGCTCATCCCTCTTTCCCGGCGTATCATCGGTACGAGCATCGGTCCCACCGCGGTCATCATTCCTTTGTCCATTGCAGCCGCGCCTTTTGTGGCCCGGATCGTGGAATCCGATCTCGCGGAAGTTGACAGCGGCGTCCTGCTTGCGGCCCGCGCCATGGGATCGACCACCTTTCAAATTATCTGGAAAGTTCTTATTCCGGAAGCACTTCCGGCCCTTGTTTCCGGATTGGCACTGACAATCATCAACCTAATCGGCTATTCTGCGATGGCCGGAGCGATCGGCGGCGGCGGACTCGGCACCCTTGCAATCAACTACGGCTACTACCGGTTCCAATCTGATGTCATGATCGCGGCAGTCGTTGTGATTTTAGTCTTGGTCGAAATGGTACAGCTCGCCGGCACTATGATAAGCCGGAAACTTTTGTCAAAACGTTAGCTCTTGTTTTTATCCGGAATTCTCTTTATATTTTTGACATGCCCCTTAAATTATTTAACACTCTGGGCCGTGAAATTCAAGTATTTGAGCCGTTTATCCCCGGAAAAGTTGGATTTTACGGATGCGGACCCACGGTGTACAATTACGCGCATATTGGCAATCTTCGAGCTTATTTGACTCACGATATTCTCGTCCGGACGCTCCGGCGGCGGGGATTTGAGGTGTGCCATGTGATGAATATCACGGATGTGGGGCATTTATCCGGTGACAACGACACCGGCGAAGATAAAATGCTCAAAACGGCAGAGGAACGAGGCAAAAGTGTTCTCGAAGTTGCTGATTTTTATACCTCGGCTTTTTTTAATGATATGGACCGTCTCAACATTGTCCGGCCGACCGTTATTCCAAAAGCCACGGAACATATAGCTGACATGATCGCATTGATCAAACGGATCGAAGATGCCGGTTTTACGTATTTTGCAGGCGGAAATTTATACTTTGATATTACACGGTTTCCGGCTTACGGTGAACTCGCCCGGCTTGGGGATCAAAGGGCCGGTGCTCGGACCGATCTCGATGAATCAAAACGAAATGCAGGGGATTTTGTGCTGTGGTTTACCAAAAGTAAATTTGAAAATCAAGCTCTTTTGTGGGATAGTCCGTGGGGACGCGGGTATCCGGGCTGGCATATTGAGTGTTCAGCGATGAGCATGAAATATCTCGGCGAGCAGTTTGACATTCATGCTGGAGGAATCGATCATATTCCGGTGCATCATACCAATGAAATTGCCCAGAGCGAGACTGCGACCGGAAAACATCCGTGGGTTAAATATTGGTTGCATAACGAGTTTCTGGTACTTGATAAAGGGAAAATGTCAAAATCGGCCGGCAAGTTTTTAACCTTGCAGCACTTAATCGATTCCGGTTACGATCCACTGGATTTGCGGTATTTTTTACTCGGCGCCCATTACCGGAGTCCGCTGCAATTTTCCTTTCAAGCTCTTGACGGTGCAAAGAATTCCCGGAAATCCCTCATGGATCATATCCGCCGGATCCACTCAGAAGAAAAACCCGGATCACATAGTGCGGATTCGTATCTTGAAAATTTTGAATCTGCCCTTGACGACGATCTTTCCACGCCCCGTGCGCTGGCCGCGTTATGGGGCTTGATCCGGGATTCCTCTAGCCGGAATATTTTAGATATAGTTGTATCTATGGACCGGGTTCTTGGTTTAAATCTTATGCAGAATCTGGGAAAATCCGAATCGGATCCGGAAATCGAAGCCTTGGTTGCAGAACGCAGCGCGGCAAAAAAAGCTAAAGATTTTGCAAAAGCCGATAGTATCCGGCAGGACCTACAGAATCGCGGCATTAGTCTGGAGGATAGGCCGTCCGGCACGATATGGCGGCGGAATTAAAGGTTTTGGATTTTGCAGCCGATTCCGGTAACAAAGAGCATAAGAATTTGTTTCGTAACGAGGCGATAGTGGGAGAACCTGCATCCGGTGTTGATTTTCGCAAACTCTACGACAGAGTGTTTCCCATATTGTTCAGAGTCGCGTACCGCATTGCCGGTACAGAAGAAGCCGCGGAAGATATGTGTCAAGAGGCATTTTTCCGGCTTTACGAAAAAAATATGGTTTTTCCCAGTGAAGATGATGCAAAGTATTGGCTTATTCGGGTGGTAAAAAATGCGTCAATTAACTATGCAAAACGCAAGCTCCGGGAACGGAAGGCTTATCAAAAAGCTTTAAACGAGGTTTCCCGGATCGAGGAAACAGGAGAACGCTCCCTCATAAACAAAGAAACACAAGCCGAGGTAAAAGAAGCGCTAGACAAATTACCGGAAAATTTACGTATCGTTTTAATTTTAAAAGAATATGGAGAAATGAATTACAAAGATATAGGAAAAACACTGGGAATCAGTGAAGGGAATGTCAAGGTCCGGGTTTTTAGGGCCCGGGAACGCCTTATGAAAATTTTGAATATTACAGAAATAAAGTAGCGGAGGTTGCCGCTGGGGGCTATGATGAACGGTGTTTGTACAATTGATTGCCAGATTCTTTCGGTTTACAGTGATGGGGAGCTTCCATCTCCATGGAAAGAGGATGTAGAGACGCACCTTGCGTCCTGCCCGGAGTGTACGGTACGTCTGGAGCAGTTGCGGCGATGTTCTGCATTTTTGCACACGCCGGATAGTAACGTACAGGGTGCACAGGATCGGGTATGGCAGCGGCTTCAGAATACTCAACCAGCCCAGCATCTTCCCATCTGGAGCCGGAAATTGTGGATTCCGCTTCCGGCCGTGGCTGCGGCTGTGTTCGTTTTTCTTTTTTGTACAGCTCTCATCGTCCGGCTTATGGCGCCGACTCCTGTACCGGCTCCGGCCGAGATGGCAATGGGAGGGGTGAATCTGAATATTGACAGTATCATGTCTCTTTCAGGCGAAATCGGTTTGTTGCAGTACATGGAGAATCAGGATAGCACGGATACCGTGATTATGCGGCTTCCGGAAAGTCATAGTTTTTCCCGGTATGGAGAGCCGGCCATCGTCAAAGCTTCAGATTATTCGAGGAGGCCGCGGTGATGAAAATCACCACATTCTCATTACTTGGAAGATTGTTACTCTGCGGTGCGGCAATTTTTGCCCAGGAACCGCCCGCCGGTGAGATATTCCCGGCCTTTAGGGACCGGGCACTTGTTCTTAATATAGTGGCCAGAGTGATCGATCCGGATCAAACTGAAGTGTGGACTTCGACTAATTCTCATGTAACGCTTCCGGGCCGCCCTGTAACGATAAAATTGGTTGGAACAAATCTTGTTGTGTCTGTGCAGTTTACACCTTACTTGGGCCGGACAGGTTCCAATTTGCTTGTGGCGCAGGGGCAGATTTGGATTGATGTTCCGGAACAGGGTGTTCAGTACCAAACCACGATCCAGACTATTCCGATTGAATTTGGTGAATTGGTGTACTTTCTTCCCCTTGGCGATATTGAGGTGGATACCGGCTCCCGGATCGAAATTCAGGTTGAGGTGAAGCCCTACACTGCAGATCAGCCAACCGGTAAATGATTTCCGGATATGAACCATGGTGCTATTTTTACTAATGATCGGATTGGTGTTTGTATCTTGCGGACAGGAATCTCCGGTTATTCAATCCATTGATCCTCGACTTGGAGTCACCGGTACCGTTGTCACACTCAACGGCGAACATTTCGGTGCGGAACAATCTAATTCCTATATTAGCGTTGGAGGAATAATTCCGACTGCTTCTTCTTATGTTGAATGGCGCGATGACTGCATTCAGTTCAAAACGCCGGAATTTTTTGAGTCCGGAGTCATTATCGTTTACACCGGTACCAAACAGAGTAATCCGGTTTTTTATGCGACTCGCACGAGCCTGCCGGAGCCGGTCCTCTATTCCGCCATTCCATTGATCAGTGCAATGCAACCCGCGGCATCTCCGGTCGGAGAAGTTGTCAGCATTATCGGAAGCAAATTTGGTTCTATCCGGGAAGATAGTGTGGTGCTTTTTTCCGGAATCTCCGGTGAAAATCCGGAATGGATTCCGGTAACAAGGGGAGAATCCGGCTATATTCTGTGGAATGACCGTGAGATTCAAGTACGAGTTCCGGATGGGGCAATAAGTGGAACTTGTATCGTACAAAGTAGATCCGGCAATTCAAATGCGATTCCCTTTAGCGTTGTCAACCGGCTTGGTTCAAAAACTACGACCGGCAAAAAAACCTGGACTATTTCTTATGCTGTCGAAGTACATATTTCTGAAGCGCGGTCCCCAAATACACTCTTTTTATGGGTTCCGGTTCCGGCTGTCGGTGCGTCTCAGCGGAATGTACAGTTGCTTTCGCAGACTTCTCTTCCTTCCATTGAACAATACCAGGGCACAAAACTTTTCCGGCTCGACAATCTTTCGCGCGGTGATACTTTTTTTTATGATTTTTCCTATCAAATTGATGAATACGAAATTAGGACAACAATCGCGGGTGCAACGACGAGCAACACTGCACCGGTGACGATTCCGGCTCAAAGAGCTGAACCAGCGATTCGTACACAAATGCAGGCAATTGTCGCAAATGAACGGGATCCATATCTTCGTGCGCGTAGAATTTATGAATGGTTGATCCGGGAATTCACCCTGACGAAAACACCCATGCAGATGACTATTCCGGATGCATTGGAAAAAAAAAGTGCTGATTCGTATATGTTTGCTTTGGTGTTTTGTGCGCTTGCAAACGCGGCCGGTGTACAGACGATTCCGGTTGCGGGGTTTTTAGTGAATGATATACAGCGGACAACCGCGCATTATTGGGCTGAATGTTGGATTGACGGTTTTGGCTGGATTCCGGCGGATCCGGTTTTGGGGTATGGGAATGCTCCGGATTTATTTGAAATGCCGGCGAATCCGGTATCGTTTTATTTTGGTAATCTTGACAACCGCCGGATTATTTTTTCTCGCGGAGAGAATATCCTGCCGCACATGGATCCGCGTGGAAATCCGGTGAGCCGTGACCGCAGTTACACATTACAAAATTTCTGGGAAGAAAAGGTTGGAAATTTGGACTATCAAATAACATGGAGCCAAGTGGAAGTCACTGGTTAATATTCTCCTGATTTTCCCCGGATATAATGCCGGAAAAATGGATTTTGAGTTTTTTTCCGGGTCATTTTTAGGAGTTTACCCGAATATAGGTGGTGGAGCGCCGGAATCGAGGTGGACGTACCGGGGATTAGGGACGGGGGTCTGTCCCCAGTGGCCGGTGTATCGGCAGCCGCTCCAGTATCCACTCTGGTGCAGCCTTCACTATCCGGGTATCTCCAATCCGGTGATGGTGCAATCCACCCCACGGCCAGTCCTCCGGATTCTCGACGATTCCTGCCTTTACCGGATTCTGATCGATATAGTTGTACACTGTTATAAAGTCTTCATCGTCCACAATCTCCCGCGAGAAGAATCGATCACCCCATAAGTGGCCCGTTTTTTCATGGTTCCGGTTCCACCGAATCGCAACAACCATTTTGATCCATTTCATTATCACCGAAAGGCTTTGACCTAATTCCGGTGTGATCAAGAAATGAAAATGGTTGTCCATAATACAAAAGTTGTGAAGTTCAAATTTATAGTTTTTTTTGACTTTTGCTTCATCAATGACAGCAAGAAACATTTCCTTGTCTTCATCATCTTGCAAATCGAAAGTCTTCCGGTTAATTTCTGAAGCCACATGATAGGTTTTTCCCTTACTCGTATCCCCACGTTCTGGGCGCGACATAGATTCCTCCTTGATCGCCAGCAGTACGCGGCGATCAAAGTAAGTACGGATCGAGCTAGTAGTTTTGATTCGATTGTCCAGCATTTTTTTACGAATTTTGGGGACAGACCTCCGGTACCTCTTTTATTACATACAGTTAATAAAATTTGCATGCAATTTTCTGTCAAGAGATGGATTCGTGGAAAGATCAGTGTGACGGCGTTTTTAAATTTCGTCCCTCGGAAAGAATATCAGACACATGCATTCCATTTGCCTCTGCAAGTGCCTCCGGCGAAGTGTTGTACACTTGAGCGATAGACCACAAGGTTTCCCCTTTTTTTACCTGGTGCGTTCCGGTAAATTGGGACGTTAAAGCACTATTTATTATTCTTCCGGTATATGGTGCAACGTCTTTATAGGCCGGAATGACCAAACGTGCGCTAATACGGAGACTTTCAGCTCGTGTTCCCGGGTTTGCCTCAAGGATTCGATTCACTGAAACACCGTAGTGGCTAGCCAGTGCAGACAATGTATCGCCCGATTTTACCGTATAAACATAGTACCGGAGCAGAGAAATATCGCTCCGGGCAAAAACCGCCCGTACTGCGGCTGCATCTTTCGCACGTACTTTAAGGAAATACCGTGAATCCGGCGGCGTAACCGAATATTTCAATTCGCCATTGGCTTTTTTCAATTCAGCGGATGAAATACCGGCCGCATTTGCAAGCATCCCCAGATCCACCTGACGAGGTACCGGAATTCGTTCCCATACAACGGTTTCCGGCCAGAGATTTGCAAGTCCAAACCCGCGGGGATTCGATAAAATATAAGAAATTGCGAGTAATTTCGGCACAAAATGAATAGTCTCAACTTTGAGACGTTGTTGCGCTGAAAGCACCCAGTAATCAGTCGTTCCGGAACGTGAAACAATTTGCCGGATTCCCCCCAATCCCGCATTATACGCGGCAAGTGCAAGGGGCCAATCATTCCATTCCCGGTAATTTTGTTCCAATTTTGCCAATGCCCCGACCGTGGATTTCCAAAAATCGAATCGTTCATCATACCATTCATTAATACGCATATCAAACGAGGCGATACTGTTTTCCATAAATTGCCATAATCCGGCCGCACCCGCGCGGCTAACCGCAGTCGGTGTATATTCAGATTCAACTATCGGCAGGTAAATCAATTCCCGCGGCAGATTCCGGTTTTCAACTTCCTGCCGGATAAATGCGAGATAAGGTTCAGCACGCTGTACCATTAGATTAAGCCATTTCTTTTTTTCCGGCGTTGAATAATACTGTATATAATGTTGCGTGAGTGCCCGTTCAAGGCCCGGTATACTTTGCAGGACTACCGGTGTACGACTTAAGTGTTCCGGAAACGTTTCCGGGTTTTGACGGAGGGGGCGGGAAAATTCAGGGGGCGGCAGCGTATAATCCCCAAAATCGGCCGGTATTTGCGCTTGCGCTGAAGTTGTACAAACCGGTAAAAAAATAAAACACATCAGGCACAGCAATGCGCCCCGGAACACTTTCTGATTCATTAGTACACAAGATTAAAATATATAATTAAAAAATTTTCAAGTAGCTTTTTCTTCCAAACGTACCGAAACAACTTTTGTGATTCCGGATTCTTCCATGGTGACTCCAATCAAGGTTCCGGCACCAATAACTGTTTTTTTGTTATGGGTGATGACGATGAATTGACTCATGGATCCAAATTCCATCAGTAATTGTACGAACCGGTGCACATTGGCCTCGTCAAGCGCCGCATCAATTTCGTCAAGTAAACAAAATGGAGAAGGTTTAACTTGATATGTTGCAAAGAGAAGAGCAACGGCTGTCATCGACCGCTCGCCGCCGGAAAGCAGAGCGATATTTTCCAATTTTTTACCGGGCGGCTGTGCATAGATTTCGATTCCGGATTCAAGTACCTGTCCCGGTTCAGTGAGCCGGAGTTCAGCCTTGCCCCCGCCAAAAAGCCGTTTGAACATTGTCTGAAAATTTTTCCTGATCTTATTATAACTTGACAGAAATATTTTTGCTGATTCGGTCCGGATCTCCGCACTGATTCGTTCAAGATCTTTTTTTGCTTGCTTGAGATCATCCAATTGTTTTGCCAGAAAGTCGTAACGATCCTTTGCCTCGGCGAATTCTTCCGGCGCCATTAAATTCACCGCGCCTAAATTTTTTAATCCGCTCCGGGACCGTGTCAATGTTTCACGAATTTCACCGGACGTCTCCTTAATCTGCCCCAGCCGGTCCTCAAATTCATTCAGATCGCGCCCATGGGTTTCCCGGAAATTATCCTGAATATTTTTTATTTCAACACCGGCCTGCATACACGCGAGATGGATTTTTTCCAGCGATGCAGCCGCGGCATCGAACGAATCCTGGCCCTTCTGAATCCTATCCTGAGCGTTAGTCATACCGCCGGCTTGTTTCTGGATTTCCTGCTCAAGTCCTTCCAGTGCCGCAGATAACTGCACGCCGCGCTGTTCGATGTCAGCAAGCTCCTGATCCAGATCCCCAATCCGTTCACCGACTTCGTCACAGTATTTACGGTCCAAAAATAATTCATCCAAAATGGTCCGTAGGAGGGATTCCTGACCGGAGAGTTCGCGCCGGATCAAACGGGCATGCTCCTCAGCCGCATTTGCCTGCGTGTCTAATTTTATCCGATTCATCCGGAGTTCCTCGGCTGCTAACCGGTACTCGCCAAGCGTACTGTTCACACGTTCACTATCAGTACGCAGTTCAACTGCACGATTCCGGCACGCTGCAATCCCCTCAACACAACTCCGGATTGTGTCATCAAGGGAGCGTTTTGTAGTGATAATGCCACCCGGTGCAAGGAAATCGTCAAGAAAGGCCGGGGCGCTGCGCCGGTACTGCTCAAATAATTCGAGAGTTTGCGCACAATGATTCACTGATTTTGACAGTGCAACCGAAAGTTTTTCCACGAAACCGGCAACCTCAGTCACCGGCGCTCCGCTGTGAACCCGCTCTGCCGCTGCGACAATATCGCGCAGGAATTTCCCCCGGGATCCAAGTTCCTGCTTGAGCGTATTCAAGGATTCACGGACTGCCTGTTCCGCGTTCTGCCGTTCAACAGCTGAATAACCGGCATCAGCAAGCCCGGTGTCGAGCGCGGCAACTATCGCATCCACAAGATTTTCACGTTCTTTTTCAGCATTCATCCGTTCCTGATCAAGATTCCGACTCTCATCTTCCGCACGCCGGATTCCCAAATCATTTTCCGTAATCTGCCATTGGAAGTGCCGGATCTTTTCTTCAGAATCTTCGAGCCGATCCTCCAAACTCAAAACTTTTGCCCGGAAATCCCGTACCACTGCATCTTGTTCGTCTGCATCAGCGGTCAAATCTTCGATCCGGCTCGATGCGGCCCGTTCCCGGCTCTGATTTTGCGTTATTTTTGCATTACTCGCAGATTGCTGATCCAAAAGGAGTTTCCGCTCCTTTTCCCGGGCATTTTTTTCTATGGCGAGTCCGTAGACATTTTTTTGATTCTCAACGAATTGTGCCTCCAGCGTACCGACTAGGGAACGCTTTGCCTCCAGTTCTGCTTTCAGCTTATCAAGTTCCTGCCGGAGCGAATCCCGTTCCGCGGTCCTTGTTTTCAGTAATTCCTCCTGCGAGTGATATTCATGCCTATATTGTTTCAACTTCAAGAGATGAATGTCTAATTCCGCATTAAAAATTGATTCCTGAAAATCCCGGTATTTAAGAGTTTTTTCAGATTGAGTTTTCAAGGAATCGTAGACACGCCGGGCTTCACCGAGAATCCCCTCAACCTGACGCATATTTTCTTCAGTTTTTATAATTTTCCGGTCAGCTTCAGCACTCTGCGCCTTGAATTTGGTGATTCCGGCCGCTTCTTCAAACAAATACCGGCGTTCATCCGGCTTTGATGAGAGAATTTGATCGATTTTTCCCTGTTCCATCACCGAATACGCGGCTTTACCGATTCCGGTATCCCAAAATAATTCCCGGACATCTTTTAATTTGGTCCGGGCAGTGTTAATGAAATATTCACTTTCTCCGGACCGGGTGATTTTCCGTTTGATCTGAAGTTCCGGCGTGTCGAGCTTGAGGATTCCGGATTCATTGGAAATAGTCAGAGTCACTTCCGCACTATTCAGCGCGTTCCGGTTTTCAGTACCATTGAAAATGACATCTTCCATTTTTTCCGCGCGCATCGCATGGGACGCCTGTTCCCCAAGCACCCATTTTATCGCATCCACAACATTTGATTTTCCGCACCCATTCGGACCCAAAAGCGCTGTGATTCCATCGGCAAATTCAAGGTGAGTCCGGTCAGCAAAGGATTTAAAGCCGGTAATATCAAGACTTTTGAGAAACAAAAAAACCCTCCACAGCCACTATACCGGAAAAATGAAAAAAATGGTACTACAGCATATCCGAACATCAGTCTCTAAGGGGTCGAGGTCTGACCCCATTACATCTATTTCGTTATAATATAAAGAAATATTGAGGTCTGACCCCAAATTCGGGGCGTTTATCGCTTACTTTCCCCTTCTCTTTTTTTATGCTATACTTTTAAAGTTATGTTTCGTATGTCTTTTATTTTCATAGGATTAATTTTTATGGCAACTTCTGAAGCGGGCGCGGCCGCGCCCTTTGATCTGTCGTTGGGCGCTGGACTCTTTGCTAAAATCAGCACCTCGCGAGGCGACATCATCGTAAATCTTGAGTATCAAAAAGTTCCCCTCGCGGTTTGTAACTTTGTCGCACTTGCCGAAGGCAAAATGGATATAAACCGCGGCCGGCGATTCTACGATGGACTCACCTTTCACCGAGTCGTGTCGAATTTTATGGTACAAGGCGGTGATCCCCTTGGAACCGGCAGGGGCGGTCCGGGTTATAGTTTTCCGGATGAATTCGATTCCACGCTCAAGCATGATCGGGCCGGAATTCTTTCAATGGCCAATGCAGGTCCCGGCACCAATGGGAGCCAATTCTTTATTACACATAGAGAAACGCCATGGCTTGATGGGAAACATACGGTGTTTGGCGAGGTGGTTTCCGGTCAGGAAGTGGTTGATGCGCTTCAGCAAGGGGACAAAATTATGACGATCCGGATTATCCGGAATGGTATTGGTGCGCTTGCATTCAGGGCAGATCAAACGAATTTTGATATTTTAATGCAAGAGTATCATGGTGCGGCACAACTAAAATCCAAACTCCAACGGGAAAGTGACACAACATTTATCGAACGTACCTTTCCGGATGCTGTGATTAGTCCATCTGGAATCCGTTACCAGATTCAAAATTCCGGTAAAGGGGAAAAAACCCAATCCGGACAGATTGTGAGAGTGCGTTACCGGGGGAAATTCCTTTCCGGACGGGTTTTTGATGATTCTGACCTGCATGGGGGGCCTCTTGAATTTACTGCCGGCATTGGGCAGGTGATTCCGGGGTGGGACGAAATGGTTATGGATATGTGCGCCGGCGAGCGAAGAGTGGCAATCATTCCGCCGGAATTGGCCTATGGTGAACGGGGGATTGAAAATGCCATTCCCCCGAACAGTTTTTTGATCTTTGAAATGGAACTCGTTGCAATCCGGAACCCGCCGGAGGGTGCAGCAAAATAAATTTCACAAAATATACCGGCCCAGGTCCTGATCTGTCACCAAATTGGCTAATTTTTCATTTACATAGGATTCGGTGATGGGTACTTTGGCAGGAGCAATATCCGGAGCTTCAAAGGAAAGTTCTTCGAGCAGACTCTCCATGATTGTATGCAAACGCCGGGCACCGATATTTTCCAGCCGGGAATTCACCTCCGCGGCCAGAGATGCGAGCCGGTTGATCGATTCTTGAGTAAATTCGATTTCGACTCCTTCAGTTTCCAGCAGAGCTTTGTACTGTGCGGTGAGGGCATTTTTCGGCTCGGTGAGAATCCGCAAAAAGTCCTCTTTTCCGAGCGAATCAAGTTCAACCCGGAGCGGAAAACGTCCCTGCAATTCCGGGATCAAATCCGATGGTTTACTCACATTGAATGCACCGGCCGCAATAAAAAGCACATGGTCAGTATTAACCGGCCCCCATTTGGTATTAACCGTTGCACCTTCAACAATTGGCAAAATGTCACGCTGAACACCCTCGCGCGAAACATCAGGCCCGCCATGCTCGCCTTTTGCTGCAATTTTGTCAATTTCATCAATAAAAATGATTCCAGTCTCTTCAACCCGCTGCCGAGCCTCCTCATTGACCCTATCCCGGTCGATGAGTTTTTCAGCTTCCTCAGCCTTGAGAATCTCTCTGGCCCGGGCAACAGTCACGAGTTTTTTCTTTTTTGAACCGCCGAACATACCGGCTAGCCCGGAAAGACTCGATTCCAGATCCTCCAAACTATTTCCCATCATTTCAATCGAGGGTATTTGCGGATTTTGGCTGATGACGACTTCGACTGTCCGGGATTCAAGTTTGCCTTCACGGAGCAGTTGCCGGATTTTTTCACGCGCCGGGTTGTCGCCGGCCGAAATCGGCTCCTCCAGAGACTCCGATTCATCAGTCTCCCCATTATTTTTCATAACTGGGATTCCAACTTGAATTGCCGTCCCCATAAAGGTCGCCCCTTTTGCATTATCCGGATTCAGGGAAAATGTTCCCATTGGACGCACAATCGGCGCCGGTTTCGCATCATGGTGTTTTTTGCTGCTGCCGGGGAGGAGGAGATCGATCAGAGCCTCTTCCGCGCGCTGCTCGGCTTCAGCGGTGACCGATTCTTGCATTTCCTGTTTCACCATGAGAATTCCGGCTGCCATCAAATCACGCACCATCGACTCAACATCACGCCCCACATAGCCGACTTCAGTGTACTTAGTGGCTTCGACTTTGACAAAGGGAGAGCCGGCCAACTTTGCCAGACGCCTGGCGATCTCGGTTTTACCGACACCGGTAGGCCCGATCATGAGGATATTTTTTGGGGCAATATCGTCACGCATATCAGCCTCGAGTTTAAGGCGCCGGATTCTGTTCCGCAGCGCAACCGCGACAGCCCTTTTAGCCTTTTTCTGGCCCACAATATATTTATCCAACTCGATAACAACTTCGCGCGGAGTCAACTCACGCTTATTTTGTTCAATAGGTACTTCGTTCATAATTCCTCCACGGTACATTCTTTATTGGTATAAATACATATATCGCTTGCAATTACCAAGGATCGCCGGGCAATTTCCAGGGCTGACAAGCTGCTTCCTTCCAAAAAGGCAAGAGCCGCTGCGTAGGCATAATTTCCGCCGGAACCAATGGCAAGCGCATCACCGGCCGGCTCGATGACATCGCCGGTACCGGAAATGAGTAATATTTTGTCCCGGTCAGCCACGAGGAGCAAGGCTTCAAGCTTCCGCAAAGCCCGGTCTGTCCGCCAATCCTTTGCAAGCTCCACGGCTGCGCGCAGCAAATCTCCGGAATATTCCTTGAGTTTGCCTTCAAAAAGATCAAAAAGGGTAAATGCATCAGCAGTCGCCCCCGCGAATCCGCAGAGTACAGTACCGTCACGCAAACGGCGCACTTTGCGGGCATTATTTTTTACAACTGTTTCGCCCATCGTTACCTGTCCATCGCCGGCCATAGCGACCTTTCCATCTCGGCGGACTGCAATAACGGTAGTACTGCGGATTTTAGTTTTTTCCATAATTCCCTTTGTCCAAACATAAGAATTTTACCTTGAAACGTCAAGTTGACTCGGTAGTTCATTCTTCCCATTTCTCCATTTTCATGCTAGACTATTTTTGTGACGAGTACAGCAAAAAACCAGATGTTTATCATTCTCAACCCGGTGGCCGGCAAGGGCAAGGCACTCCGTGAACGGACCAAAATCGAACATTTTTTAGAGAATCATCAAGTACCATATACATTAGTGTTGACGAAAAAACCGGGCGATGCATTGACCATAGCCCGTGAATGTTCTCTCGATGCGGAAACAATGGTGGTGGCGGCTGGCGGAGACGGAACGTCTAATGAAGTTGCCAACGGTTTGATCGGCCGGCATCTGCCGGCCCCGCCGTTGTTTGGGGTATTACCGGTCGGCAGAGGGAATGATTTTGCATTCAATGCAGGTGTGCCGCCGGATCTTGAGAAGGCATTGAATCTTCTGATAAACCGGAAGACAAAAGACCTCGATGCAGGCTTTGTGAAAGGCGGATTTTTTCCGGATGGACGCTATTTCATCAATGGTGTGGGCATGGGATTTGACACAAAAGTCGGTTTTGAAGCCGCAAAAATGAAGATTCAAAGTGGTTTTTCATATATTCTCGGTGCGCTCATTACACTGAAACGTTTTGAGCCGGGGCCGCTGGTGGAGATACGCTACGGGGATACTTTAGTTTGCCTTCGTACTGTTTTAATTTCAGTGGTAAACGGCCGGCGGATGGGAGGAACCTTCATCGTGGGACCACATGCAATTATTAACGATGGACTGCTGGATCTTTGTTTTGTCGAGCAGACCAAGACTCGGCGCCGGCTCCTTCAAATCGTTTTACAGTATACAAAAGGTACGCAGGGAACAAGTCCTGAAGTGACAATGGACCGGGCAACTGATGTTCACATTCTTGCCAAAGAAGGCACAATAGCGGCACATTGTGACGGCGAAACGGTGTGTTATGAAGGTACTGAATTAAATATCACCATTGTACCAAAGGCGTTACGATTATTATGCGAATAAATATGCATGAAACACGGCGTGCAATTATTACCCGGCTTTTACGTGTTGCACTTCAGACAATTTGTAAAATTGATGATAAAGAATTTATCGAGGCGATCCGGGGTCATAAAAATGAACAAGCGCTCTTTCCGGGACCGATGATTATTGCCATTAATCATACCAATTTTCTTGAAGTACCGATGCTTGTGACACAAAGTTATCCGAAATATTTAACCGGAATCGTTAAAGGCGAAACATGGCAAAATCCGGTTATGGGATTTCTTATGAATACCTATGATGCAATTCCGATCAACCGGGCCGGTTCTTATCTTCAGACATTCCGGCATGTACATACGTTAATGAAAGATAAAAAAGCTTTTGTTGTCATTGCACCGGAAGGAACGAGAAGCGGTACTGGAATTTTGGGGCCAGGAAAAGCTGGAATTGTTCAGTTGGCGCTTCTTACCGGTGCGCCGGTTTTACCGGTTATATTTATCGGCGGAGAAAAAATTTGGATAAATATCCGGCATTTCCGGCGTACCCGATTACAATTCAGAGTAGGCCGTCCCTTCCGTTTTAAATACGAAGGAAGACCGAGTAAAGAAATAAAAGATATTATGCTCAATGAACTTATGGGGCAAATCGCGGCATTGCTTCCAGTAGAAAAACAGGGGCAATATGTGGAACAGGCATTGCGTGAACCGACTCTTCTCGAATTTTTATGAATGCATTATATACTATTTACAATGAAATAAAACCGGAAATTGATGCCCGGCTTGAAGAATTCCGGCAGTTGTGGGCAGAGGGATCCGATAAAGATATATTTAAAGAAATATGTTTTTGTGTATGTACGCCTCAAAATAATGCACAAAAAGCATGGAACGCGGTCTGTACTTTAGCACATTCCGGTATGGAAAACGGATCGGTGGAAGAAATAGCTGCTGTTCTCCGGCAAGAAGGTGTTCGTTTTCATAAAAATAAAGCTGGATATATTGTTAAAAACCGGAACCGGCTTTTCCCCGGTACAAAAAAATATATTTCCGGCATTATGCAGCAAAAAGATGTTATTGATGTGCGGAATTTTTTTTCAGATCATGTTTCCGGTTGGGGTTTAAAAGAAGCATCTCATTTCTTGCGAAACATTGGTTTTGGAAATACGATCTGTATTCTGGACCGGCACATACTCCGGCAGCTTTCTGTATATAATGTCATTACCATGCAAACTCTTAACAAAAAAAAGTATCTGGATATTGAACAGGAAATGATTCGTTTCGCCAATAGAGAAAATATACCGGTTGATGCCTTGGATCTAGTTTTATGGTATAAAGAAAAAGGTGAATTATTTAAATAAAGTATGTGGCTATTATTCCCTATATATAAAATGCTTCACATTTTCATCAAGATGCCGTAACAGCAAAGCAGCATCTTTTGGATATATACTGATCTCATCAATTTTATCAATGGGTATCCAATGGAATTCAATATCAAAATTTCTGTCTTCTATTTGTTCTTTTCCAATAAATTTTTCAAATGACTGTATTTTATTATCATCATTCAAGTACACTAAATAGTACAGGCATATTTGGTGACAAGGTTTTTTGTTCCATGGAAAGAAAATTTCCGCCACCCATTTCAGCTCGCCAACCGAAATATCTGCACCGATTTCTTCTTTAAATTCACGGCGCAAAGTTTCCGCATTTGTTTCTCCAAAGGCAACATGACCGCCGGGAAACGCAAAACCTTCATCATTTTCCGGTTTTTGCAATAGCACCTTATCATCACAAACAAGAATTCCGGCGACACGATAACTAAATATATAATTGTTTGTATGAAAAAGAATATCGTCCATTGTATTTTCTCCTCACCAGTGCAATTCCTTCAGGGATATGTACGTCCCAGCAGGAGTGATGCCTCTTCCAGATTTCCGGTCCGGATCGTATTACGGATCCGGCTTGAAGTTACCGGTTCAGTTCCAACGTACACCGGAGCCACAACTTCAATGACCGCGCCTGATTCAATGCATTGTTTTTTGATTTCTTTTACACCAGTATCCCGAGCGTGGCCGCAGCGAAAATCATTTCCTACAACAAGATATGAAAGTCCTCTCGTACAGAGAATCCGGATAAAGGTCTCTCCTTCCATTGTAGCAAAATCACCGGGTACGATGCCGACCCGATCAAACCACCCCTGAGGCACTTCAAGCGCATAGCGTCCGGAACGTTTTGAAGTCACGGAATGTAAATCCAGAGCCTCCATGTCGCGGATTTCAAGGATTCTGCCGTCAGAAGCGATGAACGCGATGGAAAGTGGGACAAGGGTATTTTTCATCCAAAAGCTGAGAATCTGATCCCGGTCGAAGATGAACAGCATACCGGTTCCATCCGGGATTTCGGTCCGTTCCATAAAACCGCGATTCCGCTGCTCGCTGGTTACTGCGATCTCGGCCTGAATCGAGATGAGTCCTTGTCCGGATTCGATGTGCAGATCCTGTTTCTTGAAAGAAATACCGTTTGCAGAACAAGAAAGTATGACAAATATCCCAACAAAAATCGCAGTACGTTTAAAAATCATCCAAAAATTCCTCATATAGCCGGGTTTTTTCGGTTCCACGGGCAGATTCTTCACCTAAAATCGCATCAAAAATAGTTTTATCCACATACTTTACGGTGAGCGGCCGTTCAATGGAAATCCGGGTCTCAGCAGATTCCCACACAGCCTCACCCGGATCGAGCGAAGCCGGCCCGCCGTATTTCTCAACAAAGGAAGAAAATACACTGAAATGATCCACTAGCTGCGTGTTCAGGCTAAAGGACATGATAAAAACAGTCCCTTCACGCAACTGAAAATATGCCCGCCGGATAAATGAAGTCCCGGAACTCTCCACCAATGTTTCCTCACGGAGCGGCAGGAACGAAACATCCCGTTCCCGGAATACAAACATCGCATCTTCGGATAATGTAGCGGTAAGCGAGTCCAGATCCATGCCGAGCGACAGTCCGCGGTAAGCCCGGGGGAGTGTCTGTGTAGATGCAAATCCGGAAACTGAAAGCAAAACACATAAAAACAAACAAACACGCATACCAATATTATAGTCTCAATATTGGAAAATTGCAACGAGATAGCTGAAGAGAGCATTTTTTGTAAGTGTATATGTTAAAAGGGGAACGGAGGTCTGACCCCATGATCCGGCACATTTTTCAAACGCATTTCAGATAGATTTCCTAAAATCCGGAAAAAAGACTTGACATTTTTTTAAAATGTGGTTAAAATTATTTCATTGAACATTATTCCCCGGTTGTGTAATGGTAGCACGGTAGACTCTGGATCTGCTTGTGGGGGTTCAAATCCTCCCTGGGGAAATTCGCCGGCCCCTTCGTCTATCGGTTAGGACATGAGATTCTCAATCTTAAAAGAGGGGTTCGATTCCCCTAGGGGCCAAAACGGTTACCTGTTGATCAATAAAAAAGCCGGACTCACCTCCTTTCAATCCCTCAATCAGATAAAAAAAGATTTTTCCACACCAAAGGTGGGTCACACCGGTACCCTTGATAAATTTGCATCCGGACTTCTGGTGGTGCTGATGGAGCGGGCTTTAAAACTTGCGCGCTATTTTTCTGACTGTGACAAAGAATATACCGGGACAATCCGGTTCGGGGCGGAGACTGACACATTGGATCCGGAAGGTGCAGTCATTGCCGAGGCGGATCCGCCGGAATTGGATCGCTTGCTACAGGTTTTGCCCGATTTCCGGGGGGATATTGTGCAGCGGCCGCCGGAATATTCCGCGATTCACATTGGAGGGAAGCGGGCTTCAGCGTTGGCCCGGGCCGGAACTACAGTGGAGATGCCAGCTCGTCCCGTGACGATTCACGCTCTGGAACTGCTTTCCTACAAAAAACCGGATGCGAAGATTCGGGTCCATTGTTCAAAGGGAACCTATATCCGGTCATTGGCCCGGGACATTGGTGGTGCGGCTGGATCGTGCGGACACCTTATTGAGTTGACTCGGACTGCGGTGGCCGGTTTTTCCCTTGAGCAAGCCGATGGAAATTTGCACACAATTGATCCGGAACTCTTTTCACTGTTGGGAATTCCGGTTTTGTATGTGGATGAGGATGCAGCATCCGGGTTGATCCATGGAACACCAGTGGACCCTTTGATTCCGGGATCTGCCCCTGCACTCACAGCGCTTTTCTGCGAAGATTCGCTGGTCGCAATCGTTGAACCGGATGCAAAAGGGCTGTGGCGTTACGGGTGTGTGTATGCGAATTAGCCTGTGGCCGGCATT
>BOBG01000030.1 GCA_026002265.1 Spirochaetia bacterium
CCCCTGGCTGACGCCGAAACCCGGTTCTATGGGCAGACCGACTCCGGGTTATGATATTGATCTGGTCCGGCCGGACGGGACTTTTTGTACAAAAGGTGAAGAAGGTCAACTGGTCGTCCGGACTGACAAGAAGCAGCCCGTTGGACTCTTCGGAGGCTATTACCGGGATCCGGATTTGACCGCAAGTGTGTGGCATGACGGGCTCTATCATACCGGCGATGTTGCGTGGTGTGATGAAGATGGCTACTATTGGTTTGTAGGGCGGGCTGATGATGTGATCAAGAGTTCCGGCTACCGGATCGGGCCATTTGAGGTTGAAAGTGTCTTGATGGAGCATCCGGCCGTTTTGGAATGTGCAATCACCGGCGCGCCGGATCCGATTCGGGGCGTTGTGGTTAAAGCAACTATCGTTCTTGCAAAAGGTTATGTGGCGAGTGACGATCTTGCAAGCGAATTGCAAAACCATGTCAAAAAAACAACCGCACCGTATAAATATCCTCGGATCGTTGAATTCGTTACGGAATTACCCAAAACGATCAGCGGAAAAATCCGGCGGGTAGAGATCCGGGGCGATGAGGAAAAATAGAAAGGTCATTTCGGCAGGCGCTTGGTGAGTCTGTCGAAGCAGCCGAGCTACAATGACCGGCATTTCTTTGCCGGAAATAAAAAATTCGTAAAACATCTCCGTTGGGGGTAAAGGTGGAAAAAGGGTTGAAAAAAATGGTGCGGACCGTGTGTATTGTTATTGCAGTTGTACTGAGCGCAAGTTGTACCAAACAATCTGCCGGACAGAAATTGTACGTTTATAATTGGACCTACTATACGCCGGATTCTGTGATTCAAAAATTCGAAGAAGAGTATAAGGTCGATGTTGTGTACGATACCTTTGCATCAAATGAAGATATGTACGCAAAATTGCTCGCGGGCGGAACCGGCTACGATGTGATTTTTCCCTCCGGCGATTACGTTTCGATCATGATCGGACAGAATATGCTTGAGAAAATTGATAAATCAAAACTGACAAACCTCGGCAACATTGATCCGGCTGTTTTGCAAAAAGCAACCTATGATCCGAATATGAATTATTCTGTACCATATTATTTCGGTGCGGCCGGTATTGCGGTAAATACTGATAAGGTGCCGAATTTTCAGAGGAGCTGGTCGATTTTTTCCCGCACGGATCTCAGGGGCCGGATGACAATGCTTGATGATATGCGGGAAGTTATGGGGGATGCACTTACAACACTCGGCTATTCAATCAATTCAACCAACCCGGAGGAAATTGCCGCGGCCCGGGATCTCGTTAATAACGTATGGAAACCAAATCTGATAAAATTTGATGCAGAAGCATTTGGAAAAGGTTTTGCTGACGGTGATTTTTGGGTGGTGCAAGGTTACGCAGAAGTCGTGTACGAAGAAATTTCCGATGTACAAAAAGCATCCACGGTATTTTTTATTCCGGAGGAAGGCGGTCCGTCCTATATTGACAGTATGTGTATTTTGAAAGGTTCAAAAAATATTGATATGACTTATAAATTCATAGATTTTATTCACCGGCCCGATATTTATGCAGAATTTACCGATTATTTTGGTTTTCCGTCCACAGTAAATGTACCGGCCCGTGCCTTGAAAAAAGGCGAATCCTATTATGCCACCGAGGATCTTGTATCAACAACTTTAAAAAATGATCTTGGCGAATATCTCGCTTTGTATAATGCTGCATGGTTTGATTCGATTAAAATAGGAGAATAATTCGGTTATGACACCATGCAGATAGCCGGATTCTGTCAGCGCTAGTGAAGAAAAATTTTCCGGCTTGACTATTTTTGATATGAGTTGTAAAGTTTTCTTAAAAGAAACGTGGCCTTTCACATGGTTGCGAAATAGGGGCTTGACTCTCTTAGTCAAGACTATGTACACTTTATCGTGGAGGTCCCCGATAGGGACACTCCGTAAAGGAGTTTTTATGAAAACTAGTCTTTTACGTTCGGTTTTGGGGATGGCGGTAGGTGTGTCCCTAATATTGTTCGGTTGTGCAAGTAAGCCGGCTGAAGTAGAGCCGGAGCCGGAGCCGGAATACTATGAAGAAGAAGAGTATTACGGTGAAGTACCAGAAGGCGCTCTGACGCCAGAGGAATATGATGCGTTGCAATGGGCAACTACAGCTTCTGGAAGTCAATTGAGCCGGACACTCAAGGCAACTAATGCTGAAGAGGTAAGTGAGGAAGCTGATCAGGCTCGTATAATTACTACTGCTACTCAAAAGTCACTGTCATGGGGAAACGATGACCTGAATGCCCGTCTTGATGAAGGCAATGTAGATCAGATAAGGGCCGCAAAAGTATGGCTCGATCTGATCGGCAGCGGTCAGCTGACTGATACAGAAATAAAGAATCTGTTGGCTCAGCAGCCGGTTTATTATGAAGACATTGAACCGGTAGAACCGGTAGAATCAGAATATGCTCCGCTCCTTCCAATGCAGATGATTGATAAAGATCCGGGTGCTCAGCCTCTTATAGAAGATTATACTTCAGAGCATGCATGGGCAAATGCTATACGGGAATGGGCAAGGCTAAAAGCTGAGTTTTATGATGAAAAAATAACCCCGCGGGTGGCCTTTCTTCCATTCTCTGGTGCGTTGTACGAAGACGGACAGGCAGTATCTCGGCTCCTCTCTTATAATGAATCGTTTAGAACCAACTTCATTATGGTACCGAACAACAGTGTTGTTGAGCAGGTATGGCAGAATGAGCGTGAGAACCAGAAGATAGTGGGAAATGCTACTGAAGTTGAGGAAAGATTCACAAACGCTGAAGTTGCACGTTCACAAGGAATTAATTATATCGTAAGTGGCTATGTTACTACTTCAGCGACAGGATCGAATGTCATTACCGCTGGACTTTTTGACTTTGCCTCTATGAGGCAGATTTCCGGAAGTACCCGGACCTATACTAATGCGTCGGAATTACCGGCAAGATCGAAAGAAATAGCAGATGAACTAGTTGCTAACTTCATCTCTTATAGAGAATTGTCTAATAAACCGACACTTGCAGCAGGAGATGTAATCATTTCTGGTAGTGATGTTAGTAATGAACAAGCTTTGTTGATCGGACAAATTCTCGCGGGCGGAATCGCTGATTCTGGACGTTACCAGGTTTATCCCCGGACCGGGACAAAAGATTTTGTACTGGCACAGTACCGTAATGCAGGGAAAGGTACTCCAACTGAAGATGGAACTATTTCAACTAATGAAATTGAGTACCTATTAACTGTAAGTGTCAACAAATTGGGAAATCAAAACCGGCTTATGGGTGAAATTGTTTCTCTTGCAGATAATAGCATGAGAGAATATGGTTCAGTTAATTATACAGAAACGACCATAGCACAGAATGTACAGGAATTACTTGACCAAATGTTGTCAAGCCGGCCAGATGCAAGTGGAAGATATACTGACAGGGCAAATTTGACATCCGCCAACTTTGTTTCAATTCCAGGCAATCTCTTTAACATGGGAAGTATCAACAGGTCTGCTGGTGAATCCCCGGTACGGCTTGTGAGACTCAGCGCATTTGCTATCAGCAAAACTGAGGTTACCCAAAAAGAATTCCTTCAGGTTATGAATACAAATCCTTCCTTTACCAAGGGTGACGATTTGCCAGTAGAGAATGTGACATGGGAACAGGCGATTCAGTACTGCAATGCATTGAGCATAAAAGAAAATCTAGAGCCGGCTTATGAAGAGATAAGGGACGAGAATGGTTCTCTTACTGGTAATTATCAATTGACTTTTACTAATGGTTACCGGTTACCAACCGAAGCTGAATGGGAATATGTTGCTTCTCTAGTAACAGATAGTGCTGAATCTACAGCGTGGTACAGCGCTAACGCCGGTGGAAAGACTCATGCAGTCGGTACTTCTAAAGTAAATAGCCTTGGGCTATACGATCTGTATGGAAACGTTGGTGAATGGTGCTTTGACTGGTATGGTCCTTATGTAGCAGCGGATAGCTCTGATACTGCATTAGTAGATGGAGATGCTGTTAACCAAAATAATGGTGTAGCGCGGGTATGGCGCGGCGGATCTTATAATTCTCCTGTTGCTGATCTGCGCCCGGCACGGCGGCGTTTAAATCTGCCGTCAGTAGGGTTCCGTGATATTGGTTTCCGGATTGTTCGTTCCACCTCTGGAAGGTAATTTGACCGGAAAAGATGCCCGGCTCCGGAGAGCCGGGTTTTTTTTTGCTAACAAAGGGAATCTAATGAAAATTAGTTTAGTTTCGGTTTATGCGGCTTGTGGATGCGTGTTCCTACTCTTGTCCGGTTGCAAAACTAAACCGGCTGAGGTAGTGAATATCTCTATTCAACCTATGCAGATGATAGATAATGGTAACACTTTGGAGTTCACTGTCAGTGAGGAAATCGAAAGATTATTCGGCGCACTGAAAGGAAGAGACACATTGTTACTATCATCGGATGGTTCATCTTATGGAAATGAAAGAATTATAGTGCGGCTTATTACTCAAGATCCATCATTTAAAAAATCTTTTTCGTTAGTATCAGATAATGAATCTGTCCAACGAGTACAAGATGTGAGTGCAGTCAAGGCTTCTCTGAGTCAACCGTCTGATATTGGATCTGATCTGGCCTTGTCCGGGTATGTTTTACGGAGCGGAGATCAATATATTGCGACTATTGGGTTATTTGAAGTAGGAAATCTGAGGCAGGTTGCAGCAACTACTCAAACCTACATCGGAGAAGCAGAAGTGCCTGCTATGATTCAAAAAATGTCCAACGAGCTTGTGAGTAAATTTACAGCTAATAAAAAATCACCTCTAAAGCCAAGCCTCTCTGTAAATAAGATATATGTATCCGGTGCTGCTGCGACAGCTGATGAAGCGGAACTCGTAACGCAGATACTATCCGGCGACATTGCAAATTCCGGTTATTATTATGTATTTCCTCGGACCGAGGCAGCGGAGCTCATAGAACGTCAGTATAGCGAAGATAGAAAAGCTATCGAAAGTGATTACGTACTATCGGCAAGTATCACCACCCTTGGAGAAAATAGACGGCTTATGGTTGAAATTGTCTCTTTGAAAAATGGTACTATCCGTGAATCCGGTTCGATTCTTTACACAAACCCAAATGATGCTACAACTCTTATACGCGAGCTTTTTAAACTGGTTGATAGAGAGATGGAGCTATTCCCAAGCGATCGCTTTGTCCGGCTTGAGGGCGGTTCATTTCAAACAGAAACTACGAGGCCCGGTTCCAATGAGACGATCCTACAAACGGTCGATGTCCGTCCGTTCTATATAACGCGAAATGAAGTGACTCAAAAAGAATATGTCGCGCTTACGGGTTTTAATCCGTCTCTGTTTCAAGGAGATGATTTGCCTGTGGCAAACGTAACATGGTATGAGGCAATCGCGTACTGCAACCAGTTGAGTGCAAAAGCTAAATTGGTAGCTGCGTATAAAATTGTTGATGGGCAAGTGACTTTGGTACCGGATGCCAATGGATACCGGTTACCGACCGAAGCTGAGTGGGAATTTGCGGCTCGTGCTGGAGCAACTGCTGAAGATGTTGCTGTTGCTGCTTGGTATAATGATAATAGCGAGGGTGCGCCTCATCCGGTTGGTACAAAACAGGCAAACAACTTTGGAATACATGATTTGTACGGAAATGTCGGCGAGTGGTGTTGGGATTGGTTCCAAATACCGCGAACCTCAGAAGATGTGGAAAATGGCGTTGACCGTGTATGGCGCGGCGGAAATTTCAATTCACCGAATGAAGATTTGGCTCCGTCACAGCGGGATATGAGTCTGCCTACCACAAAATTCCGGGATATTGGTTTCCGGGTTGTTGCTTCTGCTGACTAATGAATGATCCGGCTCTTCACGTATGAGCCGGACCTTTTAATGCAAACCAAAATGTTCAGAAAGTTCCTTGAGATGACTTCCGATAAAAAGTGCTCCGTAACCGGTGAGAATTGCTCCAATCGTGATTCCAACCGGTAGCAGGAAAGAAGAGCCGTATGTTGCGGCCACATTTTCAAAATCCATATTTAAAAATACTGTTGATAACGAAATGAGTATAACAAAGCCGGTGACGATCCAACTGCCAAACGATACTCCCGAATTATCCGTATTTTCGTAGCCATCCGCTGCATCATCCCGGATATATTCCATAACTGCGTCTTCGAATTCCGGCGGTTCCGCAAAAAATTCGCTCTGCAATATCTGTTCAGCTTCTTTTATTTTTTTATATTGATCCGCATCCTGACTGTACAAAAGAAGATGGATCGCCCGGCACACACGATCCCGGATCGAAAGCTCTTCCTCTAAAAATGAATCGAGTAAATACTTTTTAACTTTCATTAAAATTCCTCCATAAAGTCAGCTAATTGGACTCGCAGCATTTTTTTTGCCCGAAGCACATGGCTTTTGATTGTACTCACCGGAAATCCGGTTATGAGGGCAATTTCTTGATAAGAACGCTCGTAAAAAAAACATAAATCAATACACACCCGGTAGCGTTCCGGCAACTCCGCAACTGCCTGCCGGACTGCCTGCCGTAGAGCTTCCTTTAACGTACTTTGCTCCGGCGTTCCCTCTGCCACAAAAACATCTTCTTCCGCAAGACTCTGATATTCCTTTTTTCGCTGCGAGCTGTTGATCGCCGTGTTGTAGGCAATTTGGTAAAGCCATGTCGAAAAACGAGCCCGGCCCTCAAATAAAGGAAGATTCCGGAATACTTTCAAAAAAACTTCCTGAGAAAAATCCGATGCATCGTCTGCATTGTGCAAAAAACTCCAGCCGATGCTGTATACAGCTTTTTTATAACGATTCATCAATAACCGGAATAATTCCTTTTGACCTGAGACGATCTCCTGAACGATCATTAGATCATCAAAATCGTCCGCCTTTTTCATGGGTGCTCACTGCGCTTAATTCCATAGTACACAAGGAGACCAATCCCCATTGACAGGGGAATGAGTCCGCCCAAAAGACCAAAACTCAAACCCAGCATTATAGAAAGAAACACAGTTAAGCATAATCCCACGCTTCCGAGCAGTAAACCCGTGAGGAGGCTGAAGGAGAGTAAATCAAAATGCGGCCGTGTCCACTGTCCGGCTTTTATCAGCAACGTTTTACGCCGGTGATTCCAGAGAAGATAGAAAAACACCACCGCAGAACCCATGACAATACCGACAATAGGAATGATCGCTACAATAGTTTGAGCTACTGTAGAAGTAACCTGCTGCATACTTAATTTTAACACAAAAAACCGGAAAAAGGTTGCATTTACTGTGATTTATGTCTATGTTTTCATGAATAATGCCAAAACCTAATCCTGACCCAATTGAATTTAGAGTCGAAAGAATCGTTACCAATGTCGCGGACCAGCTCGGTACGGAACCGGTTCCAAAACTGCTCCTCCGATTTTCGCTGCCCGCCATTACCGGAATGTTGGTCAATGCACTGTACAACATCGTGGATCGGATCTTTGTGGGGCGAGGTGTTGACGAAGTCGCCCTCGGAGGTCTGTCCCTCGTGCTGCCGTTGATGATCATTTTTATGGCATTCGCCATGCTTTTTGGTATGGGCGCCGCGAATATGATCTCTATGCGGCTCGGCGAGGGGAAACGTGGCGATGCAGAACAAGCGTTGAATCATTGCTTCTGGCTACTTATGATCTGCGGAGCAATCATCATGGCGGCCGGACTGATTTTCATGGATCCGATTTTGTCCCGGCTTGGGGCCCAAGAAGGGAGTACCGCTTTGGAATACAGCCGGCGTTATTTCCAGATCATTCTCTACGGTTCCATCTTTTCTATGGTCGGTTTCGGTTTTTCCCATTGTACCCGGGCCCAAGGTTTTCCCAAAGTGACGATGGTGAGTATGTTTATCGGGGCCGGGCTGAACACGATTTTGGACCCGATTTTTATTTTTGTGTTCAAATGGGGCGTTGAAGGTGCTGCATGGGCAACGATCATTTCGCAACTGGTTTCTGCTATCTGGATCTTGTACTTCAGTTTTAGCGACCGGGCGGTGATCCGGCTGAATCTCAAAAAATTCCGACTCTCTCCCGCAATCACCTGGCAGATCATGGTTTTTGGATCCTCGCAATTTTTGCTGCAACTGATCATGTCCGGCGTACAACTGCTTATGAATAATAGCATGGGAAAGTATGGAGCCGCGGCGCTGGGCGTGGAAAATGGCGGCGACATTGCGCTCACCGGCATGAATATTGCCGGATCCATCACCATGGTCATTATGATGCCGATCTTTGGAATCAACCAAGGAGCGCAGCCGATCCTCGGCTACAACTACGGCGCAAAACATTTCCGGCGAGTACTACAGGCCTATCTGCTGGCCATAGGAGCTGCAACCGGAATCTGTCTCGTGGGCACTATTTTTACTCAAATTTTTCCGGTCGCGCTGGTGTACGCGTTTACGCCGGATGGAAGCCCGGCACTTTTGGAATTTGCCCCGTGGGCCATGCGGATAACGACTCTTCTCTTACCAGTTGCCGGTTTCCAAATTGTTTCTTCAAATGTATTTGTAGTCACCGGCCGCCCCAAAACTTCGATTCTCCTTTCCATGCTTAGGCAGTTCATCGTGCTTATTCCTTGTATTTTGATTTTCGGCCGTTTGTGGGGACTCCGGGGGGTCATAGCGGCTACTCCGGTCGCTGACGGTTTTTCGTTTATCGTAACCGGAATCCTGATATTTTTTGAATTAAAAAAATTGCGCGCTGCATCTTGACACAGAAAGTAGCTTTTGTTATTATTATGAAACGTTGGGCCGCTAGCTCAGTCGGTAGAGCAACGCCCTTTTAAGGCGTGGGTCCTGGATTCGATCTCCGGGCGGCTCATCACAATTACCCCCTCATTTTTGAGGGGATTTTTTTTGTAAAACGAATTTCTCGTCCCTTGAACGGTTTGTCAAAAGAAATCGCTACTACTTTCCACCTCCAATTCCAGAAATCAGGTAGAGGTCTGACCCCAGTTATTTCATTATAATATAAAGAAATACAGAGGTCTGTCCCCAAAATCGATCCCGGAATCAGTCGATTGATGTTCTGGCAAAACTACTTTCCGGTCCGTGAAAAATCAGATAGAGGTCTGTCCCCAATTATTTCATTGTAACATAAAGAAATACAGAGGTCTGTCCCCAAAATCGATCCCGGAATCAGCCGGTTGATGTTCTGGCAAAACTACTTTCCGGTCCGGGAAAATCAGGTAGAGGTCTGACCCCAGTTATTTCATTGTAACATAAAGAAATACAGAGGTCTGTCCCCACAATCGATCCCGGAATCAGCCGATTGATGTTCCGGCAAAATTACTTTCCGGTCCGGAAAAATCAGATAGAGGTCTGTCCCCATTTATTTCATTGTAACACAAAGAAATACAGAGGTCTGTCCCTAAAATCGATCCCGGAATCAGCCGGTTGATGTTCTGGCAAAACTACTTTCCGGTCCGGAAAAATCAGGTAGAGGTCTGTCCCCAAAATAAAGAAATATAGAGGTCTGTCCCCAAAATCATTACCATGGTACCCGCACGAGTGATTCGTCAATTTTTTTTTCACCGGCCGCGATGCCGAGTTTCCGGTCCTTACGAATCGCACCATGAAAATCACTTCCGGCCGTGATATACAAATTATTTTCATGAGCGAGCTGCTCCAAACGCCGGGATTCATGTACTGTCGCGGTCGGGTGCCACACTTCGATGCCGTCTAAACCTCGATCCTTCAAACCTTTGACCAAATCTGGCAAATGTCCCCACGCCACATACAAGGACAAAGGATGAGCCAGCACCGCAATACCGCCGGATATATGAATCGCAGAGACCGCCTGATCAAAATCTAAATTTTCTCTCTGCACATAAAACGCTTTTTTGTCGCCAAGATACCGGTCAAAAGCTTCTTTTTGAGTACGGACTATTTTTTTGCTGATGAGAAATGCGGCAAAATGCGGACGTCCCACAGAATGTCCTCCGGAAAAGGCAACAATATCTTCATAAGCTACCTCGATTCCGGCTTCCTGCATCAACGCCACCATACGCTGGTTTCTCACATTACGTTCATTAGTAATTTTAGCCACAGTGTCCTGCATTTTTTTGGTGTTCCGGATATTGAGTCCCAAAAGGTGAAATTCCCCCGGTTTCCATTCGATAGCTAATTCAATACCCGGAATAAACCGGATTCCCAATCGTCCGGCTGTTGAACTAGCCTCTTCGAGTCCGGCATCAGTGTCATGATCCGTTAAAGCAAGAGTCGTAATTCCTTTCTGTACCGCAGTTTCCACGAGAATTGATGGACTCAGAGTGCCGTCTGACGCAGTTGAATGAGTATGCAAATCGATCATACCGGAACTATAGTGCAAAAAAAGCATAAAAGAAATTGACCCACACATAAACTGATTGACCCTTTTGTTTTTATACCGTAAAGTAGAAAGAAAGCAAAAGGAAAAGCGTGTTGGATAATTATACATTACATAATGCTCTCGTTGTATCTTCAAGTGAAAAAGTATACACCGGTGCGATCCGGGTGCATAACCGGCGTCTTGGATATACATTAAGCGGGCCGCAGATTGACCTTGAAAAAAAGTCTTTTGTGTACCCGGCTCTCATCAACACTCATGATCATCTGCGGGGAAATTACCTGCCGCGGGTCGGTCCGGCGCCGGGGACTTTTTACCTCAACTGGCTGCCGTGGGATAATGATCTCAAGGTGTCTGATACATTTGCAGAGCGTTCACGGCTTTCACCGGATGAAATTTACTACTTGAGTGCGTACAAAAATCTATTTTCCGGTGTAACCACCGTTAATGATCATTTTCCACAGGATTTTAACCGGAAAATTTTGCCGTATTTACCGATCCGGGCCTTTTTGGGATATGGACTTGCACATGAATCTTCTTCTTACGATCTCAAATGGGGAGACGGCATCGAGCTTGAGCATGAACGGGCGCTCAAAAACGAATGGCCTTTTATTACGCACCTTTCCGAAGGTTTTGACGAGGAATCAATGCGCGGCATCCACTATTTGGAACAAGTCGGTGTGTTGGATGATCACTGTGTGTTGATTCACTGTATAGGTTTGAGTGACGCTGATATTAAAAAAGCGGCCGCGGCCGGTGCGAGTATCGTGTGGTGCGCTGCCTCCAATATGTTTATGTTTAATGTTACATGCAAAATCCGGAAATTGTTACAATCCGGAGTCAATGTGACGATTGGGACCGATTCTACTCATACCGGATCCATTAATTTATTTGCCGAAATACACTACGACCGTGAATTGTACCGGAATCTTTACGGCGAAGAACTCCCAGCCAAGACTCTGTTCAACATGGTTACGATAAATGCGGCTCGGGCATTTCACATGGAAGATCGCCTTGGTACACTTGACTTTGGAAAAATGGCTGATGTGTTGATTCTGAAGGCAAAAACCGAGGATCCTTTTGAAAATTTTGCGAATGCAACGATGGAAGACATTGAACTGCTTACCATGGCCGGAAAACCATTGTACGGAGAGATGCGCTTTATGGATCTGATCGGCGGAACATTGCAGGATTCGTATACGTCCATTACCGTTGGGGGAATTCCCCGGTTTGTTATCGGAGATCCGGCCGGACGCTACCGGCAGGCCCGGCAAAAAATTGGTTTTAACAAAATGCTTGATTTTCTGCCATTCGAGCCGGAATCTGAATCATCTTGACAAATGCTCTCTGCTGTGCTAGTGTCAGGTGTAGTCGTTTTTGTAGCGAGGAATACCGTGCCGAAAGCCTTATCATTTCCTGCAAAGTCAGTTGTTTATTTTGAAGGTGACGAAGCGAGTAAAGTTTTTCTGCTTCAAACAGGTGCTATCTCTCTTTCTTATCAAGATATAGAGAGTGGCAGTCAATTTCAAGATCTGGTGCAGGCCGGAGAATTTTTTGGGGTAAAATCCGCGCTTGGACATTATCCCCGTGAAGAAAATGCGATGGCAGGTCCGGTTCCTGTCAGCTTAGTCTCGTTTTCTGTTGCTGAGTTTGAAGTATTTGCTGCGGGCAATACAACGCTCATCATGAAAATGCTCAAAGTTTTTTCGAATCAGTTGCGGCGTGTGCACCGTCAGGTTTCTAACCTTTTAGATGACCGGGAGATACATGATCCGGAATCTGGGCTCTTCAATGTTGGGGAATACTATCTAAAAAACCGGCGTTTTACTCAAGCTCAATATATTTTCAGGCGTTTCCTTGATTTATATCCAGATAGTGAAAAAGCAAATGCAGTGGTAAAAAAGCTTGGCGGAATCGAATCCTATATCATAAGACAGGAAAGAAAGCTTGCTGCTCGCGCAAAACCTGAAGAAGGATAATTTTTTATGGCAATGAATCTTGAAGCATTTAACCGGTTTGCCAAAGTTTTTTCCGATGATGATATTATTTTCTCGGAATTTGAGCCGGGTGATACTTTTTATTTGATACAAACCGGGCAAGTAAAACTAGTAAAGGTGATTGGAGAAATTGAAAAAACTATTGATATTTTGCAGCCCTCGGATATGTTTGGTGAAATGGCCATTCTTGAAAATTCACCCCGGTCCGCGACGGCTATCGCTGTTGGTATAACGACTCTGTTGGAATTTAACCGGCAGAATTTCAATATTCTCATGCAGGGAAATCCGCAGATCGCAATGAAACTCCTCAAAACATTCGCTAAACGGATCTATGATCAAAAAAAGCGCCTTTCGATTCTGACTATACGCGATCCTCAGGCAAAAATAGCATCGGTGATCATGATGCTTAACGAACTGCAGCCGGGAGAAAAACCCAACAGCCAGCGGGAATTCCCGATATCTCTCGATGACCTAGCACATTGGGCCGGCTTGAGTGTACACAAAACTCAGGAAGCTTTGACTCCTTTTATCACTCAACATCTTATGGAATTATATTCAGATAAAATCTTAATTAAAAATATCAATTTGATTTCCCGGTTTATTCCTGTAAGCCGCCGTTAATTTTCCGGAGGTTGTATGACTAACTCAATTTGCACGCCGGCTGGTTTTCTGGCCGGTGGTATTTTTTGTGGCATAAAAGCATCGTCACACAAACGTGATCTCGCGTTGATTCTTTCGGAAAAACCGTGTACGGCAGCGGCAGTGTTCACCACTAACCGGGTAAAAGCTGCGAGCGTCCTCATCAGCCAACAGCATCTTGAGCAGTCAACGATCCGGGCTGTTATCATCAACTCCGGAAATGCCAATGCGTGTACCGGTGAAGCTGGCATGATCGCAGCGCGCACAATGGCGGAATTGGTTGCAGATGAATTTGCATTTCCGGCATCGAATGTTATTGTCGCATCAACCGGTGTGATCGGTGTTCCTCTGCCGATTGCGGCAATTGAATCTGAAATCGGGGCATTGGCTGATTCGATTCGTTCTGACGAATCCGGTGAAGAGGCAGCTTTAGAGGCAATCATGACAACCGATACCCGGAGAAAATCCGGCTCTATCGAGCTGAATCTCAACGGAAAGCCGGTACGAATCGGAGCAATGGTTAAAGGATCCGGCATGATTCACCCAAACATGGCAACATTGTTAGGATTCATCACCACAGATGCCGTTATCAGCCGGACTATGCTCGACACTGCGCTCCGGCAGGCAGTCAAGCGTTCATTCAACCGACTCACCATTGACGGCGACACTTCGACCAACGACATGGTACTGATCATGGCAAACGGCATGGCCGGTAATATTCCTCTGGATTCCAAGGGACAGGATTTTGATTCTTTTGCATCCGGACTCGAAACACTGTGTATCCGGCTTGCGCGTGAGATGGCGCGCGATGGAGAAGGCGCTACAAAATTGATATGTGTCAGCGTTTCCGGCGCGGAAAGCGAAGACGATGCATCTGTCTTGGCAAAATCCGTGGCCGGTTCTGCACTGGTCAAAACCGCGATGTTCGGCTCCGATGCAAACTGGGGACGCGTGCTGTGTGCATTAGGCTATGCGGGACTATCTTTTGATCCGGCTGCAACTGCCGTATCATTTAAGAGCCGGGCCGGTTCGGTTCCAGTCTGCAAAAACGGCGAATCAGTCGCCTTTTCAGAAGAAAGCGCAAAACGAATCCTGTCGGAAGATGAAATTGACATTGAAATCACTGTCGGCACACATTCCGGCCGGGCAACTGTCTACGGCTGCGATCTTTCCTACGATTATGTCAAAATAAATGGAGATTACCGGTCATGACGACACCCCAAAGCCGGGCAGAATTACTCATCCAAGCCCTTCCCTACATTCAGCAGTACCGGGGCAAAACAGTTGTAGTCAAATACGGCGGCAACGCTATGATCAACGCAGAACTCAAAGCCGCGGTGATTCAGGATGTGATTTTGATGGCCTGCGTGGGAATCCGCACGGTGCTTGTGCATGGCGGCGGGCCGGAAATTGATTCTGTGATCAAAGCCCTTGGAAAAGAAAGCCGGTTCGTACAGGGACTCCGTTACACAGACGCTGAAACGATGGAAATCGTACAAATGGTACTCTGCGGCAAGGTAAACAAAGACATTGTCTCTTTGATTCAAATGCAAGGCGGTCAGGCATTGGGAATCTGCGGCATTGACGGGGGACTCCTCAAGGCACGCCGGCTCCGGATCAATGGCGAAGACCTCGGCTTTGTTGGAGAAATCGAAGAAGTTGATGCGACTGTGCTCGATTCTGTGCTCGATTCCGGATTGATTCCGGTTATTTCTTCTGTCGCGACTGGTGTTGGAGAGGATTCCGGCCATGCGCTTAACATCAATGCTGATACCGCGGCCGCGAGTATTGCTGGGGCAGTGCAGGCTGAAAAACTCATTCTCATGACTGATGTTCCGGGAATCTTGCGCGATATTCACGATCCGGAATCACTGATCAAAGTTATTAACCGGAATGAGATCGAATCCCTCAAAACATCTGGAATCGTCAGCAAAGGCATGATTCCAAAAGTCGATTGCTGTACCATTGCCCTTGACCACGGTCTCAAAAAAGCGAATATTCTTGACGGCCGGCACCCGCATAGCTTGCTCATTGAACTCTTTACCGATGAAGGAATCGGTACGATGATCGCCTAAGATCCCTGTCTTTTATATGCTGTAATTTTCCGGCGCTTTTACAGCTAAGTCGTCCATGTGCCGGAGCCGCCGGCAGGCATCCCGTGCAAGATTCATAACGATCAAAGCAAATGCGTAAATATCCTGTTTATAAAGCTCATGGAATGCATGGTGTGAAAAAGACAAAAGCTTTGCCGGAGTCTGTGCGGTAATGGTTGCAGCGGCCGGTGCAGCGTCTAACATTTCTATTTCTCCAAACACATCACCAGGAGCAAACTCCACCAGTTTAATGCCGTTTTTCTGTAATAAAAAAGTACCCTCAAGAATAAACCGGAGCGAATCGTTGGGCTGATTCTCAGTAACAGCTTTTTCACCGGGGTTATACGTTTCTTTTTTCATAAGAGACTCTACCAAAAGAATTTGTTTGTCATTTAAGCCGCCAAAAAAAGCACATGTATACAACATTGAAGACTCGATCATAAAAAGCTCCTTTACAAGCTGCACATGAATAGAAAAATATTCATTTGACATTAGTGGACAATCTCTCCGGTAAGGGAATACGGATTACCCCCGTTGGGGAATAGACTCTCATCCAAAGAGGGGGGTGCCGGCATCACGACAGGCTCGATGCCCGGGTATCGAGCCTGTCGTGATAGAGGCAGGGGGAAGACACCCCCTCATGAGTTTTTACTAGAACCACCCCTTACGGAATCACTGCTGAAAAAAGCGGACACCATGGTCCATAGTCATTATTGCCGTTGCCGATACGGATAGCAAAATAAACGGTTTTGCCAGAATCATTCCATTCAAACGTAATAATTTCCTTTTTGCGTCTGGTACTAAGCACCATCGGCAGCTCTTCCGGTGTCGTAGGAATACCGGCTATCTCCCCTTTTGCCGGATTAGATTTCGGGGAAACTGGGGAATACTTGCCCCAACGTATTTGAGAGACAATATCGGTACGCGGGTCAGATAAATTGCGCGTACCTTCTGCATAAACCATCTTGAGAATGAGCATTGCGGTACCGGATCGTCCAATCTCCGCAGTCATCTGCGCCCGTGGCTTACCCCGTGGAGTGTGGCTTGTATCGTGAGGTTTCAGATCCAGGGCAGTAAAATCAGATTCTGTCAGAGGGGGACTCAAAAAATACCGTCTCTTGATGAAACGCATCTTTTCGGTAAGTGCAGTAAAAGCCACCTTACACTGAGAAGTAATCACTGAGGTTTGCTCACTACTCAATGCAGTGGTAAGAATAGTCTGAGCTGTAATGGAAATAGTTGTCAATTCTGACACCTCCTCCGCGGGAATTTGCCACACCGCAGCCTTGGTTTGCAATACCGTCAGCCAATTTTTTAACATCGTAAGCTGGGCTTCCCGGCGTCTTGGAAGCCAGTCTCTACTATCACCCATAATAATTCTCCTTTTACAGTAGTATGTGTAAGTACAAACATGATGCAGGTTCATCTGAACATGAAAGGCGTTCAGTTAAACATGATGCAGGTTCATCTGAACATGAAAGGCGTTCAGTTAAACATGATGCAGGTTCATCTGAACATGAAAGGCGTTCAGTTAAACCCATGATAGATCGGCACCATAAAAATAACTATAAGTATAGAATCCATATTTGTCAAGAAAAAATTCTAGAATGATGAAGTATCTCTCTGGATTGAAGGCGGCAGCAGTTCTGATAGTGAACATTTTAAAAAGCCCGTACTGCACGTACATAACCGGTATAACATTCGCCTTTGGTATAGTTGCCCTGACAACCGTCAATGAAACTTTGCCCCCATGCATGGCTATGGTTACCATCTTCTGATGAAGACCAGTACCAATCGTCAGTAAAATTTCCTAATCCCTTTTTTTTCAGATTTTCATACATAAGATTCAGCTCATCTTTACTTGGCAAAAACCAATTATTATATCCATTTATATTGAAAGTAGCACATAAAGCCGCTGCCCGTCCAGTCTCCGATCCTACTATATTTAGGATTTTATTTGTATTTTCATCTCCTGTGCCGATAGCAGTACCTGTTCCGGATAGACTCGTTACGGAAACTCCCCAGTCAGCACTCCCAATATCATTCGGAGCGGCTTCCAAATACCGCCATCCTTCCGAATAACTGCCTTTGTCGTAAAAAATAAAACCGCCGGCAGGACCTCTGTCCTCAATCCTGTATTGTTCAGTACTATTCTCTGGTTTCAATATAGCCTCGACTTAATCTGACTTTAATAGCAAATATACATAAAACAATACCCAGTGTCAATATCATACTAGATCTTCCATTTCTCTCTTTATTTGTGCTATGATCTGTACAAAGGGGTTTCTATGAAAAAGAAAATTGTACTTGCCTATTCAGGCGGGCTTGATACAACGGTAATTATTCCGTGGCTCAAGGAGAACTATGATTGCGACATTGTAGCAGTATGTGTCGATGTGGGGCAAGAGGCTGATTGGAAAACTATCACTCAACGTGCGCTTGATACTGGTGCGCTTTCTTGTACGGTTGCCGATGTCCGGCAGGAATATGTCGAGAACTATGTCTGGCCCGCACTCAAAGCAGGAGCGGTTTACGAGGATAAATACCTGCTGGGGACTTCGACAGCGCGTCCGCTTATCGCAAAGGTGCTTGTTGACTATGCCCGGAAGGAAAAAGCCGTGGCTATTGCCCATGGTGCAACCGGTAAGGGTAATGACCAGATCCGGTTTGATTTGGGGATCATGGCTTTTGCGCCGGATCTCGAAATTATTGCGCCATGGCGGACATGGGATATTAAAAGCCGGGAAGAGGAAATTGCCTACCTTGAGGCGCGTAATATTCCGGTTCCCATGAAAAAAACGGATTCTTACAGCCGGGACGATAATGTGTGGCATATTTCCCACGAGGGGCTTGATTTGGAGGATCCGGCTCATGAACCGAAGCTCGCCGGTATGCTCAAGATAAGCACTCCTCCGGAACAGGCACCGGACAGACCTGAGTATGTGGAAATTGCATTCGAGGAGGGTCTCCCGGTTGCACTCAATGGACGCCGGCTTCCCGCGTTAGAACTAGTCCAAACGGCAAATAAAATCGGCGGTCAGAATGGAGTCGGCATTGTTGATCTCGTGGAAAACCGGGTGGTCGGTATGAAGAGCCGGGGCGTCTACGAAACACCCGGCGGCAGCATCCTCTACTATGCACACGCTGAACTTGAACACATCTGTCTTGACAGACAGACCTACGCGTTCAAGCAACAAGTTTCGGTCAAAATGGCCGAGCTGATTTACGGCGGACTCTGGTTCACCCCGCTCCGGGAAGCCTTATCTGCCTTTGTTGATTCGACCCAAAAAACGGTCACCGGCACAGTACGGCTTAAACTGTACAAAGGAAGTATTTCCGCTGCCGGCGCATCGTCACCCTATTCCCTATACAATCCGGATATTGCAAGCTTCACCACCGGCGAGCTTTACAATCATGCTGACGCAAAAGGATTTATCCGGCTCTATGGTTTACCGGTTCTGGTACGGGCATTGGCAGAACAAAACCGGGAAGGTGGTGGAGGACTGTCCTAGAAATTTTTAGAAATTTTTCCCGGAAAGTGAATCAAAACTAACACTTCACCCCGTTATTAGAGTACCTCGTTATTGAGGAGGAGGTATTCTAATGACTCATATCCCACGAGGTCCTACCAACTTTGGCTGGACCTACCATGTAACTTCGGAAGTTAACCGGAGAGCTTTTGAACTAGCGCCGGATGAGGACAAGGAATTGTTCCTTACAGTTATCGCGGAAGCAAAGGAAAAGTACATATTTGAACTGTGGAACTTTTGCATTATGGCCAACCATTTCCATTTCTTGATCACGCCGCATGAGGGGCAAAGTCTTTCAGATATAATGAAATGGATAAAGTTTGTCTTCGCGATTCGGTGGAATAAAGCACATAATGAAACTGGCCATTTCTGGGGAGATAGATTTTATTCACGGGTGATTACCGGTAAAAGAGACTTCCGGAATGTGTACAATTATATTGACCAGAATCCAGTTATAGCCGGTCTTGTGGAAAAACCGGAGGACTGGAAGTATGGCGGAGCTTACCACCGGGCGCATGAAATTACCGGGATTATTACACTGGTGAACGAACTGATTCTGGAGGTGGTGGAGCAGGGAGGAGGGTATAGGACAGTCCTACCTCCCGGCTAGAGCCATGAATCCACCAGACAACCACTTTTTTATGAGATTCTGACACTATAATGCCGGCATATAACAGGCATTAATCTCGTCAACAGTCTTTCTGGTACCAAGCTGTAAAGGCGGCAGAAGAAGCTTTTTATCCGTAAATATGCATATATTCATGCAGTAATTCCAATGCTTTTTCCTTGCACCCGCCGCAAACAGTACCAATTTTGGTCGCTTCCTGAAGCTGTTCCCATGTCCGGGCGCCATTGTTAAATGCTTTTTCAATGTCTTTATCAGTAATGCCGAGACAGTGACAAATCTCGGTTGATGCTTCTTTTAGCATTCCTGCCCGGCCCGTATGTTCGAGATAATCGTCTATCGCTACCCGGAGCGCTTTATCACCAAGGACTGAACAATGAATTTTATGTTCCGGCAATCCGCCGAGTTTTTTGACTAAATCTTCGGAGCCGATGGCATAGGCATCTTTAATATTCATCCCTTTGATCATTTCAGAAAGTACACTGGTAGAAGCAATTGCACTCGCACAACCGTAAGTTTTCCAGCGTACATCGTTAATAACATCGTCTTTAATCTGGAGCAGCATTAACATTTGATCCCCGCACCGGATATTTCCAGTCTGTCCTTTTGCATCGGCTGGAAATTCCGATTCATCGCCAAATAATACATTCCGGGGATTGGTAAAATGATCTTTTACAATGTCTGAATATAACCAATTATTCATGATAACTCCTTATCCTATATGTTAATTAAAACCCCCAAATATTCTGTCGCAAAATTCTTTATCACGTTCCTTAATATCCGGCGGCAACCAATTTTTTGTTTTGCGACAGTTTTTTGCTACGGCAATTATTGTCTTGTGCAAAAAATTTCCGTAAGCCAATTTCTTTTGAGATAATGCCAGATTTTGCCCTCAGAATGTGCATATAATACCGGAAAATATCATCTAATTTTATTCCTGCATCTTCAATAATTTCTGAAAGTTCCCACATATAAGGGCGTTGATAATCAGGAATAATCTCTTTTTGGTCTGCTGTTAAC